>JBKQUY010000104.1:0-33159 GCA_052325425.1 Bacteroidia bacterium | reverse complement strand
TGTGGGTGTGGGGCGCTGGGGGCACCCCCCCCAGCCCTCCCAAAATGGACTCCATGAATGTGCACTGCACATTCGTGAATTCCGAACGCAGTGAGGAATCCTACCAATTTTCATAGGTCACAACTTGCATTAATTAATCAACATAAAACACCTTAAAATGGCTTAAATCCCATTGAAGCCTCAAAACCATTTAATGGTCTGTAACTTATGCAATCCGCAGTAGTACTTTTTGTTATTATAAAATATACAATATTTTATATATATTTGAGGTATGAGAAACAACCCGATAATCAGGGCAATAATTTTTGCATTTATTGCTGTTGTAATGCTATCTATGCAAAGAGATGAGCTGCCTCCCGTTAATGCGAAGGTAATAGCTTATGTAAACAAAGTTATGGGGCAAAAAGTTGACAGAGGCGAGTGCTGGGATTTAGTTAAAGAGGCCCTGGATAATTCCGGCGCCAACTGGACCCCTGTTGATGAATTCGGAAATAAAATCAATCCCAAAAAAGATGTAATACTGCCCGGAGATATTGTAGCATTGAAGAATGTAAAATTTACTTCACCCGATGGCATAAACTGGAATTTTCCCAAGCACTATGCCATTATTTACAAGGTGCAGGATAAAGAGCATTTCACCATGGCAAACCAGAATGTGAGCGGCAAGCGCAATGTAATTCTTAGTGAACTGTCGCTTACAGATTTAAAAGGAGACATTACCTTTTTCAGGCCGCAAGCAAAGTAAATACAAATATCGAATATTGAACATTGAATTTCCAATGTTGAAGTAAACAGAAGGAATAAGAACTTCGGTGTTCATTATTCAATGTTCAATATTCGATATTCAAGGACTTATTTGCTCTTATTAAGAACTTCGTCAATCATGCCATATTCTTTGGCCTCCTGCGCGGTCATCCAGTAGTCCCTGTCGCTATCTTTATATACCTTATCGTACTCCTGGCCCGAATGCTTGGCAATAATATCATATAGCTCTTTCTTCAGCTTCATAATCTCTTTGGCGGTAATCTCAATATCCGATGCCTGGCCCTCGGCTCCGCCCATAGGTTGGTGTATCATTACTCTTGCATGGGGCAATGCCGTACGTTTTTTATGGGCTCCTGCGCACATTAAAACCGCGCCCATACTTGCAGCCATACCGGTGCATATAGTAGCCACATCGGGGGCAACATACTGCATGGTATCATAAATACCCAACCCGGCATATACCGAACCTCCGGGAGTATTCAGGTAAATTGAAATATCCTTTTTCGCGTCGGCTGAATCGAGAAAGAGAAGCTGCGCCTGGATAATATTGGCAACTTCATCATTAATAGGCGCGCCCAGGAATATTATCCTGTCCATCATAAGGCGTGAGAACACGTCCATTTGGGCTATATTCAACTGGCGTTCCTCAATAATTACCGGCGATACCCAGTTGGTGGGCATAGAGGTAAAATTGCGGTTAAAATGACTTGAATACCTGTCATAACTGGCTCCGCTGATACCCTGGTGTTTTACAGCGTATTTGCGGAATTCATCTTGTTTAAACATATCAATGGTTTTTAAAAAATTAAATATACTCTTTTTTACTTTACGTTTTCCATTAGTTTTTCAAATTCATCGCGTGGCACTTCTTTATTTTCAATTTTATAGGTCTTTTTCAGAAGGTCAAGCAATTTCATATCATACAGACGTTCATAAATGCGATTTACTTCTTTCTCATCCTTTAATATTCTATGCGCGGTTTCATGCACATGCTCTTCGTTGGCATTCTGGCCCAAATAACCATGAACAAGGGCATGGGTATAATCTACCACCTCTTTCTGGGTCACCGTAATATTGTTGTCTTTGAAAATCTTATCCTCTATTAATCTCCACTTCAGCGATTGCGAATAAACCTCGAATTCAATATTCAGTTGCTTTTCATCCATCGGCTCATGCTGCCTCATATTCAGCCACTTCTTAAGGAAACTTTCGGGCAATGTAATAGTGGTATTGGCCATAAGGTATTCCACCATTTCGTTTTGCAGTTTCCTTTCAGCCTGCGGGCCATAGACAGAAATAAGCTCCTGTTTTACCCTGTTGCGGAAATCTTCCACATTATTTACCTTGCCCGGACCATATATTTTATCCCACCATTCCTGGTTAACATCGGCAGCAATAATACGGTGAACATGCTTTATGGTAAGCTTGAAAGCAGACTTCAGTTCAGTGGCTTTCTCTTTGGTAATATCGAGCATAGCTGCCACCTCGCCTGAATCTTTGGTAACCTCATCCATGTTCAGGGTAAGAATGTCGCCTTCTTTGCGTCCGAGGAATTTTTCCTTGCTTTTACCGGAAGGAAATTTCTTGAGATTTATGGCCGAAGACTTAAAAATGCCTCCCGGAACTATTTCCCCGTTGGCATCAAGTTCCACAAAATCGCCTATAAGTATATCCCCGTCTTCCGATGCTTCAGGATGGGTAAGGTTGCCGAAACGCAGGCGCATTTCTTCAATATATTCATCGGCAAATGCTTCATCAATATTAACCTGGTATAGGGTGAATGTCTTTGAATCAGGCAGAGGCACCTGGAAATCGGGTACCAGCCCCACCTCAAAAGCAAATTCAAATTCCTTCTCAAATTCCAGTTCAACATTACTGGTTTTTGGCAAAGGTTCGCCCACTATGCGGAGCTGGTTATCCTTAATATACCTGGTCAATGAATCGGAGAGCAGGTGGTTAACCTCATCGGCCAAAATAGATTTGCCAAAACGTTTGGTAATTACCGAGGCAGGAACCATACCGGGCCTGAAACCGGGAATAACAGCTTTTTTCTGGTAATCGCGTATGGATTTATCTACGGCAGTCTTGTAATCTGCCGGGGTAACTTTTACCTTAATTACTGCATTCGTGTCGTCAATACTTTCCTTTACTATGTCCATGATAAATTAATTTATTTTTTTATTTTACCCGTGCGGATGAAGGGACTCGAACCCATACGCCTCGCGGCACCAGTTCCTAAGACTGGCGCGTATACCAATTCCGCCACATCCGCTTGTGTGAAAATGGGTGCAAAGATAGGGGAAATTCGGTATGAGGTCCTTGGGTTTAAAATTGAGGTTATATTTAACCACTTGTTTTGTTACCAATCTCTTTTTAACGTTTTCATTTTTGCTGATTATTCAGGCATTATTACTCATTTCATACTTATATTTTTTTCTGAAAAGGGTAACCCGTATTATTAAACAAATCAGTATATTAAATAAGTTATGGTGGTTAATAATTATTATTGAACTTAATTTTTTTTATTTTTGGAACATTTGATTAATCATTGATTTTTATAAAAATATTGAAACGAATGAAATGGGAAAAATATTTGATACCAGCATTGTGGCTTAGCGCTCTTGTTTTTCTTTTTTTTATGGATCCGGAGAAAAAAACCGCTTCTTTCTGCTTTTTCAAATTTTTGGGATTTAAGTCATGCCCGGGATGCGGAATCGGACATTCCATTCACTACGTATTACATTTTAATATTATTAAATCACTACATGAACACTATTTAGGCATACCTGCAACAATAGGAATATTCTATAATATTTTTAATCCGCTGATTATACATAATAAAAAAACAATTTCAACATGAATCAACAACAACTTTACATGATGCTGCAGGGCGCACAACCTGAAGAGATAATGCTAATCGAAAATCTCATAAAAGACCTGACCGAAGAGCAGCGACAACAGTTTGTAGCTTTTTACCAGGGAAAGAGAAAAGATTCCCAAAATTTATTAATTATGACATTGTTAGGATTTTTAGGAATTGCAGGAATCCAAAGATTTATTATTGGTGAAATTGGAATGGGAATTCTGTATCTTTTGACAGGCGGGTTATGTGGTATTGGAACAATCATAGACCTTATAAATATTAAAAAAATGACTTCCACTTTCAACCAAAAGCAAGCAATTGAGACATTAAATCTTATTAAGATGATGTCATCCAAATAATTACAGATATTGTATCTGAACTCCAGGTAAACTAAGAAAATTGGATATGCTGATGATAAAATAGCTGCATAAGCACGCTTATTCAGGTAATTCATAACCCTTTTATTATTCAAAACCTTTGGGTCAGAAACATTTATTTTACAGAAGTATAAACAGTTAAATTACCTGCTTTTACTGGTTAATGGAAGGGGTAGGATTCGGGTTATTGGATACCCTCTTATTGGGCGGTATAATATATACCTTGCTCAGGTCAATGAAATCCATTGAATTGCCGTAAAAGTTTTTCACATAATTATGAGTGAGGTAATAGTTTTCTTCATAAAAAATGCACATATAAGGAGCGTCCTCAAGGGCAACCTGGTCGGCCTGGGCATATAATTTATACCTGAGAGTATCATTTGTAGTTACAAGCGCCCGCACATAGAGAGAATCGAACTTAGGGTTAACATAACGGCACGAGTTGGGGTAAGAAACTGCAGCAGTATCTTTAGGAACATTGCCTCCGTAAAGCGTATTCAGGAATGTTCCCGGGTCAGGGTAATCGGCAATCCATTCTTCCCTGAATACCGGAACCTTGCCTCTCTGAAAAGCATCAAGGTGCTGGGGGAATGGGATAGCGTTAATCTTAACGGATATATTCAGGTTTTCCTTTAGCATTTTTTGCAATACCTCGGCAATCTGTATATTCCTGGTGCCGCCGTCGCTGTTGGTCTGTAAAGTAATATCCTCCGGAAACCCTTTTCCGTTGGGATAACCCGCTTTTGCCATTAACATCCTTGCCTTATCAGGGTCGAAACTGTAGCCTTTTAACGTCTTGTAATTATACCCCTTAAATGCTTCAGGCGGAACCATGCCGTAAGTTCCCGGTATTCCTTCGCCTTGCAGCAGGTTGGTAACAATTTTATCGCGGTCAATGGCATAGTTAAACGCCTGCCTTAAATATTTGTTGGAGAATAATTTATCTGTTTCGAGAAAGCCATAAAAATATGAGCTCATGGCCGTTTTCACCTCAACCGAATAGTCAACTTTGCTGCTGTTCTCACTCAGGGGCTGAAGTATCTGGGTAACAATTTCTATGGGAATCTGGTACATCATTTCAAGGTTGCCCTGCTGAAATTCAAGTAATTCAGATTTTTTTTCGCGCACAAAAGAAAATTTAATGGCATCGAGGTATGGCAACTGATTACCATAAGAATCGAAATCCCAGTAATTCGGATTGCGGACCAATACAATAGCCTGGTCTTCCTTGGCAGCGTCTTTCATCATAAAAGGGCCGGTTCCAATCATGCGGATATTCATTTCCATGCCATATTTGTCAACTGCTTCCTTAGGATAAACCCAGCAACCGGGCATGGCGAGCAGGTTCAAAAATCCGCCAAAAGGAGTTCTCATTTGTATTTGCAGGGTGGAATCGTTTACCACTTTTACACCTGCAACACCTCCATCAGGCAATGGTTTTTTGTCAATGGACTTCTGGAAATAATCATCGGCGCCAACAACGCGGTTTTTGAAAGTAACTTCAAAACTCTGGTTCTGTGGGCTGGCAGTACACAACTGGTCAAAGCACCACTTAAAATCTTTGGCTGTAACTTCTCTGCCTTTACCATCAGGGAAACAAGGGTCATCATGAAATTTTACTCCTGTGCGCAGGTGAAAAGTCCAGGTATTGGTAGAATCATTCAACTCCCATTTTTTAGCGAGGCATGGCACAATGGAAAGGTCTTTGGCCGAGAACTTTACAAGCCCTTCATATACCTGGGTGGTAATATTATTGGCAACATTTTCAGAGACATTGAGAGGGAACAGGCTTCTATAGCTTGTAGTCCAGTTCATCCGGAAAGAACCGCCATAATATAAGCCGCCTTTAGCTATATGACCAGCCGGGGCCTGGGTATGCCTGCAACCTGCAATACCCGCCATAAGCAAACATATTGCAATAACCTTTAATAACTTTTTATCCATACAAATATTGAAAAACATTTAACCCTTTTTACGGGTTATATCCTATTTGTTTCTAAGTTTAAGGTTCAAAAGTAAAAAAATTATCGAAAACAAAGCCATAGAATTTTTATTTAATGCCTTAAAAATTAATTATTTATCCTTAAAAGTCCACTTCAATCAGCATGGGGCAATGGTCGGAATGCCTGGCTTCGGGCAGTAAAATTGCCCTTTTCAGGGCTTTTTCCACAGGTTCGCTTACCAATTGGTAATCTATTCTCCATCCTTTGTTATTTGCCCTTGCATTTGCCCTGAAACTCCACCATGTATATTGGTGCGGCTCTTTATTAAACTGCCTTAATGAATCAATAAAGCCCGAATTCATAAAATTGTCTATCCATTCTCTTTCTTCAGGCAAAAAGCCCGAAGAATTGGCATTGCTGACAGGGTTATGTATATCTATGGGTTTATGGCAAATATTATAGTCGCCTGCTATTACGAGGTTAGGCCTTTTTTTCTTCAGTTTATCTGCATATTCCCGGAAAGCAGCCAGCCATTTCATTTTAAACGCCTGCCTTTCATCACCCGAAGTGCCGGAAGGCATATATACACTCATAACTGAAACATCTCCGTAATCAGCTCTTATTACCCTGCCTTCTTCATCATTAAAGCCGCACCCATATTCAATATGGCTGGGCTTTTCCTTTGAAAGAATGGCAACACCGCTATAGCCCTTTTTTTGTGCCGGGTACCAATAATTATAGCTGTATCCTGCTTCTGCAAAATCGTTAAGATTTAACTGGTCAACCTGGGCTTTTATCTCCTGCAGGCAAATAATATCGGGATTCAGGGCCTTTACCCAATCGAGCCAGCCTTTCGACATAGCCGAGCGGATACCGTTTACATTGTATGTTACAACTTTCTTCATTTGCTGCGATTAGCCCAACAAAAATAGAAATTCTGCGTTATTTACGATATTCGTAGTTTTTGATTGTGAGAAAACCTTTCCTTTTTATAATAGGATTTATAGCGCTTTTACCCCTTACAGGCTTTTCGCAACAGGTGAATAACCTGCGGAAAAAAGCCATTGCCCTGTCATTACGGGATACTATTACCCTTGATACACTAAGCATAATTCCCCAATCATTGTCTGTCAGTGCAGGGTCAGGATTCACCCCTATTCAATTGGACAGCACATGCTATAAATTTGAACCTGTCGAATCCCGGATAATTATTAATAAGGCTGAACTAAAAAAGCGCGGTATAAAATCTGATACGCTTTATTGCACTTACAGGGTATTCCCGTTTTTACTCACCCAAACATATCAGCATAAGGATAGCCACACCATACATCCCCTGGTTTACGGACAAATGCAGGGCTATATGTACCAGGTGGAGCAGAATAAAGGCAGCACAGACCCCTTTGATTTAGGCACTTTGAATAAAAGCGGAAGCATTTCAAGGGGGGTAACATTCGGCAATACGCAAAGCCTTACCGTTAATTCAACCCTCAATTTGCAACTCGCAGGCAAACTGAGCAATAATATCAATGTGCAGGTTTCTGCTACCGACAACAGCCTTCCTCTTCAGCCGGAGGGTAACACTGCCACTTTGCAGGATTTTGATAAAGTATTTATAAAGCTTTACAATAAAAACACCAGCCTTATTGCGGGTGATTATGAACTGGCAAGCCCAACCGGCTATTTTATGAAGTTCTATAAAAAGGCAGAAGGCGGGCTGTTTTCAACACGATTTATTGTCGGGCCGGTAAAAGACAGCAGCAAAGCAGATTATATGAAAGTAACCGCCGGAGCCGCCATATCAAAAGGCGATTTTGCCAGCGACCAGATTACTCCCATTGACGGCAACCTCGGGCCTTATCTGTTGACAGGTCCTAACGGCGAAACATATATAGTTGTATTATCGGGCACTGAAAAAGTCTATTTGGACGGGCAGCTTATGCAACGCGGCCAGAACAACGATTATACTATTGATTATAACGTGGCCCAGATTACCTTTACACCAAAGCACCTCATCACACAAAGCACCCGTATTATTGTAGAGTTTCAATACAGTGACCAGTATTATGTGCGTTCGCTGATTTTCGCGGGAACAGAATATCACCATGACAATATGAATTTGCGGTTTAATATTTATTCGGAACAGGACGCCAAATCACAGCCTCTGCAGCAATCTTTAAGTGGGCAGCAGGAGCAGTTTTTATCATCCATTGGCAATAATATCCAAAATGCGCTTGTTTCCGGCGCCAGGGACACATCATTTAACGGCACACAAGTACTTTACCGTAAAACAGATACCATTGTTCTCGGAGTTAAAGATACAGGGGTCTTTGTTTATACAACCGATTCCATTAATAAGGCACAATATTATTATGTGAATTTTTCACAGGTTACACAGGGCCAGGGCGACTATGTGCAAATTCCTTCCGCGGCCAATGGCAAGGTATTCAAATGGATTGCCCCTGTAAACGGGGTTCACCAGGGAAATTACATACCGGCAATTCTTTTAATTACCCCGAAACAAAAACAAATGGTAACATTGGGCGGAGATTACAGATTGGATGCACACACAACCATTACAACGGAGCTGGCGCTGACCAATAATAACATAAATACATTTTCTACCCTTGATAAAGGCCCTGACGCAGGATTTGCAGGGAATTTTGATTTTAAGAATGTTCAGTATCTGCAGGATACTATTGAACATAAGGCCAACGCATGGAGGGTAACAACCGATTTGGGTTATGAGGGAGTCCAGAAAGATTTTTCACCCATCGAACGTTACAGGCCTGTTGAATTTGCCCGCGACTGGAACCTTGGCAGCGACAGCATTTATGATAACCAGCATATTTTAAGCGCAGGCATAACATTCGGAAACAAAATAGATTTGCTGGGTTATAATTTCCAGGCTTTCCTCGAAGGCGGCATTTATAACGCGACAAGGCAAACAGCTCTTGTTAAACTGAAGAAAAAGAAATTCACATTCGATTTTAATGGCTCGCTTTTGAATACCAAATCTCTCGAAACTACAAGCAATTATTACAAAGAATCTGGAACTATTTCTTATAAAATATTGCATTGGGTAGTGGGAGTCGGCGAAGGAACAGAAAATGATATTTTCCGTTCAAGGCATACCGATAGCATAGTTACCAATTCATCCGGCTTATTTCAACAGTCATCTACATTTCAATATTACCAGTGGAACACTTTCATCCGTTCTGCCGATACAGGCAAACTGAGCTACGGAGTAAACTACCAGGAAAGAACGGATTGGGCTCCCCTGAGCGACCAGATGACTAAATCATTTTTCTCGCGTAATCTTTCGTTTGATATTAATATGCTTAAAAACCCCAAGAGCCGTTTTAAAGCCAATGTAACTTATCATATTCTTACTGTATTAGACACCTCGCTTGCCAATGGCCAGCAACCGGTAAATGCACTTACCGGGCAGGCCCAATATGACCTGAGTGCTGCTCACGGGTTCATTCGCAGCAGCACTTTTTACCAGGCAGGCTCTGGTTTGCAGCAGGAAGAAAGTTATACCTATGTAGAGGTAGCCCAGGGGCAAGGCGTATATGCATGGACCGATTTTAACCATGACGGAATAAAAGAACTTAATGAGTTCTATATTGCTCCTTTCCCTGATGAGGCCGACTATATAAGAGTTTATACTCCCACCAACCAGTTTATTAAAACCTATACCAGCGGAGTAACGGAGACTTTCAACCTTATGCCATCGGCAATATGGGGTAATAAAAAAGATATACGTTCATTCATCTCGCTTTTTTCAGAGCAACTGGCCTTTCATACCGACCAGAAAACAACATCGGGTAATTTCCTGCATGCCTACGACCCATTGATTCAAAGGGCTAACGATACCAGTGTTGTCGGCCTCAATACATCGCTGCGCAATACTATTTTCTTCAACCAGATAAGCCCGAAATTCGGTGGAGATTACAGCTACAATGACCTTATTACCAAAACCATATTAGAGGAAACCGGAACGCAATCGAGGGAAAACAAATACAATGAATTGCATGGACGCTGCAACCTTACAACCAAATGGATGATAGAAATGGATGAAAAAATTGGCAATGATATTAGCAATTCAAATTATTTTTCAACCAACAATTTTAACATCGCCTATATAATTACCCAGCCTAAGCTAAGCTATCAGCCAAGCACCGCTTTCCGGTTATCGGGCATCTTCACCTATGCCGATAAATTTAATTCGGTTGAACTGGGCGGAGGGCAATCGCTCCAGCAAACCTATGGCACTGAATTAAAATACAATGTATTGAACAAAGGCAGCTTGCTGGCGAATGTCAACTATGTTAAAATCATATATAATGAATCAGCCAATACCCCGGCTGGCCTTGAAATGCTACAGGGATTGAACATAGGCAATAACTTTACCTGGGGCCTCACCTATCAGTGCAATATTTCGCAAAACATACAGTTAAACGTATCTTACACAGGGCGCTCCAGCCCGGGTTCCAATATTGTTAATACGGGTACTGCACAGGTAAGGGCATTCTTCTGATTAGGCAGTGTTGGTAAAAATTGTAGTTTTGACAAAGATATAGTAATGAGTATGCTGGCGAAAGACCTTATAAGTATAGATATTCCACCGCTTAAAGTGAATGATACCGCCCAGAAAGCGCTTGACTGGATGGATGAGTTTAAAGTATCTCACCTGCCCGTAATTGATAAAACACAATATATTGGCATTGTATCAGAAGCGGAAATATTGGATAATATTGCCCCAAGTGAGTCCATAAGTAAAATGAAGCGTTTGCTCGGCAAGCCATTTGTTTACGACCATGCCCATGCTTATGATGTGCTTAAAATGTACGCGCTTCTTAAAATTTCAATTATTCCTGTTATTGACTCCAAGGAGCATTATGTTGGCGCAGTTACTTCACAAAAATTGCTCGACTACTTTTCTCAGTTAACTGCCGCGCAGGAACCCGGAAGCCTTATTGTCCTGGAGTTGCACCAGCGTGATTATTCCTTATCGCAGATAGCCCAGATTGCCGAAAGCAACGGGGCAAAAATTTTAAGCCTCTTCCTTACCCCCAGGACTAATTCCACTGAACTAGATGTTACCATCAAACTCAGCGTGAATGATGTTTCCGCAGTGTTACAGACCTTCGAACGATTTGGCTATACAGTAAAAGCATCCTTTTCGCAAAGTGTACAAAATACTGCCATAAAAGACCGCTACGATGCGCTGATGCGTTACCTCAATACTTAAACGGTAATGAAATTTTACCTTCACAGTTTTCTTGTTATAGTATTGCTTTCTTCATCCTTTATCCCTGGCCGCTGCCAGATTAAGGATACAACTTCAACAAAAAAATTCGTTATTTCTGATATCTACTTTGACGGGAATTTCAAAACAAAATCTTCCATATTGCGCAGGGAGCTTACCTTTCAGAAGGGCGATACGATAAAAACAAGCGAATGGCCTGCCATAGCAGCGAGGGCAAAAGACAACCTGATGAATACGGCCTTATTCAACTTTGTTACCATTGATACGGTGCATCTTTCAACCGGGCAAACAATTGTAACCATTAGTGTAGAGGAACGGTGGTATTTATGGCCTACTCCTATATTCCAGATTGAAGAACGGAACTTTAATGTGTGGTGGGACCAGGACCACAGGAGCCTTGATAAAATAGACTATGGCCTATACCTGGCTGATAATAATACCCTTGGCCTGAGGCAGATACTTAAGGTGAGTTTTCAGCTTGGTTATACCCACCAGTATGGGTTAAGTTACTCTATACCATACCTCGATAAGCATCAAAAGGGCGGCCTGCAATTTTCAGTTACTTCATCGCAGAATAAAGAAATAGCCTACACTTCCATAGGCGGAATACTTACATTCCTTAGCACCCCCGAAAATACATTGCGCCAGGAATATACTGCAAGGGTAGATTATACCTATCGCCAGGGTTTATACAATATACATTACCTCGAATTAAATTTCCACTCATGTACTGTAAATGATACTATTCTTAAAATCACAACTGATTATTTACCCTATAACCTCGCCACTGCAAATTTCTTTGGGGCAAAATATTTCTTCCGTCGCGATTTGCGGAATTATGCTGCCTACCCTCTTTCAGGTTATTATATAGATTTCAGCCTGAATGATTACGGACTGGGCATACTGAATCATCCCTTTAATATAATTTACGTACAGACAGCTATACATAAGTACTGGACAATCTCCGATTATTTCTATTATGAGGCGATGGCGGAAGGAAAAATTTCAAATAATGCTACTCAACCCTATTATTTGCAGCTTGGCTTAGGCTATTCCAACGATTTTGTAAGAGGATATGAAGACTATGTGGTTGACGGGAACGATTATATGCTTGTAAAAAATGAAATAAAATTCAGGTTCTTAAATGTTCCGGTTCAAAACTTGCCGCTGTTTGGTCTCAGGCAGTTTAATAAAGCCTATTATGCTCTTTACCTCACAGCTTATTCCGATTGGGGGTATTTAACCTCACCTGACCCTTATGTAATAAATGATTTTCTTGCCAACAGGCCGTTATGGGGTAATGGCTTCGGTATTGACCTGGTGGCGTATTACGACCTCATCTGGAGGTTTGAATACTCCTTTAACGGGCTTGGCCAGCATGGCTTCTTTCTGCACTTCCAGGCTGCTATGTAGCCGTTATAATTTATTCCTCTCAATTATATCAAATGGAATCCTGGTATCGGCATATACTTGCCAGAGTTTTATTTTACCTTTTTCAACTACTGCTTTCCATGCGGCAGGTAACCTCCAATAGTTTATATTATCCTTTGCAGCAATACCTTTGTATGTTCCGCTTGCAAAGCCCAGCGCTGCAATGCTGTCGCCATTCACATATATTTCATCAATTTCAATCTTATAATCAGGGAACCATTGAAAATACATCGCCCAGCCATTTTTCATGGTCTCCCTGCCTGTTACTTTATTATTATGCGCATCAATAAAAGTATGGTCATCTGTCATCATGCCTGTTATCAGCTCAACATTATGCTCATTGATGGCATCGGCAAAATCGTAAACAACTTGTGTGCTCATTTGTTTGTTATTATATATTCTTTTACACAAATATAACTTGTACTTTCGCTAAAGCAATTATTTCAAGATGCAAAAGAAACTTTGTCTGAAAATAATTATCCTTTTACTTTTTTTTGTTACTACTTCTTTTGCCCAGCAAAAAAACCTTTTATCCTATGTAAACCCTTTTATAGGCACAGGTGGCCATGCGCATACATTTCCAGGCGCTTGCTACCCATTTGGAATGATGCAGTTAAGCCCCGATACCCGCCTTACAGGCTGGGATGGCTGCTCAGGTTACCATTATTCTGATTCTATTATTTATGGGTTTTCACATACACATTTAAGTGGTACAGGGTGTTCGGATTATGGAGATATATTGCTGATGCCGGTACCTAAAGAACCTATTACAGTTAATGATACGTTTGAAGTAATCGGTTCATATTTTTCCCCCTTTTCCCATTCTCAAGAAAAAGCATCACCGGGTTACTATTCAGTAGTTCTGAAAAATGGCAATATTAAAGCAGAATTAACAGTAGGTCAGTATGCAGGAATGCACAGGTATATTTATAAAAGAGACGATGAATATATGATTGTTCTTGATTTGAAGCATAGGGACGAAGTAATAAGCTCAGAATTTAAATGGGTGAGCGATACTGAGGTTTGCGGCTATCGTGAATCAAAGGCATGGGCAAAAGACAGATGGGTTTACTTTGATATACGGTTCTCCAAGCCAATGATAAATACAATGTTATTTAGAAATGATTCATTACTCGATTTTAGAAAAGATTTAAAATCAAAAGATATTAAAACCATATTTAGCTTTCCGCCTAGTGATACTATACTTGTCAAAATTGGCATTTCAGCAGTAAACATAGAAAATGCAAAACAAAACTTAGAGCACGATATACCAGCATGGGATTTTGATGGAACACTGAAAAAAACGCAAAAAGCATGGAATGATTACTTGAATAAAATAGAAGTAACATCAAAGAACGATAGTCTTATTACTACATTTTATACTGCGCTTTACCATACTGCCATTGACCCTGAATTATATACTGATGTAAATGGAGAATACAGGGGAAGAGATAACAAAATACATGTTGTAAAAGATTTTAAGATGTTTTCGGTGTTTTCCTTATGGGATACATATAGGGCATTAAATCCCCTGCTGACGATTATAGATACTGCAATCGACCGGCAGTTCATACAAACATTTTTAAAGCAATATGAACAGGGAGGGTATTTGCCTGTATGGGAACTTTCTGCCAACGAAACAAATTGCATGATAGGTTATCATGCAGTCTCGATAATTGCAGATGCATACCAGAAAGGCATTAGAGGATTTGATGCTAACGAAGCATTTGCTGCTATGAAGCACAGTGCAGATGCCGATATGCGTGGTTTGCCTGCCCTTAGGGAATATGGATATGTGCCGGCAGATAAAAGCGGGGAGTCAGTTTCGCAAACACTGGAATGTGCCTACGATGATTGGTGTATCGCGCAAATGGCAAAGTCATTGGGCAAAATGGAGAATTATGAAAATTATATCCGTTTAGCCCAGGCATATAAGAATGTCTATAACCCCAATAACGGATTTATGCAGGGACGGGAGAATGGCAGGTTTTGTGTTCCGTTTGACCCGAGGGAAGTAACATTTAATTATACCGAGGCCAATGCATGGCAATATAGTTTCTACGTACCGCAAGATATGAAAGGATTTATAGGGTTGCATGGAGGTAAAGAAAAATTGGCTATTATGTTAGATAGCCTTTTTACTACCTCATCCAAATTGACTGGCAGGCAGCAGCTTGATATAACAGGATTGATTGGGCAATATGCGCAGGGCAATGAGCCCAGCCACCATATTGCATATTTATATAACTATGTTGGCCAACCCTGGAAGACGGCAAAATATGTAAGGCAAATAGAGAAGTTTTATACTGATTCCCCTGATGGCATTTGCGGCAACGACGATTGCGGAGCGCTTTCGGCATGGTATGTAATGAGCACTATGGGCATGTACCAGGTTTGCCCGGGAGACGGGCAGTTTGAACTTACCTCTCCCCTGTTTGATACGGTTAAGATTCATCTTGAAAATGGCAAGACATTCATCATTAGCTCTGAAAAAGGTATGACAGGGGATGAATTCATTGAATCTGCCAAATTAAATGGGAAAGATTACAAGAACTCCTTTCTGCGATACACTGATTTGATGAATGGAGGAACACTCAATTATACTTTTACAAAGACAAACGAAATATCCGATTGGGGAACGGGTAATAATGTGCCGGTGGATTCTATCCCTATGGCAGAAAGTATTATTCCTCAACCATACCTCGAATATGAAAATTCTGTCTTTACAGATTCTGTAAATATTATTGTTAAAGGGTATTCTAAGGGTGATAAGTTGTCAACTTTAGAGTTTTCTCATGATACTCTTAATGAGGCAAATGATTTATTTTATGAAAAGCCATATAAAAAACCATTTTATATAGCAAAGACAGATAGTGTTTGCGCTATTGCATGGAGGGGAAATGAAAATAGCGCTCATTGGTCAATTTATGAATACCCTGCTCAATATGCATATTTCACCAAAATCCCTAAAGGAAGAAAAATAAAGGTGTCATCTAAACCCAATTCCCAATATACTGCAGGCGGACCTCAGGCATTGATTGATTACCAGCATGGGAGCGCTGATTTCAGGCTTGGGCAATGGCAGGGTTACCAGTACCAGGATTTTGAGGCAGTGGTAGATTTAGGCAAAGTTGAAGATGTTAAACATGTAAGCGCAGAATTTTTGCAGGATGTTATGAGTTGGATATTTATGCCTGTTTATGCAGATTTTTTCATTTCTACCGATAGCATCCATTTTACTCCGGTTGCCCATGTTGCAAATACTTTGCCTGATACGGTGTTAACTCCTACTATAAAAATATTGGGAAAAGAAATACCAATGCAGAAAGCGCGTTATATAAAAGTCTTTGCTAAGAATTATGGCAAGTTACCGGTATGGCACCTGGGCTATGGAGACAGCGCGTTTATTTTTATAGACGAAATAGAGGTAAAATAATTGAGAATTGAAAATTATATCAGAGATTTTATATATTATGACAAAGAAAGCTGGCTTTGCTGCGGCACTTTATCTACATATATAAGTTTAAGAATAAACTCTTTATATAGTTCTTCTTCGCTTATAGTAGCATTTCCTACACCCTTAGATTTTAAATCATATTCCCTCAGGATATGGAATATTTTTTGCAAAGATGCAGGGCTGTAAGCTTTACCTGCCTTTTCATAATCTCCGACAAAATATGGTGCAACGCCAAGTTTGGCTGCCACATTGTTCCTCGATTTATCTTTAAGCGAATGGAGTATAAATAACTTGCTGAAGTAATTATAGAGCGATACAACGCTCATTACAAAAGGGTTATCTTTGGTATTCGACGCGAAATATTCTACAATCTGAAGCGCTTTACCCATATCACGGTTGCCAAGGGCCGTCTGCAACTCAAATATGTTATAATCTTTGCTTATACCAATGTTCGATTCAATATCGGCTGCCGTAATTTCAGCAGGCGGTGTTAGGTTTATCATCAGCTTGCCAAGCTCGTTGGCAATCTTACTCAGGTCGCTGCCCAAATATTCCGCCAGCAGTGCCAATGCCTTAGGCCCGATAATATATCCCTTGTCTTTAATATACCCCTCTATCCATGCAGGAATCTGCCTGTCGTATAGCCTTGCAGATTCAAAAAACACCGCGCTCTTCGAAAGCTTTTTCGCTGCCGAAGTACGCATATCGAGCTTCTTATATTTGTAACAAAATACCAGTATAGTTGATTTTTGCGGCTTTTCGAGATAGGTGAGCAGCATGTTTTTGTCTTCACCACCACCTGTAAACAGGTCCTTCATCTCCTGGGCTTCTTTTACAATAATCACCTGGTAGTTCGACATCATGGGAAAGCGGTAGGCGGCATCCAAAACGGTAGCAATACTGTTTTCACGCCCGTAAAACACCATCTGGTTAAATTCCCTCTCTCCTTCATCCAGAACATTTTTTTCAATGTACTGGCTCAGCATGTCTATGTAATAAGGCTCTTCCCCGCAAAAAAAGTAAACAGGATGGTAGAGTTTTTTCTCCAGGCCGGTTATTATGTCTTTATAAGTTGCCGCCATAATTCTTGCTCAAATTTATACTTTCTGTCCTATTCATAACTTTGCCAATATATTTTTATATGAACAACCCGTTGGGATATCCTGAACTTACCTTTCCTGCCTGCAATTTCCGCGTGGTTGAAGAGGACGGGCAGGTTAAAATATTTGACCCTGTGCGTAAAAAATTCGTGGTATTAACACCCGAAGAGTGGGTAAGGCAGCATGTTATTGATTACCTGAACAACGTAAAAGAATACCCCTTAAGCCTTTTAATGGTCGAAAAGGAATTTACCTACAATAAACTGAGCAAACGCGCCGACATAGTTGCTTGCAGCAATACAGGCGCCCCTATGCTTATGGTGGAATGCAAAAGCCATGATGTAACCATTACCCAGGAAACATTTGACCAGGTGGTGCGTTATAACCTGGTTATGCAGGTAAAAGTGCTATTGGTAACCAACGGAATAAATATTTATTGCTGCTCATTGGAAGGCGGAAATTATAATGCGCTGCCTCATATACCATCCTATAAAGAACTTATGAACGAATGAGCGCAAAACTGATTTATCTTGATTATAACGCTACAACCCCGGTAGATAAAAGAGTATTGGATATTATGCTGCCCTATTTTTCGGAAAAATTTGGCAATGCGGCAAGCAAAACCCATCCGGCAGGATGGACAGCCAGCCGTGCCGTCGAAACTGCGAGAGAACAGGTAAGCGAATTGGTAAATTGTGACCCACAGGAAATTATTTTTAATTCGGGTGCAACTGAGGCTATAAATCTTGCCATAAAAGGAGTATTTTCGGCATACTCCTCAAAAGGAAAACATATTATAACCTTTGCAACCGAACACAAAGCAGTGCTCGATACTTGCCGGTATTTAGAAACTTCAGGCGCAGAGGTTGATTACCTGCCGGTTGACAGTGAGGGCTTACCCGATTTGCAATTGCTTGCAAAAACAATCAGGGAAGATACTATACTGGTTTGCGCTATGTACACCAATAACGAAACCGGGGTAATTTATCCTATAAAAGAAATTGCGGAAATAGTGCATGCAAAAAAGAGCATTTTGTTTTGCGATGCCACGCAGGCAACAGGCAAAATAAGGGTTGACGTCCAGGAAGAGGGTATTGATCTGTTATGCTTATCGGCACATAAAATGTATGGCCCAAAAGGAGTAGGCGCGCTTTATGTGAGAAGAAAAAATCCAAGGGTAACGTTGGTACCGCTTATACATGGTGGAGGACATGAACGGGGCTTGCGCTCCGGTACGCTTAATGTTACCGGAATTGTCGGGCTTGGAAAAGCCTGTGCCATTGCAGGTGAGGAGATGTGGGATGACAGTTCGAGGCTATCCAAACTACGGACATTGCTGGAGCAAAGCCTGCTTGACTTAGGCAATGTTTTTGTAAACGGCAGCCAGAAACAGCGCTTGCCCCATGTTACTAATTTAGCTTTTGCCGGTATTAAAGCCGACAGGCTAATAGCTCAATTACCAAATATTGCCTTGGCAATGGGTTCTGCATGTACATCTGCATTGCCGGAACCGTCGCATGTATTGAAAGCAATGAACAGGGAAGAATATGCCAATTCTTCGGTACGTTTCAGCCTGGGTAAATACACTACGCAGGAAGAAGTTGAAATGGTTATTTCTGAGCTTGGAAAAGCAGTAAAGAAATTGCGGAACAAGAGCTAAATATGGTGCTTTGCGAGAGTTCGCATAGCAAGCAATAGTGATAACAGGCAGAGAATAGCACCCATAATAAATGGCGCTCCCGGAAAATAAACCGGCGCTCCTTCGTGCGTAAAGTACTTAAATAATCCGCCCATCAAAAGTGGACCAAAGAAAGAAGTGAGACTAACAAGTCCTGCAAGCCCGCCCTGTAATTCTCCCTGTGCATTAGCAGGCACCTGCGATGACATAATTCCCTGCAATGCCGGGCCTGCAACACCACCCAAAGCATAAGGAATGAGAAAGCCAAACATCATCCATGATTGATTGGCAAAGCTGAATAAAACCAGTCCCACTGTATATAAAAACAGCCCGAGGTAAACAGACCTCTTTTGCCCTATCCTAGGAATAACAATACGAATAAGCCCGCCTTGCACAGCGCCTACGAGAAGGCCCACAAAGGCAAGAGAATAACCTACCAATGCTTCATCCCATTTAAACCTGAGCATGGTAAAATATGTCCAGGTAGATTGTACTGAGTGGGCAGCCATATAAATACACAATATGGAAGCCACCATCCCCAATACAACAGGATATTTGTTTAACTGTTTTAATGAACCGACCGGGTTTGCCCGCTTCCAATCAAATTTGCGGCGATTCTCCTGTGGAAGTGATTCCGGAAGGATAAAATATCCATAAAGTGCATTAAGTAAACTAACACAGGCTGCTACAATAAATGGCAAACGGGGGGCAATTTTACCCAAAATACCGCCAATCGCCGGCCCAAACATGAAGCCCAGACCAAATGCAACACCTATTAAGCCAAAGTTCTGGGCTCGCTTTTCAGGGGTGCTTATATCAGCAATGTAAGCTGTAGCGGTTGTATAACTTGCACCCATAATACCGGCCACTATGCGTGTGCCAAACAACCACCAGATAGTCGGCGCAAAGGCCATTACAAAATAATCTAACCCGAAACCAAGAAGTGAAATCAGCAAAACAGGACGCCGTCCATACCTGTCGCTCAATCCACCTATAATGGGCGAAAATAAAAACTGCATGGCGGCAAATGCGGCAACCAGGCAACAACCCCACCATGAAGCGGCACTGAGGTCACCATGAATCAGGCGGGTAATTAACTTGGGGAATACCGGGATAATTATTCCCAGGCCCATTACGTCTAAGAATAGTGTAACGAATATAAATCCTAATGCGGCATTTTTTTTATTTTCTCCCATGTGGCTTAAAAATCAGGTGCCAAAATAATTGTTTTAAACATATACAAGGTTATATCTATGTTATTTCAAATGAACAATAGGATATGAAAATACATATTTTAGCCATGTAATTCTTAAAACATTTAATGAAAAAATCCGGGCTCACATCACTTCTTGTATTAATCAGCCTTTTTTATTTTTTCTGGGGATTTGTAGCGGCTTCCAATGGTATCCTTATACCGCTATTCAAAGAAATATTCCACCTGACTCAGTTTAAATCTCAACTGGTTGACCTGGCATTTTACATAGCATACTTTTTCGGTTCACTGGTTTATTTCTTTTCTACCCTCTTATATAAAGACCCCCTCTTACGCCTGGGATACAAAAAGGGATTGATAATTGGCTTGCTTATTTCAGCGGTCGGCGCCATTGGTTTTATTCCCGCTACAAATATGCAGTCGTACCCCATGCTTCTTACGTGCATGTTTATTATCGGCCTGGGATTTACATTGCAGCAGATAGTCGCCAACCCTTTTGTAATAGCTTTGGGTAGCCCTTCAACCGGTTCGCACAGGTTAAATCTTACGGGGGGAGTAAATTCATTTGGCACAACTATCGGGCCTGTATTATTGAGCCTTGCATTATTCGGTCAAATAAGCAGTTCATATACCCCTGTGGCAGATATTGCAACTGTTAAAACCCCATCAATTATTCTTTTCTGCATGTTCCTGTTATGTGCAACCATTATTGCATTTTCATCACTTCCGCCGATTACAAAACAAGAAGAGATTGAGAAAAAACCAAGAGCATTAAAATATCCCCAGCTTACTTTAGGCATGTTGGCTATCTTTTTTTACGTAGGTGTGGAAGTTACCATACAAAGCAATTTAGGCGCCTTACTGAAATTACCTGAAATAAAAGGGTTAACCGCCAGCCAGATTTCACCTTACATTTCCCTCTACTGGGGCAGCCTTATGGTTGGCAGGTGGAGAGGTTCGCTGACAGTATTTAATCTTTCAAAAAAATGGAGAATTATTTTAATGACAGTCGTTCCTATTGTAGCATTTGCAGTTATATGCGGAGTGAATTATTTGCGCAACAGCGATATATCAGATTATACCTATTATGCACCTTACCTGCTGCTTGCCATAATTGCATTCTTCATTGGACAGGAGAAACCCGCACGTACACTTATTCTGTTCAGTTGCATTGCAGGCGCTTTGATGATTGTCGGGTTGCTGACCACCGGGAATCTTGCCTTATTTTCTTTCATCAGCGGAGGTTTATACTGTTCGGTAATGTGGCCCTGTATATTTTCCCTGGCCATTGCGGGGCTTGGCAAATACACTACCCAAGGTTCGTCATTGCTGATTATGATGATACTGGGAGGAGCCATTATTCCTCCATTGCAGGGATTGATAGTTGATAATTTCGGGGCGCATATTTCCTATATAGTTCCGGTATTTTGTTTTGCATACCTCGGATTCTACGGCTGGAAAGTGCGTAGCATATTTAAGTCCCAGGGCATGGATGCGGATGAAGTTGTTATGGAATAGGTGACATCTGAAACTTGTACAAAAGTTTAAATCATTTCAAGACATATACCATCAGGACAATTCTGAATTTTCTTTTTGCAATAAGAAAATACCCGGTAATTACTCTGTAATAATTATTTTGGTAATAACATCTCCCTGTTTTATTTTATCAATCACATCAAGTCCTTCAACCACCTTACCGAAACAAGTATGTTTCCTGTCAAGGTGTTTTGTATTGGTACGGCTGTGGCAGATAAAAAATTGTGAACCTCCGGTATTTGGCCCTGCATGTGCCATACTCAAAACGCCTCTGTCGTGATACTGGTTATTACCTGAAGTCTCGCAGGCTATTTTGTATCCTGGTCCTCCTGTTCCTGTACCAAGTGGACATCCACCTTGAATAACGAAGTCAGGTATAACCCTGTGAAATTTAAGCCCGTCATAGAAGCCTGATGATGCAAGTTTAACAAAATTGGCAACTGTACCAGGTGCGTCTTGTTCATAGAATTCCACTTTCATGGTACCTTTTTCTGTCTGAATCTCTGCTTTTTTCATTGGTGTTATTTATCTTATTATAATTTATCTCAAAAATACTGTTTTTTTTGTAGAAATTCATAAATTTTTATGTGGTATTTTTCATTTTCTCAGATGGGTATTACATATTGCCCAGCAAATTTGGAAGGCGAAAGGTATGGTTGCAGATGAAGTTGTTTTGAATAAATTTGTATTATGAAAGAACATACCCAATTATTATTTCAATACGAAAAATGGGCAACAGCCAGGGTGCTTGATGCTATGAAGCAATTGCCAATACAGGATGAAAAATGCCTGGAATGGATGGCGCATATATTATTGGCCCAGCAAATTTGGTATTCACGATTAAACTATATCAGTGGCCCTCATTCAGGATGGGAGAAAAAAACTTTGGCTGAATGCGTAAAATTATTTGAAAGCAACACTAATCTTTGGGCTGATTATTGCAATAACCTTAATGAAGCAGAATTATTAAAAACAATTACCTATAAAAACACAAAAGGTGATACTTTCGAAAATAATGTCAAAGATATTTTGACCCATGTCATAAACCATTCTACCTATCACCGGGGACAAATAATTGCTGCGCTTAAAGGAAAACTACCAACCTTGCCAAGCACTGATTACATTTTCTTTATGAGGGAATAAATGGAATAAATATTTTTAGTTTCCTGCTTTAAATCCTCCCAATGTCTTTACATTATTATTGCGTTCCCTCTCATATTCAGATTTGCCAAATTTCCATGATACAACAACCTTAAACTTCCGGTTATCTCCATAGGTACTGTTCACTACATTGACATTCTCATAAACCTGAGATGTTATGGTCGTTTCTGTTTTAAGAATGTCGGTATAACTAAGCTGTATTTCCAGCCTTTCCTTATCAAATCTTTTGCCAATCCCGGCTTCAAGGTCATACATAGGTTGAATAGTATTCAGCCCATCAATCATAGTGGAGTTGTACCAAAAACTTATTTCAGCGCGCCAACCCTTTTTCATGGTAAAGGTATTGAGTGTTTTAAAAAGAAAAGCATATTGGTTACGGTTATAACTATAGCCATCCATTGCCCCATAGAAATTATCATTGAAAAGATTTATTGAAGTAACTGTATTCCACCATTTTTTTAAAGGAATGTTGCCGATAAACATTATATTATATTCACTATAGGAGTTAAGATTCTCAAGCATAGCAGTTGTTATATGGGTGGAATCATTCATATGAAGAACCTGGCTTTCCACATTGGTCATATAAATATGAGCAAGGGTAATGCTTAAATACTGTTTGTAATTATAGTTAAGCTGGTAATTATCACTTAGTGTAGGCAATAAGGTAATATTACCCTGAGTATATGAATAGGGCTCAGTAACTGTTATAAATGGATTAAGGTCGCCAGGGTCAGGTCTGTCTATTCTGCACGTATATGAAAGAGAGAATACATTATCTGGTGTAGGTTTCCAGTTTAATGTAGCGCTTGGGAAAAGGTTCAGGTAATTTCGCGTGAAAGAAGTATCATGTACATATTGAACCCCATTGTCCATTGTTTGCTCAGCCCTTAAACCCAATTGAAAGTCGATAACTTCGCTTAGCTTTTGTGAATAATTCAGGTAACCGGCAAAAATATTTTCGGTAAAAATAAAATGGTTTGTTCGTGTCGTATCTAAAATATCTTCCCCATTTACAACCTCGTAAAAATGTGCGTTATTATCTGAATGAAAGTTACTTGCAAATACTCCCATTTCCAGTTTTGCTTTTTTATCAATGGGTTGGGCATAATCTGCCTGCCCAATCCAGGAATACATATTGTTGAGTTGTATATTAGTTGAGAGGGAAGGTGAACGCAGTGAAGCTCCATAGCTGTTAAAATAATTGACGGGCAGATTTTGGTTATCGTTGCTTTGATGCGTAACATAAAATCCATTGGCGCTGAACTCCTTCCCTGTACTGTCTATTTTATATGTATAATTCAGGTTAAAATTTAAATCCCACAATGAAAGCTGTTCCAGGCTTGGTTCATAAACGCTTGAATCCAATATTGACTTAGAATTGTAAATACCTGTATTGTCATAAACATAGGCATTCTCAAATTGACCAGCCAGTTGTGAACTGAAGCTTATTGTCTGGTTTTTGTCAGGTGTAAAGTCAACTCCAATATTTCCGAATGGAAGCGTACCCTGGTAACTGGTATATATATTCTCGGTAAGTATCTGCTGCATTATATTATCCGCACTGAAATTTGAAGTTATCAGGGATGAATAGTGGTAGTGAAAAATATTTTCATTAAAATCGCCAAAGAAATTCCATTTTTTTGTACGGTAATCCATATTCAGCCCATCGGCAAAACTAGCCGATATACCCTGCCTCCACTCAGTGTAAATCTGGCCATTTAATCCCATGTTCTTATCTTTTTTTAAAACAATATTGATGACAGCTTTTCCTGCGGCTTCATATTTGGCGGAGGGATTGGTAATCACCTCAATTTTCTCAATCTGGCTCGCATCAAGGCTTTTAAGAAGGGCTGTTACATCCATATGAACAGGTTTGTCATTAACCATAATAAGCACGCCTGATTTACCCATTACACTTATAATTCCATCATCAGTTGCTGTAACTCCCGGCAGGTCATTCAGCACCTCAAGCCCATTTTTTCCGGTCGAAATAATACTGTTCTCCAAGTTAAATACCATGCGGTCCTGCTAATGCTCCATAAAAGGCTTATCGGCAACTACATTAACGCCTTTCAGATTGGTGCCTTTATTTTTTAATTGCAATGTAGGTATGCGAACTGTTTTGCCGCTATCTGCCCTTAGTAGTGAACTGTATTCTTCAGCATAACCAATGAATTGGGCTTTTATTATATATATGCCCGGTCTTATTTTTGAAAAGGAATAATAACCCGAATCATTCGTAACAGACCCTTTTACCAATGAGCTATCTTTGGCATTCATTAAACCAATTGCTACGAAAGGGAAAGGTTTGCCTGTGCTATCTGAAATATTTCCTTTAATTGTACATTGCGCAACTCCACTCTGAGTCATTAAAGCAGAAAGTGCAAGCGCATATATATACTTTATTAATGAGAAATTGCATTGAGGCATGGGGAGCAATTATATTAATAAAAACGGAAAAGCAATGCAATATATTGTTTTATTCGTTTCTCCCCGCAAGTTAATTCAGAAATAAGTATGGAGGATATTTGGATAATTACGTTATTAAAATAATTACCAATTTATTACATTATATTAAATATTATATGTATCTTTGTTGCCCGTTCAATTTAAAATATTAACAATGGTATCCTGCAAAATTTTGCCAGGAAATGCATATATATTGGAGTTTGAATGATAGGTTTTGTCAAACATATGAAAAACTGCACACAAGTTCCAGTACCCGTTTGCAATTGTGTGCAATTGCTAAATAAAATTGGCGGTTACTCCCCCTATGAAATAACCGCCATCATCCGCCCAAACCGCCATTTTTCAAAATTGCTTCTAAGCATGAAACAACTTGAAGAACACTGATTATCAACTATTTAATATTCAAAGCCGCATCCTTAACATTTAGTTAATATTGGGGCATTGCTACTTTTTTATTTTTGTTAGGTTTCGTTTATACCCTGTTAAGCAAAATTAGATTTTTCCTTAAAATTGTTTTGGAATTTTGATGTATTTATTACAAAGCAAAAATTATCTCTATTATGAGAAATCAACCTACACCAGGTTTGTTTTCCTGAAGCATTTTTTTGCTTTCATATTGCTATTTTCTTCTCTGTCTATAAAAGCTCAGAATTCCGATTTACAACAATCTTATTTTAAACCACTCAATCAATATGCAAATAGTGAAAAGGCTGAAGATGCCATTGTTGAATTTGCAAGCCGCCTTGATTCCTGCCATATATTAAATGCAGTTGCCGCACAAACAGGTGCATCAAAAGCTGATATGATAATATTTTCAAACTATTATGCCGATACTTTGTATTCAGACAGGGCTGATTATGCGTCAAAAATGGGAAATCCAATAAAAACTGATGCAGATATTCAGCAATTTGTAAAAACGCTTGTTGTTAAATATGTAAACCTGTATCAAAAATTGCAGCAAATAAAAACCGAGTACCCAAACACCGTCAGTGAATATGGTTCCCCCCAACTTCATAGACCGGTATCTACTTGTAACCCATCTTGCTCCGATATAGGTTTTGAATCAGGCACGCTTACAGGATGGAATGCCTACTATGCAGGCAATAATTCGACCGCCACAAAAATGACCTATACCAATGTGGTTGGAGGCGCTTGTGGCGCGGTTACACAGGCTGCATATGATGTTGTAACTGATCCTAAGTATCATAAGGCTGCAACCTACCAGGTAAAAATAATGAGTGGCGCAGGTAATGACCCAATTGCAGGCCCTATTATCCCTATCGTTGCTCCTGGTGCTGGAAACTATTCCTGTAGGCTTGGAGATACCAGCATAGGTGGTTCAAGAGTTGCAATTATTGACCAAGCATTTACAGTAACAGCCGGTAATACAGCCCTTAATTATATGTATGCCCCCATAGTAGATATGCCAGGGTATCAATACCCTCATACCTGGGGGCAACAACCACACTTTATTGTTACTATTACTGACCAAGGAACAGGCGATACACTACAATGCGGAGATTACCTGGTAACATCAAGTACTACCGGGACAAACTATACACCTATTTATTATAAAGTTCCTGCATATGGTTGGTGGGATACTGTTTTTGTTGCTCCCTGGAAGACAGTGTTTGTTTCATTGCAAAATTATGTGGGGCATTGCATTGATATACAAGCTATCGTTTCAGATTGTTATCCTACTGCCATAGGCCCGCATTTTTGTTATGTATATTTTGATGCCACCTGCGGCCCTTTAAGTATTATTGAATCTACTCCTTCGGTATGTGGTGGTAATGTGACCCTTACCGCTCCTCCATCCGGTGTCAGCTATGCATGGACTGGCCCATGTATTGTTGGAAATAGCACACTACAAACCGCTACCGCGGGTTGCTCGGGAACATATACAGTTACGATAACAAGCGCTGATGGGTGTACCGATACCTTGCAGAAAGTTATTACAATTACACCTACCATGAGCGTTACTGCCACCAGCACCAATGCAACCTGCTCCACCGCAGGCACAGCTACTGCAAACCCTACCGGCGGTACAGGCCCATATACATATAAATGGAGCAATGGCAGTACTAATCAAAAAGATACGGGGCTTGCTCCGGGTAATTATACTTGTACAGTTTCGGCCTCAGGCTGTGTAGATACGGTGGATGTAACTATAACTGGCGGCGGCAGCATAACGGAAACAATTGCAAATGTTGATGTAAAATGCAATGGTGGAAATACCGGAAGCGCTACTGCAAATCCCGCAGGCGGGAAAACACCCTATACTTACTTGTGGAATAACGGTAACACAAACCAAACCATAAGCAACCTTGCGGCAGGGACATACACTTGTGTTGTAAAAGATGCAAATGGTTGTAAAACTTCACAAACTGTGACTATTACTCAACCTACTGCCCTAAGTACCTCTACCAGTGAGACAGGTACCCCATGCGGTGCAACTACAGGTACAGCAAGTGTTACGGTAACAGGCGGAACACCCGGTTATACTTACTTATGGAGCGGTGGCCAAACTACGTCAGGCATTAGTAATTTAGCGGGCGGGGTTAATACGGTTATTATTACCGATGCGAATGGGTGCACCACCACAACCTCGGTAACAGTGCCATCAACAAACGGGCCAGCGGGTTCAATTTTATCAAGTACAAATATTTTATGCTTTGGCGGGAATAACGGAAGCGCTGAAGCTAATGCAACAGGCGGAACATCTCCATATACCTATTCCTGGACAGGCGGACAGACAACCGCCACTGCAACAGGCCTTTCAGCAGGAAGCTATACAGTAACAATAACTGATAACACAGGCTGCATTGCGAGTACAACTGTTACCATTACACAGCCCCCGGCATTGAGAGATTCCACAGATTCGACTAATGTAATTTGCTTTGGAGGAAGTAATGGCAGCGCGACGGTTGGCGTAAAGGGCGGAACACCCAACTACACCTATTCCTGGAATACGGCGCCTGTTCAGACAGGCACCACAGCCACGGGATTAACTGCCGGAACATATATTGTAAGAATTACAGACGCTGATGGATGTAAAGATTCTTCAACAGTAACAATTTCGCAACCTCCGCTTATACAATTATCGCTCACTTCCTTCCCGGCAACCTGTCATAATTCCTGCAATGCGCAGTCTATCGTTGTACCCAGTGGAGGAACTAATCCTTTTACATATTTATGGAGCAACGGCACAACTACTGCTGATAATACTGCTATGTGTGTTGATTCTACATACACCATTAAGGTTACCGACAGAAACGGTTGTACACACGATACAAGTGTAACAGTATTGCAACCTGCAGCCATTGTTATAAAATCTGATTCGACTCCTGCTTTATGCGACCAGGCGGACGGAAGCGCCGGAATTGCAGTAAGCGGAGGCACCCCCGGATATACCTATAAATGGAGTACGGGTACAACCAATACTACTGACACCATCGTTAATGTTGCTCCCGGTACTTATACTGTTCATGTTACTGATGCAAACGGTTGCCCTGATAGTGCAACTATTATTGTGCCTGATATTTCAGGAGTAAATGTTGCCATTACTTCCACCACCAAGGTCTCATGTTTTGGGGATAATAACGGAAGCGCTGTGGCAGCCGCATCAAGTGGTACTCCACCCTATACATTTACATGGAATACCAATCCCGGCCAGAACGGCACGTCTGCTACCGGGCTTACAGCCGGAAGTTACACAGTTACTGTTACCGATAGCGCAGGGTGTTCAAATACCGCGGTTGCAACCATAACCCAGCCTAATCCTGTAACGGTTTCTGTACCCGGGCAAACAATTTGTATAGGACAAAAGGCAACCCTTACTGCAAATGCAAATGGCGGTACTGCTCCATATACCTATTTGTGGACACCCGGAGGAAGCGGACAAAGCATAATCGTTTCCCCAACTGTTACTACAACATATACTGTGCTGGCTACCGATGCAAACGGATGTACGGATTCAATTCCTGTTGTTGTAAAGGTAAGGCCGCCATTAACTGTAATTGCAGGCCCGCCTAAATCTATTTGTCCGGGATCAGGAGGTTCTGATACAATTACTGCAACCGGAACCGGAGGAGACAGCCTATATTTTTATTCATGGAAACCTACTACAGGATTAAATACAAATACAGGCGCTACAGTTATTGCAACGCCAACAGTTACAACCACATATACTGTTACGTTGACTGACGATTGCGGAACGCCTCCGGATAGCGCTTTCGTTACTGTAACTGTACTTCCCTCACCGGTTGCAAATTTTATAGCTGATACGCTGGAAGGATGTTATCCTTTATGTGTGAAGTTTAATGATTTATCTACGCCAAAAGGAACAATTACAAGCTGGAACTGGAATTTTGGAGATGGGGGAACCAGCACAGTAGAAGATACGGAGCATTGCTATGATAAAACGGGAATATATACGGTAAGCCTTTCCATAACTTCAAGCAACGGATGTATTGCTTCTAAAACTATTGATAATTACATAACAGTTTATGCCCACCCTGTTGCCAACTTTACCTTATCGCCACAACCAACTACCATATTAAATCCTACTATCTACTTTACCGATTTATCTACCGATGATTATGGGATACAAAGCTGGTTATGGTCTTTCGGTGATGCAACAGATTCTATAAGTACTATAAAAGACCCGCAGCATACATACCAGGATACAGGAAGCTATTGCGCGCAATTAATTGTAACCAATATTCATGGATGCAAAGACACCACTACAAAATGTCTTGAAATTGAACCTTACTTTGTTATTTATGTACCCAATGCGTTTACTCCCAATAACTCCAGCGGGTTAAATAATTTGTTCACCGCCAAAGGTGTTGGAATACTTGATTATCAAATGTGGATTTTTGACCGCTGGGGACAGCAGCTTTACTATACTACAGATATCTACGGAGGATGGAACGGTAAAGTTCAGGGTGGTACCTCGGGCACACAGGCACAGGAAGATACATACGTATGGCTGATAGAAGTTACCGATGTTTTCCACAAGGAACATCGCTATGTTGGCAGAGTAACCTTGATTAAGTAACGCAGTGATAAGTACATTCAGAATACTATATACGCCGTAAACTTAAATACTATATTATCTCCAACCGTATTCAGCGAATATGGCCCGTAACGGTAATAGCTTCCGATTCCTAACTGCAGGAAATTCAATTTCAGCAGGTTATTCAATTCTATTCCCGATTCATAATATCCTTTATTCATAGTCTCGATAGGGGATGGAAAATAATAGTGACTGCTTGCATTATCAAGCGTTCCCCAGCCAATATGCGTTACGAGTTTTAAACGCGGCCTGAACTTATCGGTGCGGAAGAGAAATGATTCGAAATCATGAGATATAAAGAGGTTTGCATATTCATTGGAGAAAAATTCATTAACTCTCATCGTTTCGAAAGAGTTATCTACTGCAAGTGAATACCTGGTATAACAGGCATTGGCATTGTATAAAAGCGTATAAGGAACATTGCCGTTTACATATCCTGCAAGAGCAGTAACTGATAAACTGCCCAGTTGCGGTATGTGGAACACTTTTGCAATCTTCAAATCATATTTCATATAATCATACTGGCCATTCAGCAGGTCATTGAACCCATGTGTAATATTAGCCCAAACAATAGGATAATTGGTTCCAAGCGAAATCATTCCCATCGGGCTTTTCAGGAATGTTTCTCCATAAGCAAAACGCAACCCTACACCGGCTTCGGTAAAATTAAATTGGTTATAAAACACTATGGAATTTTCTCCGGCAATACCAAATTCATAGTTATTGGTAACCGTTCGCAACTGTTCATCTCCAAAAAAATTGAACTGGAAATACCGGAGGGCATCAAATGATAATGAAACTTTTTCCTCATTAATTTTATCCATATTGTTTACAAAGTACTGATGGTATGACTCAGTAGAAAGCAAATGGTCATCATTATAAAAAGAAACTCCGCCGGCTTCAATTACATCATTAATATATGCAAAATCGAGTTTAAGGTGCGAGTATGGGTTGAACAGCAATCCCAAATCTCCCCCATATTTGAATGCCTTATCGCCAAACCCGTAAGCCCCATATCCGCCCACCGATATTAACCGTGATACTTCATCATTCGTATGCAAGCCTGCCCCTATTCTTACACTTTCATAATCATTATAGTTAAGTATCCTGTCCAAATCAATATCTGTCCAGCCCCATCGCAACTTGCCTGTAGCCAAAGCTTCATACCACTGAAGTTTACGGTCGAAGTGCTGGGCTTTCCCCACGCTGTCAATTTTCCTGTAGGTTCTTTTCTCTTTTGCCGAAAGTGTATCATGGCGGTATTTGTTCCATATAGTATCGGCCTGTTTCGATGCATTGTTGTCTATCTCCACTTCCACCCTTCCAAAATCTCTCTTTCGCAACATAGTATCAAGCACAATATCTTTAATATAACTACGGGTTACTATCTTTAATTTATTGTGCTCATCGTCAGGATTAGTGGCTTTATTACTGCTTTCTATGGCTGTGTCACTGAGCTTTATGTTATTGTAAACCCAATCGGTATTAAGCTGCACCGGGAACCATTGTTTTTGATTTACATATTCATATTTCTGCTGAATATGAATGCTTATAGTCTGATCTTCCCTTATTGGTTGGGCAAGAACATTTTGCAAAGCGTAACCATTGGTATTAATATAGACAACGCCTTTCATCCCGTCAAAGTTCTTATTCTTTTTCGGGTGGTATGAGATAACGTACACTGTGTCTTTGCCATTATATAAGGTATCTTCAATTATATAATTATACCTCTTAATGCCGGCATTCGAAATGGGGTTAAGGTAATTTCCATCGAGAATAAGAATGTATTCCTTGTAAAAAGAAAAGGATTGCAACTGCGTTGCCAGCAAAGCGAATGGAGAATCTTTTAAGCCAGAAGTACGGGTGGCAATTATTTCCTCATGGTTATGGTCAGGATAAAGGAACCTGCGTTTGCCAACCGATTCAGAAAGAAACAGGTATTGCCTGCGCAAGATTCGCGAAAGCCTGCCATGATGCCTTCTGGCAGTATCGGTAGTTTTTTTTGCAGTATCTGCCCCAGACCTGCTTGTCCTTAATGAATCAAGTGAATTAAGCGTATCGGCAGGAGCCTTCATATCAGCCGTTGCATACATTTTATTGTAGGAAGTATAGGTAAACGAATGAACCTTTTCGGGGTCATTTTTATCGGCATTGTCAATAGTCCTTTGTATTATTCTAAGGGCAGGGTTTATACCCGGTAATATGGTTACTTCTTTAAGGTTAATGCTGGCCTCTTCGAGTTTTACCACAAGGTGTTTTATTACCCGGCTCGAATCGTGCAGGGGTAAAACCAGTTCTTTGTATCCAACATAAGAAAATGTAAGCGAAGCGATTGGAGATGAAGACGATATTTTAAAGTTGCCATCAATATCGGCTGTTGAACCATTTTGGGGATGCCCCGTCACAATCATGTTTACAAATGCGAGCGGCGCCCCTGTCTGCGCATCAATTATTCTCCCTTCAACCGCATATTTCTGCGCCTGGATAACTAATGAAAGGGCAATACATATAAACAGCAGTCCAATTCTCTTCCTCATGCAATATCCGTTAATGCAAAAGTAAAAGAATCTGTTTCAATGTCATTTTTAGCTATAAATTCCATGATTTATACAAAATATTGACAAAAAATATAAAAACAGATGCAAATTCTGAGTCGCCTGAACTATTTTATACTGAAAGAGCATGGATTTGCAAAAATCAATAAAGCCGCTGAGATTGCTTCGCAAAGCCTCGCAATTGTAAAGGTTAGATAATTTGGTAACAGATTTATTGTAAAGATAAATTTGATGCCATGAGAATAAACACGCAAGACTT
>JBKQUY010000103.1:0-13853 GCA_052325425.1 Bacteroidia bacterium | reverse complement strand
CGCCTCCCTCTCACCCCTTCAAATGGCATGTCCTTCCGAACGAAGTGAGGAATCTCAAAAAAATAATGGAAACTGAAAAGTTAACAAATTTAAAAGAAATGAAAAGAATTGTATTATATATTGTCGGAGGTTGCCTGGCGCTGGCACTTGTGCTTATGCTGAAATCATGTTCCGGCGGGGCAACCATAAAGGTTACCACCGAAAAAGCACAATACCGGAATATAATAGAATCGGTAGCATCGGACGGCAATATACAACCTACTACCATTGTAAAAATAAGTCCCGATGTATCGGGCGAAATTGTGGAGTTGCCTGTAGTTGAAGGCCAGCGTGTAAAAAAAGGAGACCTTCTTGCCAAAATATTCCCCGATGTATATCGCGAAGCTTATGACCAGGCTGAAGCCGCTTTCAACAGCAGTAAGGCTGCTATTACCAACGCCCAAGCGCAGTTAAAAAGCTCTCAGGCCCAATATGACAACCAATCGGCTATATATGAGAGGAACAAAAAACTTTTCTACCAGGGAGCCATTTCCCAATCAGACCTGGACGCTTCTAAAGCTGCATTTGAAACAGCAGACGCCAATCTGAAAGCCGCGCAGGATAATGTTGACGCCGCTACTTACAATTCGCAAAGCGCCGAAGCCACTATGAACGAAGCGCATGACAACTTCATAAAAACAACTATCCTTTCACCTATTGACGGAGTGGTAGTGGGGCTGGCCGTTAAACTGGGTGAGCGCGTGGTAGGCACAGCCACCATGGCCGGAACGGTAATGATGAGCGTTGCAGACCTGTCGAATATGGAAGCCGATGTGAATGTAAACGAAAACGATATTGTAAACGTTGCCGTGGGCGATACGGCTTATATATCGGTTGACGCTTTCCTGAACCGCAAATTCAAAGCTATTGTAAGCGAAGTGTCGAACTCTGCCAATGTATCGGCAAACGGTACATCAACGGTTGACCAGGTAACCAATTTCCTGGTAAAAGTGCATATACTTCCTGCTTCTTATACCGACCTTATGCCTCCCGGCACAAACGATTCTCCTTTTAAACCGGGCATGTCAACCACAGCCGATATAGAAGTAAAATTTGCCAATCATGTGCTATCGGTGCCAATTGAGGCCGTTACTACCCGCAACCCAAAAGATACGGCTATGACTGCCTTAAAAGAAAAGAAGGATAATAAAAGTGTAGGGTCCAATCATGATTTGCCCGCTAAAGAAAGTAAAAAAGATACTGTAATGGAATGTGTGTTCATTTATAATAACGGAAAGGTGAAACAGGTTACAGTTACCATCGGCATACAGGATGCCAACAATATTGAGATAAAGAGCGGGCTTAAAGAAGGCGACGAAGTAGTTAACGCCCCCTACTCTGCCATATCAAGCGCCTTAAAAGATGGCATGGCAGTTCAGAAAACCGATAAGCTTGATGTGTTTACAGCGTCAGAAAGCAAATAAATTTGATGATTTGATAATTTGGTGATTTGATAATTCAATTGTAACTGTATTTATCATCATCAAATTATCAAATTGCAAATCCAATTATCAAATTAATACAAGTGGGAATCATTCTAAATATTGAAACTGCGACTTCAGCTTGTTCGGTGGCGCTGGCGAAAGATGGCGCTGTTATAGCTGCAGAAGAAACCACTGAGGGTCTTGCACACGCTGAAAAAATAACTCTATTCATAAAAAATTTGATGGAACGTGTTTCCATGCCCCTGTCAGCTCTCGATGCAATAGCCGTTGGCACAGGGCCGGGTTCATATACAGGGTTGCGCATTGGCACCGCTACCGCAAAGGGGCTCTGCTATGCCCTCGATAAACCTTTAATTGCAGTTCCCACATTAAAAGCAATGGCAATGGGGGCAGCAAAAAAAATTAACCGCACCGATGTGCTTTATTGCCCAATGATTGATGCACGCCGCCTCGAAGTTTATACCGCTTTATATGATTACATGGGAAAAGAAATTTTGCCGGTTCATGCGCGTATTTTAGATGAAAACTCTTTTACAGAATTACTCACTTACTCCTTGCCCCTTACCCCTTACCCCTTTAAAACAATTGCTTTCTTCGGAGATGGCATGCCCAAAATGAAAAAACTGTTCACAGGCAATGAAAAGATGATATGGATTGAAGATGTTTATGCCTCCGCTCTAAATATGTGCAGCATAGCTGAAGAAATGTATTTGGCCAAATCTTTTGCCGATGTTGCCTATTACGAACCTTTCTACCTGAAAGACTTTGTAGCAGGGAAAAAGGCCAGAGGTTGAGATTGAGGTTAAGATTGAGGTTAAGATTGAGGGATTGAGGGTTAATAATTTTTACCACTAAGGCACTAAGGACACAAAGTTTCACGAGAAAAAAATCTCTGCGGCATCTCTGTTACCTCCGTTTCTCCGTAGTTTTTTTCAATACAGGCATGCCTTTCGCAGCTATACCCCGTATTTATACGGGTATTTTCACCCGTACTTATACGGGTATTTATCCCCGTATTTATACTGGCGTTTTTCTCAAATCGCCTATATAGTTTTGGCAACTTAAATTGATATTGAGCATGATATATATCTTTTATATATTGTTGCCGTCAAATTAGTCGAAAACGGGAAAGCCGAAAACCGGAAAGAGAGTAGGCAGGAAAATAATTGAATATAAGAATTACTAATAAAACACATAACATGGGACAAATTGGCGAAAAGAATAATAGTGCACTTAAATTTATATATATACTGCTTTTTACGGGCGTAGGTGCTATCTTATTATATGCTACTAAAGATATTGGTGGCATAATGACAGCGGCAAACTTTCTCCAAATAGATATTCGGACGCACTTTATTATTTTAGTATATGTATATTAATTGCTGGATCAGCCTTAACTGTCGGATGTTTAACAGGTTTCATATTTGCTATTCCTAAGTCGGTAACTAACTCAGATGTAAATCTGCTAAAGACTTCAACGGGATTTATTAGCAACGATAATCTGGTTCAAGTAAGTGATTGGCTTACTAAAATTATAGTCGGTGTAGGTTTAACAAATCTACTCCGTGTGCCTCATGCGTTGCAAAGTATGAGTGAATATATGGGGGCCACACTTGGGGATGATTCAATAGGTACAAATGCCCCCGGAAGTGTAGGACATTTAACAGGTACCATTGCTGCCGGAAGTATTGTGGTCTTTTTTTTGATTTGTGGATTTCTTCTTGCTTATTTATGGACACGACTTTATTTCGGCAGAATGCTGGAAGAAGTTACTGAAGATGATAAAAAAGAAAATACCAAGTGAACATTAATGAATTTAAAACGGGGAAGCTGAAAACCGAAAAATTGAGATGAAAAACACGACGATAGATTCCAAACCGCCATCTTCAGGTAAAAGGCTTTGGAAAAGGCATTTTACCAGCAGAAAATTAATAGATAGTAAAGAAGAGCAAATTTCCTATGTTCAAATAATAGGTTTTGCACTTATTTTTATTGGTATACTTTACCTTTCCTATAAAATATTTTGCCCTGCAAGCCACCCAATTACGGGGAGCAAGCTTGCAATGGATTTCTTTATTGTTATGCTCGGAGTAGCATTTGCCTTCCCCGATTTACTTTCAGATAATACAGGTGGCTTAAGTACCATGAGAATTGTAGTTTTTATGATGGTAAATGTAATTTGCATTTTATTATTAGACATTGGATGGGGGAAACCCAATTTTTCTGCAATTGGCATTGACCAATATTGGGTCGGAATAATTGCATTTGTATTTGGTGCAAAAGCTACTCAATCTTTCTTTGAAAGTAAAATGGCAGCAGTTGCAAACCCATCATCAATTACTAGTCAACCTAATATAAATTCTCTATCTGATGCGTTTCTGGCTTTACCAGTTAACCAACAAAGGCATATCATTGATGCTGCAATTGCATTATATAAGCCGCAATGGAAACAAAGCATTAAAAATTTCACTAATGCCTTAGCAGCATACAAATTGAAAAATGGTAGTGCTATTACTAATTCACTTGTTATTAGGTTTGAAGTCTATCCGAAGGATTCTAATATTACTCCAAATACACTTGGTGCTGTGCCACAGACTATTCATTTTCAGAATTATATAATACCTACTGATGTTCTTGCAGTTGGCCATGCATCTGCATGTACATTAATTACAAATACGCCACCAATAAAAAGTGGATATAGTATTGGGAGGGCTAATGTTCAGGAAGCAGGAAGTTTAGGCGCGATAGTGCAGTTAACACGTGATAACAAAACCTATGGAATATCATGTTTCCATGTTTTGTTTTTTAATGAATTAAATTCAGGTACTCGTGAAATACCGCCTGGTTCTCTACAGAGCTCCGATGCTATAATTGCTCCATCTTTATTTGATTCAAATACCTATCTAAATATAGGTACTGCAAGTTTAGGTAAATTCAATCAATATATTGATATTGCGCTATTTGAAATAACTGATACCCAAACACGTAACCAAGGTAAAAATTCAGCAGGCAATATTTATGACATACAACAAGCTGACGAAAATACGCTTAAAGTAAATTATAGTGGAAGGACTTCCGGTTTTCAAACTGGGATTGTTTCAGCAGTAACATTGGCCCCTACTGTTAATTATGGCTCATTTTCCAATGATTTTATCGGACTAATACAGCTACAAATTAAAGTTGATGTTGGTGATAGCGGAGCCTTAGTATATATTGGCAATGGGAATGATCCAGGCAAAGATAAAACTCTTGGAATAATAGTTGGTAAGGACTCAACCAGTCAATACGCCTACGTTATACCTATGCGCTTAATTTTTAATACTTATGGCTTCAATTAAATAAAACTTCACAATCAAATAAAATCTATGAAAACACGTACATTTTTTGCCTTTTCATTTTTTGCTACATTAATTACAACTTTTTGTTTTTCTCAATCTTCTAAAAGCGATACATTGCTTGTAGTTGATATAAAAGCAATAGATAAACCTACACTCAATCTCGACAAAAAAAATATCGTAGCAATTAATTCAGCAAAAGTAACATACACAGTTCAACTAAAGAATGCAGATAAGAAAGCGATACTAAAATATTATGTTTCGACTTCTGACAATAGCGGCTTAATGGAATTTCAATTTATTCATGATTCCGTTATAGCAAATCGTAAGAATATTTTTTCTTCAACTTCAAGTAGCCCAAGTAGCATTAAAATGTTATTATTTGATACAACAAAAGGAAGAATTGCCGGAAAACTTTATGAATTTATCATAAACTATACAGGAAGTATCAAACCCATTCCCCCGAAGCTTAATTTGCTAAAAGTTGGCGATTCTTTATTTAAAAAAGATGATTGCTATCAGGACCTTCAAAGGCTTTCTGCATTTGAGGGTAATGCCATATGTAATAGTGAAGATATTATAGACCCGTGCGAAACCCCGCGGATAAATAGAATACTTTTTGATGGAGAAAAGAATCAAGTGCATTATTTTAATAGACATGGAAAAGAGTTTGTCACTTTCAATGGAAAATTAGCTGACATAACGGATCCCACACCTGGATTTTTAAACATTTCCTCAAAAGAAAAAGACGGTACTCTTTTGGGGAACAATAATAATATTCGTGTAAAAGCTGGAGATCCTTTAACATTTGAAGTATTTAATGTAAATCCCGATGATTATAGTGTACAAATAACTGATACGACAATTGTGTTTTATCAACAAACTAATGCAATTCTATCTCAACTTATGGGTGCAATTCCTTCTATTGCGACAGCAACTGCAACAGGAATTGGCCCTTCACTCCAAGTTAAATTAGGAAAATCAGATTCAATCAAGGCTGCTTTAACTTTATTAGCTGACCAATTATCTCAATTCTTTATTAAAATAAAATATAGTGGCGATAATATATTTTTTCAAAATATGATATATAAGCGAGAAGCCAAAATCGATATTGATAAATTCCTAAATAAATATTTTCAAAAGCCATATGGACAGAGCATTGAGGCATTTATGTCAACGTATCTTTCAGGTAAAGGAGCAGATAGTATCTTAGCATCACGCGTTTCTGGAGTCTATGATCAGTTACCCACTGCCATATATCATATGGAAAGATTTATGCTGGTTCCTAAAGGTATGGATAAAATCACGTTTTCCTTCAATATTGTGGCTAAACCAAACACACCTTACCTAGGTAAAGCCACGAAATACCAAATAGACGCCTTAATTTATGGCTGCTGGAAAGTAGATGTAAGTGCCGGATTTTACTATGCCCCAACTATGACATCTGATAACTATTCGCTTCATGCAGATAGTACATTTGTTAAAGGCGTTAAAATAAAAGATAGTATAACTGGCCGAGGCAACAATTTAGTCAATGAGAGCACAGGCACTGGTGAAATGGGCATTCAGGGACTTGTGCATTTTTCGTATAAATTCACTCCTAATTTCAGCGCAGGATTTCATGCAGGGGCAGGTGTAAACGTGACCGATTTTGTTACCCCCAGGTATTTTACCGGATTAAGTTTACTATTTGGCAGAGAATGGGGGAGAATAGCACTAAATGGTGGTTACGTATTTGGGAATGTACAACAACTCAGTAACATTTATACTAAAAATTCAAATGGTCAATACGACACGCTCTCGCCCACAGCAACAAGCGTTCAATATGTTAAAAAATTTATGGCAAAGCCATACTTTGGAATTACATATAGTATTCCTTTCGGGTTAGGTAGCCAAACAGCCACTGCATCTCCTTCTGCGAGCACTGGCGGCTGGGGAGGTGGTACAGGTGGTAATACTGGAGCAGGAACAACCACCAGTGGCAGTGGCACTGGTACTAGTACCGGAACAGGCACAGGTAATGGTACTGGTAAATGGGGTGGCGGTAATTAATTTATTTTAAAACTGGAAATAAATACTCTACTAAATTTAACAAGTTCCTACGATTAAACTAACAAATGAAAGCTAAAATCTATATAGCTGGACCATATTCAAAAGGTGATATTGTTAATAATGTGAGAAACGTATTTGAAGCAGCCAATAAACTTGCAGATTTAGGTTTTGATCCTTATGTTCCGCATAGTGCACACTTTTGGCGTTTGCTATTTCCACATCCATGCAAATTTTGGCTTAAACTTGATAAAGAATTCTTGCTCTGTTGTGATGCTGTCCTGCGCCTTGAAGGTGAATCAAAGGGTGCTGACAAAGAAGTAGAAAAATGGCTAAGAAATCATCAAAAAAATTATAGTTTTTGATTGTAATGAAGAAAAATTAATAAGGCTGTCCGAAAATCCAATTTCTGATTGCATTGTAAAAATACAGAAACATTTTTCAAAACAAAGAATACAATTAAAAAGAAATAAAATGGAAGGTAAACCAGAAAAAACCGAAAAACCGGATAAAACACCTACTGAAAGGGCAGTAACAAATCTTCAACTATTATTTAATCTTATTATAGGGCTTGCTCTAACTCGAGGGGTTCAAACAGTATTGACTGATTCAGTATCTAATAAAATTCTGCCTTGGAAAGAAATAATATCCAACATCGCGCCATTTTTTGTGTTTGCTTTATTAATCATCCCTTTCACTCAAGGCATGAACAGATATTTTGAAAAAACCTATCTTGAAGATAAAGAAATGCAAAAAGTTTCTGGTGCTTTATTATTTGATTTCATGATTTTTTTTGCTGAATCTATATGTTTATATGCTTTTTCAGTTACTTTGGATTTTGAACCTCATAGTTTGATAATTCTCCTATTACTATTTATGGTAGATTCATTTTGGGTGTTTATGTTATTAAAATCTTTATGGAAATCCTATAGTTTTCCAGTCATTGAAAAAAACATAAAATCATTTTTATACTTGAATTTGGCAACTCTTTTGATTGGAGTAATAATTTCCATAACCCTTTATTACTTTCTTAATAATTATTTCTCTCATAATCAAATTGCAATTATTTGGGTTTTTCTTGCAAGTATTAGAACTTTTTTTGATTACAAGATAAACTGGAATTTTTATTTCCCAATAAGTAATTAAAAAGCCCTCACTTTATTAAATATATTAATATTTAAGTTATTAATATTTTATTAAATAAAATATTAATTATATTTAAATAATTTGCGTATATTTGCAATAAATAAATCTTTGGTTTATTCAAGTGAAAAGCTAAAAGTGAAAAATGAAAAGTACTGGAAATATGGGAAATCAAAATTTGGCGGTAAAAAGGCCTATTTTGCCTCACCGCCAATTAGTAGAAATAGTTGTATTGCAATTGCAGCGCGGGTTTAAAACGAAAATACAGGAAAATGTACATCTTTTTTTCTCCGCCACTCACCACCAAAATTCAAGTGAAAAACGAAAAGTGAAAAACTAAAAATTAAAACCACTAACCAAGTGAAAAATGCTAAGGAATTTAGCAAAATTGAGAGAGAATGGCACACAATTTCTGGGAACCATGTGCCAATGTGTGCCATTTTTAACATTTTGCGCGTCAAAACACCAAAACATATAACATGCTGAAAATCAACATGTGTTATTTTTTACTTTTTTTTAAAACTGCAATTTTATGCAAATTTATGAAGTTTGCGGCTTAGCGTCTTTGCGAGGAAATTATAACGACTTATGACTAATACTGACCACTGATAACTGACTTCTGACCACTAATTTATTCCAAATGCAATTTCCTCAACTTTTTGGCCTTAAAGGCGGTAATGGCAACCACTATAATGGTCATGCTTCCGCCAAAGATAACAGATGGGATAAGGCGCATAATTTTAGCCGCCATACCCGACTCGAACTCCCCTATTTCGTTGGAAGAGCCAATGAATATATTGTTCACCGCCGAAACCCGTCCCCGCATTTCATCGGGCGTCATAAGCTGAATGATGGTAGCGCGTATAACCACGCTGACGCTGTCGAAAGCCCCGCTAAGTGCAAGGATGAACATGGAAAGGTAAAAGTTGGAAGAAAGGGCGAAACAAATCATGCAGATGCCAAAGCCTGTTACACAGACGAGCAGGTTCCTGCCTGCATTATGCACGGGAGGCTTGTAAACCATTACGGCAGCCATGGCTACGGCGCCTACCGCAGGAGCAGCCCTGAGAAAGCCCAATCCCACCGGCCCGACCATCAATATTTTATCGGCGAAAATGGGAAGCAGGGCCACGGCGCCTCCAAAGAGGACTGCAAACAAATCGAGGGTGAGGGCGCCGAGTATGGCCTCATTTTTAAAGACAAAGCGCACACCCATGGCCAGGCTGTCGAAGAGGTCTTCTTTCTTTTCCTTGGGCGGCAGTGGCTTTCCGGCAATAGCCAGGACAGAAAAAAGAGCTATCAGCAGCAAGCCGGACACAATTACATAACTGTAAGTAAACCCTACCATGGCATATATTAACCCGCCTATAGTAAGCCCGCCCACCGCTCCTGCCTGCCACGTAGTGCTGCTCCATGTTGATGCATTTGAATACTCGGAACGGGGCACTATCTGCGATAAAAAGGCAAAATACGAAGGGGCTATAAATGCCCTTGCAAGGCCGGTAATGAATACCACAGCGTATATGGGCCATACCCCTGCAACACTAAGTACAAAGCCATTATTCAACGTAAAAGCGCATAACAGCGCCGTACATAATAATAAAACTACAGTAGCCCGGATAATTATCTTCTTTCGCTCGATAATATCGGCAATATGGCCGGCAAATAAAGCGGTGCTGATAAACGGAATGGCCTCAGTAAGGCCAATCATCCCCAGCCAGAAAGGGTCTTTGGTATATTGGTATATCTGCCAGCTTACAATCAAGCCCTGCATCTGTGTGCCCAGGGTCATAAACAAGCGCGCGGAAATAAAGAACCTGAAATCGGGTAAACGGAGTGAAGCTATGGGGTCTCTTTTCAAGAAAATTAAATATTACAAATAAAAACTAAAAATAATGAAAATAGAGTAATGGTGAATTGTAAATGGTAAATGGTGAATGAATAAAATTGTATCAAATATTAAAAATTAGCCTGTAGCTATGAATTCACAATTGACAATTCACCATTTACAATTTTTATCTCGCCATCAAAGCGAGCAATTCGGCTTTTTTCTGCCTCGATACTTCAATGGTAGCTCCATCTGTCATGACCACAAAGCCGCCATCTCCTTTAATGTATTTGGTTATCTGGGTAAGGTTAATGCAATGTGTCTTATGCACCCTGAAAAAGGATTGCCCCGCAAGCATCAATTCATATTCTTTAAGAGTCTTGGAAGAGGTCAGCTTCTTCCCCACTTTAAGGTAAATAATAGTATAGTTCGAATCGGCCTCAAACCTTATAATATTATCCATATCAACATACAATATCTCTTCGAGCGTAGGCACAGGCAGCTTTTGCAGCTTATGTCCCATTGCCAGCGACGACAACAGGTTCTCTACTTTGATATAATCAACCTGGCCTCTTGCCTTTTTCTCCTCGCACTTTTTTACTGCGGCAATAAGTTCGTCCTTATCAATGGGCTTGAGCAGGTAGTCAAGGGCATTGTGCTTAATGGCTTTAAGGGCGTATTCGTTATAGGCTGTGGTAAATATAACATCGAAACTAATCTGCTTAAACCTTGCCAGCAGTTGAAAGCCGTCGGCATGGGGCATTTCTACATCAAGGAAAACAAGGTTCGGAGAAAGGGTATTTATCATTGTCTCGGCCTGGTCAGCAGAATTGGCAATACCCAATACTTTCACACCGGGACAATACTTGCCCAACAGTATGTTCAGCGAACCCGCGGCAGAAACTTCATCGTCAACTATAATAGCGTTTAACATGAGTTATGAATTATAAGTTATGAGTTATGAATATTTGAATTATCATTTTTAATGCTTTCAGTTTTTGCTCAGTTTCTTTACTCATCACTTATTATTCATAACTATCTCAACTGTAGTTCCTGCGGGCGTGCCATCGGGGTTTTCCTTGTCAATAAAATTAACGTTCATGTTCCCGGCAAGCATTCTTTCCTGTGTTATGGATATTCCCATAGAACGGTGCATTTTGGCATTTCGTATCTCCATGGCACGTTTGCGTCCTATACCATTATCATCAACAATGCACTTAAGGGCATCACCCTGCTTTTCAATGGTAACTGATAGTTTACCCTGCCTGTCCTGCAAGTGCATAAGTCCGTGCCATATAGCATTTTCGACAAAAGGTTGTATAATAAGGGGGGCAATCAATGTCCTCTCCGCGTCAACCGATTCATTAATATTAATCTCATAGCTGAATTTGTTAGAGAATCGGAGTTGTTCAAGTTCAATATATAATTGAAGCATCTGCAATTCCTCCGACAGGCGTATGCTTTCATACTTTGAATTCTCGAGCACACCGCGAATTAGTTTTGAAAATTTCGATAAATATTTCTGGGCCGCTTCGGTATCGTTTTGCAGGGTAAAGTGCTGTATCGAGCTTATTGCGTTGAATATAAAGTGGGGATTCATTTGCGCTCTCAACGCCCTCAACTCCATAAGCGACTTTTCCTGCTGGGCCAGTTTCTTCTCTTTCTGGGCGTTTTTAAAAGAGCGGAAGAAAAGCAGTGCCACCAGTGATATAATAAGCGCCAGCGCCGATATAAGCAGCATGATTAATTTTTGTTTCTTACTGTTTTCTTCAGCTATGGCAGTATTTTTCGCTTCTTCTGCTTTTTGAAGGGCAAGTTGTTTGTCGTAACCTGCTTTAGCCTCAAGGCGTCCTATTTCCTGGCTCTTATCCTGGCTAAACATGCTGTCTTTTATGGCATTATATTTAGCCGATGCCTCGTAAGCTTTCTGCCATTTCCCGGTTTCGGCATACAATTTGCTCAGGTCCTGGTAATCTTCTTCCAAACAGGGAAGATAGTGCAAACTATCGGCAAGCGCAGCCGATTGCAGGAAATATTTTTCTGACTCGGCATAGTTTTTTTGCTCCAGGTACATCCCGCCCATATTATCTTTGGTGGCGGCAATGCCTTGCTTGCTTCCCAGTTCGGTATAGGCATCAAGGGCTTTAAACATATAACCGCGGGCCTTATCGTAATCTTTCCTGTCCGAATACATATTGCCTATATTGCCCGTATTAATGGCAATGCCCTCTTTGTTGCCAATCTCTTCATCAATTTTAAGGGCTTTCAATGCAAAATCCAGGGCTTTGTCCCGCTCACCGAGTATGCCATAAATGTTACCAATATTGCCTAAGTTTACTGCTATGCTGTTTTTATTGTTCAGTTCCGAATCGACCTTTAATGCCTTGTAATAATAACTGAGCGCCGATTTGTAATCTTTTTCATCCACATAAATATTGCCTATATTGCCATTGACAATGGCCACACTTCTTTTTTCGCCGTTCTCTTCATCCATCTGCAGCGCTTTAAAATTATACTCCAGCGCTTTAATGTAATCGCCCTGGTACTCATAAGCATTTCCTATATCGCCCGCAACAAGGGCAACAGCCTTTTTGTCGCCAATGGCCTGAACTGCTTGCAGGTCTATGAAGTAATATTGGAGAGCCTTGTCAAAATCTCCCATATCGGAATAAACAGTACCAATTTTGCCGTTAAATTTGGCCACATGTATCTTATCTCCCGTAGTTTCGGCAGCTTTTAATCCATTGGTATAACTCTCAATAGCTTTATTGAAATTGCCGGTGACCTGGTATGTGGCGCCCATGCAATTATAAGCAGCCATAATGCCCTTGCTGAAATGAATTTGCTGCGCCAGTGTTTCAGCCTGGCCGGCAAGTTTCAAGGTGGTATCTGTTTTACCCAGGTTAGAATAATATGCAGCCAGTTCTACACAATCATTTACCCGGTTTGTATCTTGTTTATCGGTAACAAGCCTCGACAGCAATGAATCGGCCACCTGTGCTTTTAAGCCAATGGCTAATAGCTGACAGCTAATAGCTATTATGAATATTTTTCTCATCAGGGTTAGCATACTATGCTGCCGTAAAGATACAATTATGCTATTTAATACCATACCCGGTTGCGAGATTAATTTATTCAATCTCATACAAAATGACTCTTTTCCTTCCATATAAATAAGGGACATTTAGCGAATAGCCTAATCGGTTTAGCGAATGGTTAAAATGAGGGGGTTAATGGTCTTCATCTTTTCTTCATTTTTAGTTTTTAAGTTTGTTTCAGAATCTCAAATTAAACCTTAGTAATTTTATAAAGTCTCAGTACTAATAAACTTAAATTTATATCCATGAAAACAAAAAAATTCCTGCTTACAGGCGCCATGGGAATAGCCCTTACAGGTATGGTTATTACCGGGTGCAAAAAGAACAGTACAACAACTCCCGCAGCTGTAGATTCTGATATTACTGCCGCCCAGGATGATGCTAATGCCACATTTGCTGTTAATGAGACAAAAAACTCAGCGGATGGCGCTGCCCAAAACCAGCCAAATGTTTACAGGCCCCAGGGCAGTAGCTGCGCTACTGTAACAAAAAACCTTGACACTGTTTTATCAAACGGGCAGGTTGACTCACTCATGGATATTAACTTTGGGCCTTCTCCATGCCTCTGTGCCGATGGAAGATACAGGCAAGGCCATATCAGGGTTTACTGGGACCATATCCACCCCTATTTTACCCAGGGTGATACTATTAATATGACTTTTGAAAATTATGTGGTTAACAGTAAAGGTATCCAGGGAACTAGGATGCTGGTAAATACCGGTAAAGATTCAGCCGGAAATATGAGCTGGAGCTTTACTGCAAACCTCACCATCACCTATGCCGGCGGCGGTACAGCTACATGGACTGCATCACGTACCAATACCCTTGTAAATGTTGGTGGAGCATGGTATTATGAAATTACAGGCGGTGGCAGCGGAGTAAGCAAAAGCGGTGTGTCATATACTCATACTATTAC
>JBKQUY010000102.1:0-81344 GCA_052325425.1 Bacteroidia bacterium | reverse complement strand
GTATCCTGTGCCTGCGTTTGTAACTGTATTGCTCGGCCCAGCGCTTCCCACGAATCCACCTGTTCCGCCAATGATGGCGTTGCCTGTGGAGGTTGTCCACACTGTCTTGTAGTCTGGTACACCGTGGCTGTTTATCTCCGGTAGCACTGTCTGCCATGTTGCCCCGCCGTTGTCCGTCCGCCTGATGATGCCGGAGTCGCCTACGACGTAGCCGTTGTTTGTATTCATAAAATTCTCAGCCCAAAAACGGCAGTCATACATGCTTACCACCTGCGTAGCCGAGGCGCTGCCTCCATATAAATAAACACTGCTTGCATTACCTACCGCCACTGCGCCATTGTAGCTGTTAGTGCACACACCCTTAAAGTCATTCACCCCGCCCACAAATCCCTGTGTTACCGAAGCCACAGTATAGTTCGGCATAAACAGTTCCGTTCCTTTTGCCCCAACTATGTAAGCGCTGCTGCCGGCAAAGGCAATCCCGTATAAAGGTATGTTGGCAACAGGCAACACATCAACCTGCACTACGGCGGTAGGCTTATATCCTGTGCCGTTATATGCAACCTGGCATAATGTTGCCGAGTCGCCTGCGGTAAGGGTTCCTCCTGCGGCCACTCCCAGGCCATATATCCTCCTCAGTGTAGGCATGGCTACCGGTGTAAGTGCAACCGGTGAACCTGATACTTTATCATAATATAACCTGCCTTTATCACCGCCCGTAAACACAGTAGTATATGAACCGGAGCTGTTTGCCATGCAGCCCACATCGCGCAGGCCATTGGCATGTATATTGGCGCTTACGCTTGTCCATGTTATGCCCGTACCGCTGATTGTTCCGGTAAACATAGCCCGGCTGCTGCTGTCTGCCACTGTTAAGTCTCCGCTTCCCGTATATCCCATAGTATTTAAGGCTGTTGCGGTGCCCGGCAAACTGCCCGAACCTGTACCAATATAAGGGTTGCTTGTGGTTGAATTTGAAACCTCCATTCCGCCGGGCGATATAGTCCCTACCGTAACGCCCGATGCGCCGACAAATATATATACCCCCAGGTTGCTTTTATTTACTGCATAGAGCGAATCGCTTCCGTCAATGGAGCCGGCTTCGGTAACTGTTGAAAACCCGGCCGCTATGCTGTCACTGATTCCCAGCATATTATTGGGTGAAGTGAGGTTCTCGCTGTTGTATAGCCTGTAAATGGTGCCCCTGTTGGTAATAACCACCGGCAGCATATAGTTTTTGGTTCCGTTAAGCACAAAGGCCACTTTCTTAACGGTGGTGTACATATTAAGGCTGTCCCAGTTGGCAGAACTTGCCCCGGCATTAAATGTGTAATACACTTTGTTCCACAATCCGCCTGTGAATATATTAATAACACCATTGGAAGTCGCCTGGGCGAAAACTGTTTTCAAATCTGCCGATGTCGGGCTGTTTACAGGTACTTCTCCAAAATATGGGCTTGCCCATGAACTGTTGCTCACCAGGCGTTTTATTAATCCATTATACCCTACCGCCACTCCTTTATACGATCTCGATAATGCATCGCGGTAAAAACACATGGCGTAATAGTCTTCGCCCGGCTTGCTCAGCAGGGTCCAGGATTGCCCTCCGTTGCCGGTGGTGTAAAGTTTGCAATGCTGCTGCGCGCTGTCAATAAGGGCTATTCCTATCTTGTCGCTTATAAAATAAATGTCGCGTATATCGCGCAGCGTGGCCGGCGGCACCATATACCAGTGATTTCCCTGGTCGGTGGTATGCATAAGCGTTCCCTGCACCCCTGCGGCAAATCCATGCGAATGGTTGCTGTCTAAAAACTGCACTTTATAAATAGGTAAACTGCCCAGGTTATCGGGCAGTTTTGTCCAGGTTATGGCGCTGGTGCTTACTTTCTTTCCGCTATACATTACACCGTAGCCGCTGCTGTCGCCTACCGCGTAAAACGCCTGGTTAATGGTATCCCAGGTAATTCCCGTTATGGTATCGGTGCTGCTTATGCCTGCCCCTGTGTTCGGGGCAAAGTAAGCCGGTGTTCCGGGAGAGCTCACATTCAGGCTGAATGCAATGCCGTTACCCCCAATGGCAACCGTGTTGCTGCCGTCGAAGGCTATGGCGTTCAGTTGCTGCGTAATACCATTCTGGTATTGCGGCACAATATCCCACGAATTGCCTCCATCCTGGGTAACAAGCACAATACCGTTATCGCCCACCGCGTAGCCCGTTAAGTTGCCGGTCATTACAGCCTTAGTAAGGTTAGCTGCAATAGTTCCTGTCATCTGCTGCCAGGTATGGCCCGCATCATGGGTTTTATAAAGGTAACCTCTTCGCTGGCCCTGCGGCCCTTTTAAATAACCGCTCAGGTATCCGTTCGAGGCGTCAATAAACTGCGTACCGGTTACCACCAGGGCGCTGTTAAGTCCGCTTGGCAGCGTATAGCTCCAAATCTGCATGTTGTCATCATCGGGCACACTCTGCTCGGTAAGCTGGTTAAGGCTGTTATATACGTATGTGCTGCTCAGCACATGGTTTGTGAATACCGTATGCTGGTTGTAAGTACGGTCGCGCACAATGTGCTCTTCCAATGTATCGGAAGCAGATGTTATAGGCAATAATTGCACCCCTTGCGGCGGAACAGTGCGCACAAGGTTTCCTCCCTGATCGTAATAATAAAGGGTGTAATGGTACTGCATATCTTCATAAGCCGAGTGCAGGCTCTCCACTGGCTGCAGGCAATGGCTCATATACAGGGTGCGTATAGAAGTGGCAAGGCTGTCGCGGTATTCATTGTATTCGGTCAATGCATTCAGGTAAGCATTATCCTCAGCCTGGGCCACACATGGGTTGGGGCTGCTCATAAGTGTCACAACAGGTATGTTTACAGTATCTGCGCTGTCCATGGGTGAAGAACATGGCGGTGGCAGCACTTCTCCGAAATAAATATCGTCAATGCCATAATCAGAACCAAATGGGTTGTCGTGCCCCTTAGCGCCTATTTGAATGGTGGCTGCGCCGCTATTATCGGCCCGCCAGTAGAAACTTATTTGTTTCCACCTGCCAAAACCGCTGTCAATGGAAATTTGCGCCCTCGCATAAACTGAGTCATTTATCAGAACACCTAATTCCGCCGGAGGAACGAGAGGCGGTGGAGGAGGAACTGCAGCGGTAGGATGATTAATTACATATTCTGAATCTAAATTCTCAACCCATACGCTAAACCGGTATAAATTACCCGGTATTGTTTGCACTTTTTGCGACCATGCTATAGATTGATAGTCATAAGTAATCGGGTGGTTTGGCTGAGAAGCTATAGTATCAGCTAAAATACACTCTTTGCAACTATTTGAAGGCGCATCACAAAGCATAAAGTGCGTACCGCTATGAGGTTTAGTATGCCAATAGTAGTAGTCGAATAGAGCCCCGTAAAAATTTGCATTATTTCCAATTAAATATATATCGGTACGGTCTCCAGGATATCCATAGAACCGACAAGAATCAAATCTCATATTGGGAGACCAGGTCGGATACCCGGTAGTATTTCCGGGAGGCGGGTTAGCAGGGTATATTTCAGACTGTATGTTATAGCAGTCTCTGGGTTCGGGGGCAAAGTTAGGCACTGTCTCAAAATCCCCGTCATATAACAGGTTAAGCCCTGACGCAACATTATTTGTTGTAGTAATAATTTTTGCCGTATTACCTTCAAATGGAATTTCGTCTATTGTTTTCAAGCCGAAATAACTAACTGAATCATTGCAAGAACGGCACCCATAAGGCCCCATACTCCTGTCAACATCTGCGTAATAAACTTTCCCGGAATCAAGGCCGCTCATTACAATAACAGATAAAGAATCTCCCAAAAACGGCCAATTGCTACTTGGAGATATTATATATGATTGATTCGGGTGAATACCACTATCCGACGAGATGGTATCCAGAACAAAGTCGTTTATATAGTCAAATGGCATATCGCCGGGAGTAACAGGCGGCACAATCTCAATTTCCATCACCGATGATGTTGCTGTAAATGGAACATTGATGTCGGTATTATATTGGCTGAATTCAAAGTCCCGCTCTCTGACCACGGGAATCTTACGCGTACCAAGCGCAGGCGGGGTTGGGAGTGTTGGGGATGCAGGAGTAACCGGAGCACAATCAGGTATTGGCGGCGCATAAGAAACCGGTGTTTGCTGAGGTGGCCCGGGACATGAATTACAATTCAACAATGGTATACAACTATGGCCCCATACTGTATCCTGCACATCATGTGTCCCCTCACCGGCCCCAACTGCGTAATCAGCCAGAAAATAAAAATCATAAAAGGAGCCGTTTACAATATTGCCTGTAGCAGTAAGATTACTGATACCTGTTAGATTTGCGAAAGTAGGAGGGGTATAATAATAGCCATTATGCCGGGAATCTGAATCCTTATGCATCAGGTACAGCGGACAGGAAGTACTATCAGGGTATGCCGGGCTTCCAATAGTATCGGAAATATAAAATGTAAACTTGAGTGTATCGTAATAATAACTACCATGGGAAGTAATATTGGTTACTTTTTCTCTGCTTGAGGTACTGTCAAGATAAGCCGGGAAAAAGCTCTCAAGTTGAGGAGTGTAATATGCATTATTGACCAAATTAATGTCACCATAATTAATAGGATAATAGTAATTAGTATTGCCATTAGCTCCCAATGCGTTGCTGAGCAATGATTGCAATGCCATAACATTGATATAATCTGTGCCTGTACAATTACTTGATGTGGGCAAGCCGCCACTACCCATAACTGTTGGTAATCCATTATTTAGGGTTATCGGAGTAGTAGAGAAACTAATTGTGACCAATGTATTACCATTAGTGTCAGTACCATTAAGAGTAAATGTATTCTGCCCGGTACTGGTTAAACTATCAAAGCCTTTTATATTACCAAGATCTGATGACACAAATGTGGAAGGTGAAAATTGAGTAATAAATGTCTTAAGTTGGACACCGGGGTTTATACTATCATAAAGAGTAAATTCATTACAATTTAAAAAACTCCATCTCAAATTCTGGTCACCAGAGCCAATTGTATTTATAATAGCCGGTGTTAAAAATGGCTGGAATGTTTGGTCCTCAAGGTTTACGTCAGTTGCTGTAAGCTTGCCATTGGCGGCTAAAGCCGTCATCAGGGCGCTCAAATCACTCGATAACTGCGATGGGTTCCATTGACCGGAAAACTGGCAGCCATGAATAGGAACACAGGATGAACCTAAAACAGTTTTATACATGTACGGCGCTGAATCGCTGCCGGTCGCAATTACAGCCATAATTGAGAAACTGTCGCGACCTGCCGTTGTAGCAATATATTTTATATTTTGAAATGATAATATACTGTTCCAAGAGGCTATTCCTGCATCATTCAGAATAAAAGTACATTCTGACGAGCTTAAATTATCTGTAATATTTGCAACTAAGGTACTTCCCACAGTATCAGAAAAATTCCATTCAAAGACATTGTTATATGAGGGATAAACACCCGCAATATCATAATAAACCGGAGGGAAACTGGTATAACTTTGGAGAGTATCCTGTGTTGCTTTAAACTTATGCCTGGAAGCTAAATCATTCAGGAAACTCATTATATCAGATGCTGCTGGGCACTGGCCTGTTTGCTGATAATACTGATACTGGGAACTGGCAAGAGTCTGGTTGGGCACATCAGTATTATCCACGAAACGCCTCTGTTTGTTTGCATAATATTTACCATCCCAATAATTGCACGGCTGATATGGGTTAATAATAGGCCATGGGAAAGGGCCGCTCCACATGCCTGAGGCATAACTTGCATAATTTGTATAGCCAATACAACCGTTATAACCAGGGTCAATATAAAGTGCATAATATTTCTGAACCTGGTTCTGCAAACTTTGCTTCGCTGAAAAATAATAGCTCTTGAAGTTATTCCATTCCTTATTCCGTATACTGTCATTATAGGACTGGTGTCCCGGTCCCGGGAAAAAATCCCTTCCGAAATCTATGCAGGCTGTATCGGGCGGGTTGTTTCCAAAACCGCCGCAACGTGCAGTGATTGACGCCGCTTCAACCATAGAATAAGTATTGCTTCCAACAACCAGGTAATTATTCAATGTATTTTGGAATTGACTGATTATATAAGGGCCATATTCATTTTGAAATACCGGATCTATCAGGAACGGATCATACATGGTATCATTCTGTATGGTAAAATTGGTTACCCTCTGGGTAGGATTACCTATCCCATCATAATCTGGTTGAATAAATCCTGCATTCACTGCCTGCCGGAAAGTGGTGCAATTTGACATCCTCTGGTCAAATGTAAAACTGCTCATGGTATCAGGAGCTTGCACTTGCTCATATTGCTGGCAAACTATATAATATGGATATTCAGGATGGTATTGAACAAGAGACTGCGCCCAGGTAGTCAGCCAGTATTGCCTGAAATCACTGAAATTCTTTAAGTTTTCGGGATAGGTATAATATTGCCCTGTAGCGCTGTTAAGTATTACGTAATTTACAGAAGAATCAATGACCTGGGGTAAATAACCGCCATAAGATGTTTGCGACAGGGTTATGGTAGACCTTTGCCCGTCGTTGCCAATATAATCTGGATACTGGTTACCATTTAATATAACTTCAGGAAAATGCCAGTTACCTTTACCGCCTATATTCTTAGGTAAGTTGTTATTTACATTAAAAACGGATAATGGATAAATATATGGGTTTATTGTTCCGGCAGTAGTAAGATATTGCCCGTATTGCCCGTCGGGGCTTACGTCCTGCAACATCTGCTGGTACTGCGCATCGCACATGGTAACGGGCTTACATGGTTTCTGGCATTGCTGGTAAAGGAAATCATATTCCGCTGCTGTTCCCTTACCGGCTGCCACAAAAGCATCCCTGTCGCCAAGCGAAGCGATACAAGTCTGGCAAGTAATATGGCAATTACAGGTATCCGCTGTGGCTAAAGTCTGGCTTTGAAACTCAGACAATGTTTTTACGCACCCCGCCCGGTTAGCAGAATCCATATATTCCTTCACATAATAATGGAGTGCGGAAGTGTCAACAGTCAAAATCTTACTTACTGTATAATTTCCGGGAGTAAGCACCATGGAAACTCCCAAGGTATCACTATAAACATGATTGGAAGAACAGGTTGGAAGAAACTCAATGGTATCTGTACCGGCTACATGAAAATGTCCTGCTGTCGCTGTATCTTTAGCTATAACATAATTCCCTAATACCGTGTCTACAGGATTTTCGCCATTGTAACTTGTTACCACTCTTCCGCAGTCATCCGTTACCTTTATCTGGAAGTCATATATGCAATTGAAACAAATTTTGCTGCAGGGAACACCCAATGTATCAACCCGCAGGTAATAGGAGAACCTGTATGTGCTTGTGTATCCGACTGTCAGTTGGGTATTAAATTCAATAGCGGTACCATCTACATTAACAGTATTGTTATTACTATGGTTATTGGCGTCAGCGGCAAATAAATCCACTCTCAGGCTTTGAAGCGCATTCAACTGGCTGGGCAGGGGTGCCAGCGAATAATTACCCGTACTGTCCTTACCGGGTTTACCTGCAAGGCAGGTAGCAACTGTTCTGCCTTCCTGGTCGAGATAAGAAACGCTGGCCTGTCCGTTTGGATCTATCACCACGTTCTTTTTATAATGCGTGGCATCGCCCATTTCTGAGCTGAACATCCTGTCCATCTCCAATTGGTTGGGCTGTCCATAGATGTACTTCGTCTCATGGGTACTGCCTAACTGGAACTGAGGTCCAACACCTCCCTGAGCTTTTATTCTTCCCGTATTATCAGGCGTATATTGCACTTGCGAGAAGGGGTAACCATGAGCATTGGGAACATATGCCTGGAAGCCAAACTGGCGGGGATTCTCAGGCGAATAATAATTAGACGCTCCAAATAATACACTCATCGTGTCCGCTCCAACTGTGCAGGAATCGCCGGTATCCAAATCAAACTGGTACCTGGTATATGGTATGGCGTCACCTGCACTATCTACCCGGTTAAATGCAGGGTAATAATGAATGGAAGGTTGCAAGCCGCTGCCGCAGGTTGGGAACTTTACAGGCGTTGGCAATACAGTTACAGCGGGTCTTCCCTGGAAATCATAAATTGTTTGGCCTACTAATACATTGCTGTCGGAATTCATCTTTGTAACGGCTTCGCGGCTTCGCAAACTGCCGTCATAGTAAGTGATAACTTCTTTTTTCTTGCCTTCTTCCGCAAACGTGGCATTATATTGCCAGTCTTTGGTATCTCCTTCATGCGGTGTTACAACATGGTATATGGAGGTGCTCACACCGCTCACTCCCCCACTGTCTGCAAGGCTCCATGCGCCTGTTACATTAATGGAAGGGTTATACATATCATTCCCTACTCCTCTCACCCTGTAAATCAAATAGCCATGCTCATAGGCAAGGGTAATATTATAGCCTGTAGCGGAGGTAGTTATCCGTGTACTGTTAAAACGGAAATTATACCCCAAATCAGTGGCAGGAAGATAATTTCCCGTAGAAATTGTATTAGAATCATAATCATTTACAAATGTCCATTCCAAATCATATTGCTCTGCGCCTACCTGGGTGTTCCAGGATACATATAACTCATCGGCTTTGCCACCACAATCTGTAACTATGGAGTCGGGGGCATAGACTGTCGGAGGGTTCTGTCCAATAGTTGTGTAATCGTAATATCGCTGCAACTGAATGTCTGCATCTAAATAAACATTATCCGGCAAGGTGTCTACAGGTGCAGCATTACCTATAGTTGTATATATTTTTTCAATCTGTACTATTACAGTATACGCATCCTTAAAAACAAATGCCGACTTATCGCGGTATGTAGTATATGTAAAGGGAGTATACCTTACACACAGTGTATCATGTATTGGGGTCATTGAATTACCATTCAATCCAAAAGGCGTTAAGAGTAAAGCAACCTTGCAGGTCATAGAATCAGGAAAATAATGAAGATTATTATGGTCAATGCCCAATGTTATTATGTCGTCAACACTATAGTCCCTGAAGTTATAGGTTGAAGGGCAAATAGAGACAGTATCCGTATTGCATGGAGAAGTAGTGCCTACCGGGTAACAACCGTTTAATCCTGGCTCAATTCGTTTATGAATAGTAATGCCTCCGGCATACAACTGCGTCAAACCGCACAACAGTATCAGGCATATCAATACTATTTTCACGAGTGCTTTCATGGTTTCTTCTTTTTATTGGGTTTGGTCAACACTCTTTGATCAAGTAACTTAAATGCCTTTGAATAAAATGGAGTGAGAAAATAATTTCCTCCTCTCATTTCAACATATTTCTCCGTACTGAAGGCTGTTGCTTTATCGGACACATCCATAATCCATTTGTCATAGTTTATCTCTACCCTTGGTTGTTCTTCTTTGCCGCCCTGCTTTATTTTTTTACTGTAATACATCACGGCTTTTTCAGGCAGGCTGTCTTTTAAGGTCAGGTCGTATGAAGAAAGCTCGTAATCTTTCTGGAATTCCAGATGATAATATGTACGGTTTCCAACTTTAGCTTTCAGAAGTTTGGTACATATAGCCAGTAAAGCCTGGAAGTCGGAAAGTGTGTAATTGTTATCCATTGATTTGGTTGGGTCGGCAACAATTATTATTTTTTTCGCACTGTCAATGGTGATCCTGCATTCACCGTCCTGAATGGAGCGTACGCCCATCATGAACGCATGGAATTTGTCCTCATCCCGTTTATAATACCCGGTGGCTTTTTGATGGTAAGTACTGGTAGTATAGTTCTCGAATGAAGCGTCAGTCATTATTACCTGGTAAACGCGCATCCTCTGGAAATGCTGGTTCATGGCAGCAAGGTCGGCAGACATGATAGTTTTATCAATTGGCGACCAATGCATCTCATTACCTGCAAATACTGGCGTAACCGCGAGGTTTATAAATAACATCAATATTTTTTTTGCCTTTTTCACTGCCTATTGTTTTTTTTGCATACTTGTTCTGCTTTCCTGTATGGTCATTACCTCTCTTTCAGTTTCTTTCTTTACCCTGATCAGTTTACCCTCTTCATCATACTCATATATGGTCGCGTAATTCCTTTCATCCAAAACTGCCATCAGGCGCAATGTATTGGGATCATACACATAGGTTTTCAGCGTACCATTGAAAGGGAACACGCGTATGTCATCAAAATTGCACTGCCCACTGGCGCAGGAAAGCTGGATATTAAAACTGGTGGCGGTGACAGGCACTTTAAACTGGGCTTCGATACGTTGCCACCCGTCTATTATCCTGCCCTGTCCAAAGAATGGGCCATACGTAGTGTCGGTGGAAGGGAACAGAATGGTGAGCTCAGGGTTAAGGTAAGTAGTGTCAGTTGGGTTCGCAGTATGGTCTTTTACCCACACGCTTGCCAGGTAAGTTTTGCCGGGCTGCAGGTTAAGCCCTCCAATACAGGTGTCGCAACTCGTTGGAGTCTGGGTTGTTGTTGCAGGAGTAACAGTAACAACTGAAGTAGCAGTGCTGCTGCATACTCCGAACATATCATTTATTGTAACTGTATAGGTTGTAGTTACAGTAGGACTGGCTATTACTGTGGCCCCGGAGGTTGAATTTAAACCTGTTGAAGGACTCCATGTAAATGAATAAGGAGAGCTGCCCCCGCTGCCAAAGGCTGAAATAGAAACATTCTGAGGGGGGGCTATTGTCGCTGCAGTTGGCGAAACAACCACAGAAGGAACATTATAAATATATACCGTTGCTGAAGCAGTAGCGATACACCCATTTGCATCAGTTACCGTTACAGTATATGTTCCGCCGCTTAAATCAGTAACCGTTGAATTTGTATTTCCTCCCGGCGACCATGAATAAGTGTATGGCGATGTTCCACCGCTGGCTGATGCCGTTGCACTTCCGAGGCCAGGCATGCATGCAGAAGTTGAAGTGGCCGATGCCGACAACGTTGACAGTTGAGTTATGGTTGCCGTTGCGGTATTCGAACAACCGTTTGCATCGGTTACGGTTACCGTATAACTTCCTGCAGAAAGACCGGTTGCAGTACCATTGGTTTGAACCGGAGAGGTATTCCATGAATAAGTGTAGGGGCTGGTTCCGTTCTTTACCCCTACCGTGGCGCTGCCTGCAGATTGGCTGCAATCGATATTCGTCTGGGCGCTGATGGAATCTCTGAGCGCCGGAGGCTGCGTAATAGTAACTGTTGCGGTAATGTTACAACTATTGGCATCGGTTACAGTTACCGTATAACTTCCTGCGGCAAGATTGGTTGCGGTTGCATTGGTTTGAACTGGCGATGTGTTCCAGGAATAAGTGTAGGGGCTTGTTCCATTTTTTACTCCCACCGTAGCGCTGCCATTATTAGCTCCGTAACAGGTTATATTGGTTGATGCGCTTATAGAATCCCTGAGTGCGGGGGGCTGGGTGATGCTAACAGTAGCGGTACCAGTACAGCCATTAGCATCTGTAATTGTAACGGTGTACCCGCCTGCTGTAAGATTTGTAGCTGTTGAATTGGTTTGAACGGGTGATGTATTCCAGGAATAAGTATAGGGCGAAGTTCCTCCCTGGACTCCTGCCGATGCCTGCCCATTATCGCCTCCGTTGCATTTTACATTCATGACCTGGCCAATGCTTACGGTAACGGTTGCGTTTACTGTCACTGAAACAGTTTGAGTATTTACACAGCCACTTGAATTTGTTCCCGTAACTGTATAGGTAGTTGACGAAGTCGGATTGGCTGATACTGTTGTCCCTGTAGTTGCACTGAGATTTGTACTGGGAGCCCAGGTATAAGTGCTGGCTCCGCTGGCTGTGAGTGAAGTTGAACCGCCGTTACAGATTATTGACGATGATGGGGTAATAGTTAAGGTAGGTAATGGGTTAACGGTAATGGTAACCATTTGAGTGTTTGCGCAACCATTTGAATTAGTTCCGGTAACAGTATACGTAGTTGTTGAAGTTGGATTGGCTGATACTGTTGCTCCTGTAGTAGCGCTGAGGTTAGTATTAGGAGACCAGATATAAGTATTGGCTCCACTGGCTGTTAATGATGTTGAACTTCCTGTACATATCGAAGTTGCAGCAGGAGTCACTGTTATGGTAGGAACGGGATTTACATCCACAATCACTGTTTGTGTATTTATGCATCCATTGGAATTTGTCCCGGTAACTGTATAAGTAGTGGAAGTTGAAGGATTGGCTGTTACGGTAGCCCCTGTTGTCGCACTGAGATCAGTATTGGGAGCCCAGGTATAGGTGCTGGCTCCGCTGGCTGTGAGTGAAGTTGAACTGCCAGCGCATATTGAAGCTGATGAAGGAGTTATTGTTAAAGTAGGCAATGGATTCACGGTTACTGCAATTGTCTGTGTGTTTACGCATCCATTGGAGTTTGTTCCCGTAACTGTATAAGTAGTTGACGAAGTCGGATTGGCTGATACTGTTGTCCCTGTAGTTGCACTGAGATTTGTATTGGGAGCCCAGGTATAAGTGCTGGCTCCGCTGGCTGTGAGTGAAGTTGAACTGCCGGCGCATATTGAAGCTGATGAAGGAGTTATTGTTAAAGTAGGCAATGGATTCACGGTTACTGCAACTGTCTGGGTGTTTACGCATCCATTGGAGTTTGTGCCGGTAACTGTATAAGTAGTGGAAGTTGAAGGATTGGCTGTTACGGTAGCTCCTGTTGTCGCACTGAGGTTAGTATTAGGAGACCAGATATAAGTACTTGCTCCGCTGGCAGTGAGGGAGGTAGAACTACCGGCACAAATTGAGGGCGCCGATGGTGTAACTGTCAATGTAGGAACTGAATTAACAGTCACCGTAACCGTTTGTGTGCCGGAACAACCGCTGGCAGTACCTGTTATCGTATAAGTAATTGTTGAAGTCGGATTAGCAGTAACTGCCGTGCCTGTGGTAGGGCTTAACCCTGTTGAAGGAGCCCAGGTATAAGTAGTGGCCCCGCTGGCTGTAAGTGATGTTGAACTGCCTGTACATATGGAAGCTGAAGAAGGCGTTATAGAAACTGTAGGGGTGGCATTTGTTCCAATTGAAACTGTAGCTGTGGCAACACAACTGTTATGGTCAGTAACGGTTACTGTGTAATTTCCGGCAGCAAGGCTGCTTATTGAGGTAGTTGTTTGCGCAGGGCTCGTACTCCATGAATAGGTATATGGTGATGTACCACCGCTTACACTTACTGATGCACTGCCATTAGTGCTTCCGCTACAGGTATTGGTATATGAAATGGTTGGTGTTATTGCAGTAGGCTGGGTAATATTTACCGTAGCGGTAGCAGTACACTCATCCGTTTCTGTTGCAACAACCGTATATATGCCTGCAGTAAGATTGTTAATTGTGGCATTGGTACTTCCACCCGGTTCCCATACATAAGCATGTGTCGGTGAAGCAGAAGCCGTAGCGCTTCCGGTACTTCCGCCATAACAAGATTCGTTGGTTGAAGAAGTAACGGTTACAGTTTCTGCCGTAATCGTTTCAATTGTTGTGTGAGCATCTAAAGGGCCGCAGTTGTTTGCATCATTCACGCTGATAGTGTATGATGAGCCTGAAGCGAGACCATAAGTGGTGTCCGTCGTTGTTATATTAGGTGTCCAAGAATATGTATAAGGTGGTGTACCCCCGGTTAAATCTACACCTATTTCTCCTGTTCCGCTGCCACAAATGTTATAAGTATTAAGGCTGCCCGTAAATACTGCAGGTTGGGTGATTGTAGCTACTGCTGTTGATGTGCATCCTTTATTGTCCGTAATAGTTACAGTGTAAGTATTGGCATATAAATCAGACGCAGTTGCATGAGTGCCACCACCAGGAGCCCATGAATATGTATAAGGGCTGGTTCCGCCCTTTACTCCTACAGTTGCACTGCCATCATCATCTCCGTTACAAGGTTCATTCGTCAATGAACTGATAGAATCTCTTATAGCAGAAGACTGGGTAATTGTTGCTGCAACAGTGGAAGTGCAACCGTGTGCATCTGTAATGGTACAAGTATATGTTCCTGCTGCAAGGTTACTTGCTGTTGCATTGGTTCCTCCGCTGGGCGACCAGGAATAAGTATATGGCGAGGTTCCATTCTTTACTCCTACAGTTGCACTGCCTGTACTTCCTCCATTACAACTTACATTCGTTGAGGCACTTATAGAATCCCTCAATGCAGATGGCTGTGTAATGGTCACCACCACTGTTCCGGTACAACTATTATGGTCTGTTATTGTGCAAGTATATGTTCCCGCGCTAAGATTACTTGCTGTTGCATTTGTTCCTTCACCTGATGACCAGGAATATGTATATGGAGAAGTTCCGCCCGATGCTGATATGGTGGCAGCCCCATTGTTTCCCCCGTTGCATGACACATTGGTTTGTGATGTTACAGAACCAGTTACATCTGTCGGGCCTGTTATTGTTACTGTTGCAGTACCGGTACATCCTTTGGCATCCGTAACAGTAGATGTATATGTACCTTCCCCCATATTGCCTGCCGATGCAGTAGTAGCCCCGGTAAGGCCTGCAGATGGAGCCCAAGAATACGTATATGGGCTGGTGCCGCCTTTTACTCCAATCGTTGCCGCTCCATTGGTGTTGGTGCCGCATGTGGTTACATTGGTCGAGGAGCTTATCGAATCTCTAAGGGCTGTTGCAGGCTGCGTAATATCTACCGTAGCTGTTGCCGTACATTCATCCGTTTCTGTAGCAACCACGGTATAAATGCCCGCCGACAGACTGCTGATAGTCGCGCTTGTACTTCCGCCCGGCTCCCATTTATATGCCTGGGTTGGCGAAGCAGACGCTGTCGCGCTTCCCGTACTTCCGCCATAACAGGCCACATTGGTAGATGAAGTAATACTTACAGTTTCTGCGGTAATTTGGGAAATTGCGATGCCTCCGCGAACTGTTAAGGGCCCACAGCCGTTGGCATCATTGGCACTTATGCTGTAAGTTCCGGCGGCTAGACCATAAACTGAGTCTGTAGTCCCAACATTTGGAGTCCATGTGTAAGTATATGGCTGAGTACCACCGCTCAAATGTATGGCTATAGCGCCATTGTCCGGCCCGCAACTGTTATAAGGCGTATATGTTCCTTCAAATTCGGCAGGCTGAGTTATTGTTACTGTTGCTGTTCCCGTACACCCTTTATTGTCTGTTACTGTAACGGTATAACTTCCCGCTCCAAGGCCCGTAGCAGTTGCTGTAGTTTGCGCCGGGCTGGAATTCCAGGAATAAGTGTAAGGGCTGGCTCCGCCTTTCACTCCCACTGTCGCACTGCCATTTAAATCGCCATTACATGTTACATTTGTTGAGGCACTTATTGAATCTCTCAGGGCAGAAGGCTGTGTAATTGTTACTGTTGCAGTACCGGTGCAACTGTGAGCATCGGTTACTGTTACTGTATATGTACCCGCTGCGAGACTGCTTGCAGTAGCATTGGTACCGCCGCTTGGAGCCCATGAGTAAGTATAAGGACTGGTTCCGTTTTTTACTCCTGCTGTCGCACTGCCCGTACTTCCTCCGTGGCAACTTACGTTCGTTGAAGCGCTTATTGAATCTCTCAGTGCGGAAGGTTGCGTTATAGTAACTACTACTGTTCCGGTGCAACTATTATGGTCAGTTATTGTACAGGTATATGTGCCGGCAGTAAGATTGCTTGCGGTTGTGTTTGTTCCTTCGCCCGATGACCATGAATAAGTATAAGGGGATGTTCCTCCCGAGGCTGAAATGGTAGCAGACCCATTATTTCCGCCATAACAGGATATATTGGTCTGTGAAGTTACAGATCCGGTAACTGCTGTAGGACCTCCTATGGTTACTGTTGGGGTTACCACACATCCGGCATGATCTGTTACAGTACATGTATAGGTACCTTCACCCATATTGCCTGCCGATGCTGTAGTTGCACCTGTCAGGCCCGATGAAGGAGTCCATGAATAAGTGTATGGTGTAGTGCCTCCGCTTGCTGTAACAGTTGCGGCGCCATTTGTACTTGTACTGCACGGACTTACATTGGTATGTGAGCTTATACTTGCAGATAAGGTACAGTTTGGAGTAGCATATATTTCTATTCCGTCTATGCCAATTGCATAATAATAATAATCCGAAACCACAAAAAACACCAGTTCAGTTGCGGTAGAAGGTAAGGACATAGTTGCTTCATGCCAACCCAGGCTTCCCGTTCCTTCCCCGAAGTCTGTGGCTCCTGTCCACTCACTTCCATTCCAATATTGTACCTGTATATATGAATCATCCGTGTTGGCATTATTCCAGTAAAAAGTCAGATTTGCGTTATTATAGTTTGATAAATTAAAGGTGGTAGTATATATCCCACCATAATCAGTGCTAGGAACATCATAATCATTGAAAATTGCAAAATATGTAGAGTTTGTGCTTGTGTATCCAATATTGGTACCGGTGCCCTTAAAAGTAGGACACCCGCCAGTGATACCATAGGTATTACCTGTCTTATCATAACAATGAGACCAGCCGGAACAGGAATAATTACCTTCGATTATCTCATTGGCAGTCGCACCACTCTGTTCTGACCAGGCATTCCCGCCATTTTGTATCTGGTTTACATTTGTCCATGTACCGTCATCATGTGAACCCGATGTGGAATCAAAGCCTTGCTGATAAATTACTACTTGGGCGGTAATTCCCCTGGAAAGCAATAATGCCAGTCCAAATAAGATAATATATGCTATCCTCGTTTTCAAACTCTTTTATTTAAAAAATACTCGTTCATCTTTCTGTTTATTATTGTGGACATAGATAAGTAGATGCAGGAAGTATTTTGCCATCGTTAATAATTGGTATAGAATATATACATCCATGATGGTCCACTACAGTAATAGTAAAGTCGAAGAAGCATCCTCTAGTAGATACTGGCATGTAATAGTCTGCGCCAGATTGGATTCCATTATATATGTTGCACTCACCCATTCCATCCAGATCAGTTCCGTGGTCTGTGACAATAAATATATAAGGGGGTGCTCCTCCAGAGGCATGGAAAACAGTAATTGAATCAAAATATGCGCTATTGATAGTTGAACTGATAGTCGAATAACACATGGATAAGCCACACGGTGAACAGGCGCTAACTCCGGTAACGACAGGAATATTATCAGTAAATTTTACATTTAAGGTACTGTCGGCACTGCATCCTTTCGAGTCAGTTACTGTTACAGCAGAAGAATATTTCTGCCAATCAATAGTTGTAAAGAATAAGTTGCCACTTGAGTTTGTAACATTGGTATTTGGATGTGCCTGTGTAATAGTATAATTATAAGTGTATGGTGCTACGCCACCCGAAGGAACAAGTTCAACAGAATCAATGTCCCCATCTATGAAAATTTCAGAGCACATAGAGACATTACAATTACTTACGCTGCAAGGGGTTACTCCGGTAACAGTAAATGAAGGGTTGTTTACCGGGCCATATATTCCATCTACTGTGGTCGAATAGCTACAGCCATTGGCATCGGTAACAGTTACAAAGGTTGAAAAATTGATGAAATCATCGGGTTCTTTAATTATCAGGTAATTACCTGAAACAGCATAAGTAACATTGGTACCATATCTGTATGTATAATTGTATGAATATGGAGCTGTACCGCCGGAAGGTTTCAGGTAAATGCTGTGGCCGTCTACATAATTGCCGACAGAATCACAAAGCGAAATGTTGCATGGAGGGCAATTTGTATTTACCCCTCCTGTAATAGTATAGCCGCTTTCACTGTTTTCAACGCTTTCTGACAGGGTAACGGTAGTCTGGTATTTACAGCCTTTTTCATCTGCTACAGTAACATTCACCACAGCATTGAACGGGGCTGTGTATGAAATAAGATGCAGGCTTCCGTCGGCTTGCAGGGATACAGTGGCATTGCCGGAAACAACATTATAATTAAAGTTATACGGAGCCACGCCTCCTGAAGGCCTTAATGCCAGGTTAAATTCGCCATCCTGGTCCTCGTCAATCGCGCAGAGTGAAATATTGCATGGGTTATAGGGAGCACAATTAGTCATTTGCCCGCCAATAACCACAGGGGTACTTCCGACAAGAAGGCTATGCCTTCCAGTGTGAGATTGCGTGGCATCCAGCGTTACAGCGCTCCTGTTTACATCCAGGTGGTTGTCCGCGCAGCCGCCGAAAGCATAGTCTTCAAAACCGTCGAACCCCTGCTCCTTATATTGCGAGTTGGCAGCCACTGAAGTAGGCAACGTCTGGTTATACCCGAAAGTCGCGGAAGAATACCTGCCTAAAGCATCAACATCTTCAATTTCCTGTCCATAGGGGTTAAAGTTGGTAACCTCGCTGGTATATGTCCAGTTATCGGGGGTCATATTCCAGTAACCGGATGAATCTGAGTAAAATGGGTTGTAGGAGGCAAAGGTTCCGTCTTGCCGGATATTGGTATTGTTATCGAAACTACTCTGGTCGCGTGGCGTCAGGTACAGAAGAGATGTCTTCAGCCGGTAGTTGCCTTTTACTCCCAGAACATAAGGATTATCCGTTTCCATGCTGGGCTTATCAAAGCAATTGCAATATGTCCCCCAGCTATCTGTATATTCTTTGGCGCTTGCCTGTGTCACTTTCTGGTACGAATTGGCCTGCAGGCTGTTTATCGGGTTTACCAGCGTGGTCAGTTTCGCCATATCCATCATCTGCATATTCCTTCTTCCCGACCTTGTAACTTCAAGGTTATAATAACTGTTGCTTACTTTCGTGCCATTCTTGAGCTCTGCCGTAATGGAATTTCCGTTTACAGAGGTTATCCATGCCATGACACCCGGGCTCTTAGAATTGGTTATGGTTAATGCTATTTCATCTCCGGGATAGAATAATGCAGAAGCGTTATTTACCGTTGCGGAACCATTCGTAAACTGAATATTCGGCAAAGCAAGGCCTATATTCTGGTAAGCCTGCCCCATTCCTCCATAGTACCAGTATGCGGGATAGGTCAGGTTAAAAATAGAATCATCAAAATCGTTTGTGGTTTTGGTTAAAAGCACCTGCCCTGTCTGTGCGTCATAGGCTAAATTTTCTGTTTTCACCGTTGAGCCAAGATCTTTCACCACTGTACTGTCAAGTATCCCGAATGTATTTATCACTTTGGTAATTACGTTAGACCTGAAGCGCGTATTTTCAGTAATTAAAGAGGGCCATATAGTTGGAATAGGCACTGGTAGGGGGCCAATAAAGAAATCATCTACATTTAATTGAAGAGAAGAAGAAATATTACTGGTTTGCGATTGCCGGAAATCCGCCACTTCGTCATAAAACACCCCTATGTTGGCTTTCCCGAGGCTACCATCAGGGTTTATGGTTGTAACACTATTATTCACATGGTAACTGTTGGCTCCCTGGTAGGGGGTAGACTGGTAATAATATTCCACAGAACTGATAGGTTCTGTCTGGTCTTCCTGGTAAACATATTGGGCTTTAGGCTTACCATTCATATCGTTCAGAATTATAGTATATCCTTCGCTTGCCGTCATATAATCCCGGGTATTCATAAATAATAAGGAGGACAAACTAAATGGGTCTGTTTTTTCTTCAATATATTTTAAATCCGTCTGCTGGGTTATCGTAGGAAAATCTGCCGTAGTATAGAACTCATGAACAACAGTACCTGTAGCATCCCTGTGAACTCCGCTACGCTGTAAATTCTTGACCGTGACCCTGCTGTATCCCACGCTTGCCGAAGGGAAAAAAGATTCCCCGAAGGGCTGCTCCATATAATGTTTGTCATCGGCAATCCACAGGTTTTGCTGGCTGTAGAATACGGGCTGCCTCCAGGGGTTTTCATCGCCGCCCAATTGAGGTTCATAGCTCGCCACACCGGAGGAAGTAACACCATCGGCAAGCGTATAGATGTATTGCTGCCCATAATCAAATGACTTTTCCTGGTTATTGGTCATTACACTCCATTCATCATTTGTCATAATATCTTTCACCCTCGGACCTCCTCCAAATTTCCTTCCCGTGACATTGTTGACACGTATGAAGGATTTATCCGTAATAAACTGGTTGCAATAGTTTTGAATATAAATAGAACCATTAAGCCCGGTGACTAAGGAAGAGAATTGGGTAATTGAACTGAGCAGGGCCTGGAAAACCCCTAATCCTGCAGGCTGCGTTATTAATGGCTCATTAAACACAAGCCTCGGCCTGTTTGCAATAGCATACTGAATTGCAGTTCTTAAAATAGGGCTGTAAATGCCGGAACCGTTCCCATCCAATGCAGTTCCCTGCAACTTAACCCAGCCATAATGATTATCCGTTGAGACGACACCCATACTATCTATAGGCGCATATCCACTGACATATTCATAATTACCAGGAGTTATCATCATCAAAAAACGGAAATAAAGATTTGAAATTCCATTGAAGTAAGCAGGGATATTAGTAATGGGATTTCCGTTTTGATCATTTTGAAGGGGAAAAACTAAAACGTAATTCACATCTTTAGGGTCAGATGGAAAATTGCCTGCCAGTAGATTTGAAGTAAACCTGGCTGGGATACTAATATTACTGGAAGTTGGAGTAGCAGCCTCGATTTTTGCCATTTGCATAGCTGGAAGATTTTGTACACTGGCATAATCATTCGATTCATAATCTATATGTATGTCTCCCCCTGATGGCATAATAACGTCAGTCATTGTCCAAGCTGAAGCATTTTGGTCTGCTTCAGCTTTATTTTGATCTACGTAAGAATATTCTGCAGGAGGAGGTAAAGCATTATATGCATAACTTGTTGAGGAGTCCGCCTTATAAAAACCCCATCTGTCATATGCTTTGATACTGTAACCCGGGTTAAATGAGCTATAATTGAAAACATAAGGGCTCAATTCACCCTTAAAGGAATTTTGATAGGTAAAATATATTTTCGTTAATGTAAGTTTACCTGTATTGCTTGATGAAGAACCGGTTGCAACATTATAATTATTAGGAACATTGGGGCATAATGAATAGTTATAAACAAAATGAACTTGTTCAATAGGCACAAGAGTGGTTGATGAAGGATTAGCAAGATAAGCATTATAATTAGGCTTGGTATAAAGGCTTATTGTAGTGAGCATACGCGGGGCATAGCTGGTATCTGTATTAATAGAGCCATTTTCATCATTTACGCCTAACCCGTCCAATCTTGCCTTTGTGGTAAATACAGCTATATAATTTTTGGTTTCGATGGAGTTAAGATACCAGAGTTCTTTTTCGCCATAGATGTAATTTGCTTTAGGAGAGGTAGGGTCAGATTTAAAACCTTCATTATAGGTAGCTGTATGGTCGCCAACAGGCACTCTCCATTTAAAAATAGGTTGTTTGGTGTAGTTGAATTTTGTCCATGTTCCCAAATCTCCGTTACTTGGTCCCCTGATGCTATCGGCATCAACGTAATCAGGTGAAAGCACGGCGGTCAGCAAGTAACTGTGTGCATATGGAGGAGTAGTTATACCTGAATAATAGTTATCTATTCCTTCAGTATTCCCTGTAGTATTATCTGAACCTGAATATGTAACAAGGCCCGTAACCCCGTTTAAAGGGTCTCCCGGAACATCACTGGCATTTTCCCCCGCAGCAAAAGTCACTTCCTTTTTCTTTGTATTGTATGCGGCAATTCCATATACATATCTCTTCCCGTCTGTACCAAGAGAGGTGATTTCGGCAATATGGTGGGGGCGTGCGCCGGGAAACAAATTCAGCGTAGTGGGATCTTCAAGGCCTGAGGTTTGAAGCTGGCCGCGGGTAAGCATTGAAATGCTTTGATTCCTGATATCCCTCTTCTGGCGGTAGTTGGCTTTTGCAACCGGAAGCCCGGATTCATAGGTATTAGTAGCAACCGTATAGAAATCAGCTATCTGGTCTAAAGCTACACGTTCAGGATTTAAACCGCCTTCTTTTTGAAAAAAAGAAGGGTCTGATTCAACCGATTTTTCACTTGCTTCCTTAAAATATACCGGTTCGTATGTCGGGTTTCCCGGAGCCGAAGAAGCGAATGACAATCCCGGCATGGAATTATTGTCCATTGACCAGTCACCGCTTGAAGTATTTACCGTGTTGGCTGTAACATCTACACCGGCATGAAAAATATCTCCTATGCCGACATCTACTCCTATTTCATTGCCCTGGCTGGTAGTTACATTATAAGGGTCGAATACGTGGCCTATGTCTCCTCGGAATGGGCGGTAGCTCCCACCCGCCCCCTGGCCGGAAACTGTAAAAATATCATAAGTGAAATTTGCCAAAGGCAGATCGGGCGTGGAGGAAGTAAATGCCCCGTCTTTTTCACGGTTGAAATCCATCATCGCGCTTGGGTTCTGCACCCCTTCATCGGCATGCATATAACCGTATGCGGGGTTATATACCGTATTTGCAGTCAGCGATTGAGTAGTATAATATCCTCCTACGTTAAAATTCGGGTGAGCCCCGCTGCCTTCGAAGCCTAACCTGAAATTGCCGGTAATAGAAAGGTCAGTCATAGACATAGTAACCTGGGGAGTATAGGTTGACTGCATAAAATTAAAATGAGCAGAAGGTGTAGTCGGGCCGGAAATATCTCCGCCCTGATGAGTTATATTGCCGTTAGCATCTTTAGAGGGATCCGTTGTTATCCCTACACTTGTTCCAATAGTTAAAGATTGTAACCCATGCCGTGTATTAAATGCCGTCCCAACACTTGCTCCAAGATTAACTGAACCTCCATCTGCATCGCTCAATTTACAGCTTAACCCAAGGCTAGGAGCTACTGACACGCCATTTTCACTGTTGGCGTCAAGGCCAAGACTGCCCGTCAAAGGCGATTTGCCAGACGCGCCTGCAGTTACAGAAAGAGTTACGGATAAATCGGTGCCTACGCCGTTATAATTATTATAATGTACACCCAGAGATGCCTGCAGGCTGCCGGAAAACAGCGATTTTGGCAAGCCGAATATTTTAAGCCCGGCACCGACTGACACTCCCCAGGTGGTATTCTCCTTCATATTGAAATCTCTCTGTATCGTATCGCCTTCAAAATCATCGGGGATTCCGCGTACATTGCGGCTTACACAACCGGGGTTTATGTTCCAGCCCAACCCCACCCAGGAAGCTTCCTGGTCCATGCTGATTCCTGAATGGTAGCTGATATTTATCGGATACCCATCCACATTCAGCAGTGGAATATTATAGGTGAAGCCGCCGGAAAAAGGATCAACCATATCAGAGGTGCTTACCGGTTCAAAGCTTTGCGTCTCAGGCTGGCTGGGGCCACCTGTAAGTGCAAAAGCAAAAGTGGGAAAACTTAACTGGAATAGAATGCTTAACAAAGCAATGAGAGCAACCGATTTATGAACCGGCTTACCAAATCTTTTCCTTATTTTAAGTATTTTTCTCATCATATTGTTGCTACTTGCGGCGCTGCATCTATATCTTTTCCTTTAAAGAAAAATTTTACCAATCCTTTATTAAAAACATGGTCAAAAAGTATAAGGGTCTTATCGGCATTTACATTTTTGCCTTTTGCAAAGGCAAGGGAAAAGGTGGCATAAGGGGCCAGGCCGAATATGCGCTCATAATGGAACAGCAGGCAGGGAAGCGTATCCCCAGACTCCACCAATTGCAAATCTTGTTGCATGCCGAATGAAAAATAATTCACCCTGTCGTCATAGTCAGATGCAGATGAAATTCCATAGCGGAGCAATTCTTCCTTGCCATCCTTCAGAGCTATTTTTAATGTCATATATTGCATCCCGTTTAACTCGGATGCCCTTCTTTTAGCAGTAGTATCGGGTATATCATTCTTCCTTTCTTCTTCACAAACTATATATTGCAGTGGTTTATATTGAGCATAAAAAGTTATATCACCTATTTCTCTTTTCTTTTTCAATCCATTTTGTTCATTCTCTACCCACTTTACATATTCACCGGGCACTAATTTTGTATCCGAGGTATACGTGCTCCCGGTGGGATTTTGATCCCCGCCTGTTCCCGTGTTGTTTTGAAAACGGGTGCATGAATACGCAAACAGTATGCAGAGGCACCCAAGTATTATTCTCTTCATTTTTTTCCTTCGTATCGTTCATTAATATATTGGGTGACCGCTGCTGTAATATTTTCCGACTCATCGGCAGCCATCAGGTCGCCATTACCACCATTGCCAAAAATGTACTTATAATGGTTTTCCTTTGCATAATCTTTTACGTACTGGTTTATCTGGTTCAGTATCGATTCATCGTACTGTTTCATCTGGGCGCTGTCATCCTGGGCTATCATATGCTTACGCTCAAAATATTCCATTCGCTTTTCATTGAAAATCCTTATATCCGAAGTGTCCCTGACTTTCTCGGCCTGTATCTTTTGAGCTAACATGCGAACAGCCATGGCAAGGCTGTCTACTATCTTCTTCCGGGCGCTGTGGGAAGATTCATATTTTTTCTGCAGTTCTTTTTTCATGCTGAACTGGTTATAGACATCCAGGATGATCACGTAGCCGGTTTTTGTTCCACCCCAAAAACGATCATAGGCAAGGTAGGCTACCATCAGTGAGATTATGGAATAAAGAAATATCATTTTTAACTTATCGTTTATTTTAATCACAAAAATCTTTTTAGAGTACCTGGAATTTTAACTTAAATACTTGTCCTTTGGCATTTTTTATCTGCAAATAATAAAAACCGCTTTTTATATTCATTCCGTTCAGGTCTACTTCATACTGGTTATATCCTTGTTGTTTCAGGGCTATGGTGCCATCAGTATTTTTAGTCGCGTCCAGCGTCTTTGATTTTACAGGTTTCATCTGGCTGTCAAATATTAAACATTCAACCACATTGGAAGTAGCATAGGCTTCATCAAACCTGAAGAAAATCCTGTTATTTGCCGCAGTATAAAAACCTCCGTCAGTGGAAGTCCTCATTATGGCATACTTATTATCTTTTAAAGGAACATGGATATATTCTATGAATTCCCAGGCCTCTGTCTTATTGGCTATTACATCATTACTTATAAGCTGAACCTGCCATCCGTAATGTTTGCCCGGCTCAAGTTCGGGGGCGTCAAAGGGATATTGTACCTGGTTTTCTTCGAGGTTATTCTTAAGATATAGCGGGGTATTGACCGTTACTGCTTCATCTGCTGTCTGGCCTTCTGTAACAGGCACTAACAGCATCCTATAATATTCACCGGGGCCTAAAGTATTGAATGGATCACTATGATTCCATATTAATACAGGATTCGGCGTATTTATCGTATCCATGTCTTCCGGGCTAACCAGGTATAAATAAGAATCAATATCCGATTCTATCTCGTCGCAGTAATTATCGCCTTCTTCTGCATTACCTCCTACTATCATTACTTTGATGCAATAACTGTATTTACCTGTCGGGAGAATATTGGAGTTCCTGATATAAGGAACTATACTGGTGGTCCCGTATTCAACACTTGCTATGCTAAAGTTCATATTAGAAGCAGCATTCAATCCATTGTGAAGCATGAATGGATTGGTTTTTACCGTAACCAAAGGTTCATTGGCTGCATCCAGCAACTCTGCCTCCAACATTACCTCTACATTCGTTGCCGGGTTCATCAGTACTGCCTGGCAGAGTCCACGGGGCGTGACATTATAGGCATTAACATCCGCGCTTACAATTGTTACCTGCTGCCCATTGGAAGAAAAGCTAAAAATCAACAGGGATAGAAGTATGATGGTTGATGTTAAGTATAGATTCTTCATGGTTCTCTGTTTATTCAAGTCCACTGATGACCTTGATGGCACAATAGTAGAAAAGAAATATTAAAAAATTACTGCGTTGGTTGTGAATGACAAGAAATAGGCATTGAATGACAATAAATAGGCATCAGGATGCATTTTCATATCTTCATCCTGGACATGAAGGATTGCCTGTAGGTACGATTAAGTGTTACTTGCTTAACAATTATTTCACGCGGGTCATTAAATTTCAGTGAAATAAGGTCATGACGCACTTTCTGAACTGCCTCTATGGAAATTAATTCCGATCGGTTAACCTGTGTCAGGGTAGAACAGAAGCCTAAAAGTTCCTCAAATGTATAGCGCATTAAGGTAAATTGCTTGCCATCTTTCATAACTATTGATTTATTGCGGGAATCGTCCGAATCATTTCCTACAAAATAAATATCGGAAAGACATAATCTGACTTTTTCCTTTGACTCAGCGACATTAAACAATTTATATTTCTGTTCCTGAGGCCCCCTGTCATGAAGAATACTTTTCGATTCATTCAACAGGGCGGTAGCCTTTTCAATAGCCCTGATAAAGCGGTCTTTTTTAAGTGGCTTGAAAAGTATATCCAGCGGGTCTGCTTCTATAGCATCTTTTAAATTTTCCCCTACCCCGGTAACAAAGATTACCAACTTTCCATTAAGGCGCTTTGCTAACATAATCCCATTCATTTCAGACATATATAAATCTAACAGGCATATATCAAAATCAATATTAGGAGCCGCTTCTAAGAATTGTTTTGGGCATATAAAACTTTGTGTAACCACAGCCAAATTGGAAGAACTGCATAAATTTTTTACGGTCTCATGCAATGAAGTATCCTCATCTACCAGTACGCATTTTAGTTTGTTTTTCATTTCAGTGGGATTAATGGTTATATTTTTTTTGCAATTGTTACCAGGTCATAGTTATCTTACCTTTTATTAAGAATGGAAATTTCTCAATCTCCGAAATATCAAAATCATTGTAAAAGTCTCCCAATACCAGCTTCTCCCCGCTTATATCACAGGAGAGATGCTTAACCAATGGTATTTTTATTTTTAGCTGGTATCCGTATTGCCAGTCGTTCTGTATGGGGCTGTATGCCGCTTTTCCACCCACTGCTATGTTTAATCCGTGGGCAAAACTATATCCTACCTCATCTGAAACCATCCATACATCATTATTGAGGCTGTCTGTAGGTGTGGTTTTAAACCAGCTTATAGTTATATTATTTGATAAAGAATTTTTGAACCTTGTAAGGTTGCTGAAACTGACATTCTGAAATACCAAAGTTTGTGAATCGGTAGTGAGCTTATAGTAATTATAAGAAAAGTTGAAGGCGGTATTTAATCCATGTATAATAGGAGCATAGGTAATTACTCCGTTGCAGATGTAGTTATTGTTAAAAATATCATTGGCTGCATTGGTAAAGTCATACATATGTTCTACAACCGGAGTATACCCAATCCGCAATGTCAGGCTTCTCATCAGTTTAATGGTCGTATTTGTTCCGACAGTCTGTAATATGGTGCGATATTCATACAGTTGCAGCACATCATCTTCATCCTTCCTGAAAAAGATGCTGAATTTTATTTTTTTGCTTAATTGCTGTTCCCATTTTGCCTCGTACCTCAAATTATCCGTGCGTATATAACCCAAACCGAAACTGTTAAAATATGGATCAATCCATCTTCCGGTAAGTGTTATTGTAGAATTTGTCTTGGGGATTTTTAATTTATATTTTCCAAGCATAGCTTTGCTTTGGAGAGAATTGAATAAGCCCCCGTCAGTAATACTATAGGTTGGCGTATAAGTTTGAGTGGATGATTTGCCATAAATCAGGCTAATTATATTATTCTTATTAAATGCATATTGTCCATCAAATTCCAATACATAATTTTTACTGGTGCCATCCGGTAAAGAGCCGGAAGTCGTTGTAGCATATGAGGGTAAACCATCGCCATATAATAGCCCTGCAAAAATGTGTGTTCCGTCCTTTTCACCAATACCAATTTTCCCGGCAATTATTTTCCTTCCGTTCTGAACACTGTTGAAGTCAAACATATTATACAGGTTCTGCATGTTTACAAGATGGTTCTGCAATGTGTTATTAGTAAACAGCAATGTATTTACAGTAGTACCCTCGGTTATAGCCGTAAATACTCCATTCTTTTCGTATTCTACATTAAATCCTTTTACTGCCATTCCATTTAATAGGAATGTACTGTACTCGGGATAACATAAACCAACCTCAAGCTTTTTCACGCCTCCCATAATATTCAACGCTTTGCTCAGGTATGGGTTGGTCCTTTCCAATGCTGTTGCATTATTCTGGATACTGCTCAGTTCATGGGTATATTTATCTATCAGTTTGTCATAAGTCTCTATATCCTTTTTATATTTTTCTATTTGGGCTTTCGTGCTGTCATTTTTTAACAGAGATGCAGTATCCTTTGTTAAAGACGACTTTGTTGATTTTGTCAAAGCAGCGGAATCTGACTTAACTGAGCCATTTCCTTTGGGAGTGCCTATAGAATCTTTTGGCGCTTTACTTGTGTCTTTCGGAGCCTTTAAAGAATCCGATTTCGCCAATCCTTTTTCATCTTTCTTTACTGAATCTCCTATTGCAGTAGTTACAGTAGTTTCTCCCTTGCCGATGACACCATTAGTTGACGGAAGGCTTGCATCGGGAACCTGGGCATTGGGCATCTTGACTTGTGGCTGGCTAAGTGAAGATTCCAGGTATAATAATTTTTGTTGTGCCAGTTGCCTGTCTTTATAAGCTTGCATCAGTTCATTCTTCACTGCCCTCTCCTCCTGCCCAACCTTACCAAGGTATTCCTGTTTGAATTTCTGAACGTCAAATGCTACCCTGAAATAATTATTCAAGCCGGATATAGTTGAAAGGTCAGAATAATAGTAGCTGCCTGTAAATGGGAGCGTAGCCACAGTAAATTGCCCCTGGCCCTCGCTATGAAAATAGCCCATGGGTACCTGTATGTTGCTTGCAAACGGGAGCACTCCGTAATCATATCCCGCGCTAATACTGCCATGAGTTTGTATATGTTCCAATTTTGAAATAAAAGAGTTTTTGTGGCTGTTGGCCATTGAATCTGCTTTTGCAGCGCTGTCGCTTTTTGCACCGGAATATTTTTTGGATGTATCAGAGGGAGCAGATTTATTCGCTGAATTAGAAGGTGATTGGCCGGTACTGCCTGTAACTTTTGGTATGTGAAATATCCCTGTCGGATATGATGTTGAATTGGCACTGTCAGCTTTTTTGTTATTTGCCTTAGCCGCAGTAGATGAAGTATCCCGTTTGCTTTTATTATCAGGAATATGGAATATTTTTTTTATCGCGCTTATAAAGCCGCTCTCCTTTTTCGCTGCCTGAACGCTGTCCGATTTCACTGATGAACTTGAGGTGACAGTAGTTGTTGCAGTGCTTTGAGCAAATGAATAGTCAGCCTTTGTTATGAAAATTAATAACAAAGCGATTACGATAAAAGGAATTCTTCTATTTATAGTTTTATACTCCAATAAAAATTGAGTTCAAGCTTGTTTAATATTCAAAATCAAATTAAAACCAAGCCTGTAGTTCGAGGAGTTAATTTTTACAATGATAGAAAATTAATTTTAAATAAAGATGAAAATATTGTTATTTCTTCCGAAACATGCAAAAATTGAGATAAAACAGGAAAAGATATTTAGAAATTAAAATATACAATACATAAACAATTGGTTCATATGAATAAACATATAATCCTATAAAGTGAAACTTAATACTTGAATACATCCATGAAAAGCTTTACAGAATAAAGTAATCCATGGTGCTTTACAATAATTTGTACTTTCAAAAATTACCTGTTGCTGGGTGGCGGTGGAGGCAGCTTCTTTTGATTCCTGGTTGTATCATTCTCCATTCCACTTTTTCCTGGCTTTGGAATGAGAGTTGCTGTCTTCGGGGCAGAAATAATGGTTGATTTTTCCTTGGCATCAGAAGCAGTAGTTGCTTTAGTATAAGACTGCATTTTATTCTTATCATCTTGTTTTGCAACTGTGATGGATGATATTCCGGTCAGGAGTACCGCTGCTGTCAGAATTACAGAAAGTTTTTTCATGGCTATAATTAATGGTTATAATGATGCAATTATAAGAATTTCTGATTACATATATATTTTATTTTATAAAATATAATATAAACTTCACATTAAAATACACCCAATTATTCCATCTTCATCATTTCTTCACCTTACTAATTTAAATTTGTTTTATTAAATAATAAAATCATTTAAAAATTTAAACATCATGAAAAAACTGAGCGCATTTTTGGCAGCAATGATTTTGTTTGCCGGTATTTCATTTGCAAATCCCAAACAAACACAACAGGCAACAGACAATAAGACCCACAAAAAAGGGGAAAAGAAGGCAATGACTAATAATCACAAAAAAGCTGATAAGAAATCAGAAACCCCAGCTGCCAAGTAATTCTTACTTTTATTAAAGAAAAGCACCTTATATGGGTGCTTTTTTTAATTTAAAATTTCAGTTGGGTTCATTATAATAATTTTTGTAGCGGTCTGAATGCTTATTTAACCGGAATACGCATTTATACCCATACAATTTTATTATTCTACCACCAGTTTAGAGAATGCTGCATAGTGTTGTTCCCCATCAATATGCCAGGGGAAATCAATTGCTATTAATGCAACCGGGTTGGATAGTAATTTTGAATGGATACCAAATACAGGCTTGAATATTACTTCAGGAACTAATGTTTTGGCAAGCCCTACAGTGACAATCACATGTTACTATAATGGCTACTAATGGTGCCTGCATACAACCTTATAACAGCCAAAAACGTCCGGACCGCTAAGAGAAATATAAAGCCCTTCTATATATTATATACAGGGGTTTTACTTTTATGGGATACTTACTTATGCCCAACGGGGACAATGTAATTACCCTCTAATAAGGGTACCACAGGAGCCTGGTCAAGTTTCAAGCAGAAGCGGATATCATCCTGCAGATTGAGCTTGGCAAGACGGGTAAAGTGCGATGAGTTTTCCATAAAGCCATAGAGGTCCTTTTGGGCCAATTCATATAAAGCTTTTGATGCCAGTGTAGAATCGTAACTGGTTTCAAACATGCCTGTCTTGTCGAGCTTTGATGCAATTGCCCCTGCGCATAAGGTGTCTTCAAGGTTGAAAAAGTCCTTCCAGCCTGCACAAAGCAATATGATGTTCTTATGCTGTACCGCCAGCCATTGGCACAAAGCGGTCAGGTTTAAAAAAGAGCCAATAGCTATTTTATATGCGTCGCGGGCTATACGGATAGCCTGTGTACCGTTGGTTGTAGTAAATACTACCACTTTACCTTTAAGCTTTTGCTGCATATATTCAAATGGGGAATTACCCAGGTCAAAGCCTTCAACACGGCGGGCCTGCCTTTCAGCGGCAACCAGAAACCCTTTTGACTGATAATTCCTTGCTTCAACTACCGAAGCGACGGGCAATATTTTCTCAACCCCAAAATGCAAAGCCGTACATATTGATGAAGTAGCCCGAAGCACATCAATTACCACAACAATACACTCTTCGTGAGGATATAAAGGGAATGAATGGGGTGAAAAGCAGACTTCAATTGTATTCTTCATGCTTTCGCGGGTTTATAAAATGGAGTCGTTACCACAACAGCTTTTATCAGTTTATCGCGTATCTTGATATATATTTCGGTACCGGGCTTAGACAGTTCAGTTTTAACATAACCCAAGCCTATTGCCTGCTGCAAGGTGGGCGATTGGGTACCTGAAGTAACTACCCCGACAGTATTTCCCTGTGCATCTGTTATTTCATAACCATGACGCGGTATGCCCTTATCAATCATGGTAAACCCTGCCAGCTTCCGTTTTACTCCGTTCTGTTTTTGTTCCAGCAATGCTTTGGAATTGGTAAACTCCTTATTGAACTTTGTTATCCAGCCAAGGCCGGCTTCTATGGGCGATGTGGTATCGTCTATATCGTTGCCATAGAGGCAAAAAGCCATTTCGAGCCTTAATGTGTCGCGTGCGCCAAGGCCGATATGTTTTAAGCCATCTGCTTTGCCGGCTTCCATAATTGCATCCCAAATTTTACCGGCATCTTCGTTTTTGCAATAGATTTCAAAACCACCCGCTCCTGTATAGCCCGTATTGGAAATAATCACATTATCAATTCCGCAAAATTTACCAATAGTAAAACTGTAGTAAGGAATCTTAGCCAAATCAACAGGGGTAAGTTTACTCAATATTGCGGTAGCTTTAGGCCCCTGAATTGCCAGCAAAGAAGTTTCACCGGAAGCATTTTTCATTATCGCCCCTGTATCATTGTGTGATGAAATCCAGTTCCAGTCCTTTTCCATGTTGGAGGCATTCACTACCAATAGGTATTTCTCATCGCTTATCTTGTAAACAAGCAGGTCATCTACAATACCACCCTTGTCATTAGGCAGGCAGGAGTATTGTACTTTGCCCGGAACAAGTACCGAAGCATCATTGCTTGTTACTTTCTGAATCAGCGGCAACGCGCCTTTGCCTTCAATATAAAATTCCCCCATATGCGATACATCAAACATTCCCGCCGCATTGCGAACCGTATTATGTTCATCATTAAGGCCTGTATAAGACACAGGCATATTATATCCCGCAAATTCAACCATTTTTGCCCCCAGTGCAATATGCTTAGGCGTAAGCGCTGTTGTTTTTATCATAAAATCTCAAAAATATTATTGACTCCAAAAATTTTGCGTTGAACCATAAAACCCTCTGCATACTTTACTCCTATTATGTAACCAAGATTAGAAGCCCTTTCCCTTATATGTTCAAGGTAGCGGGGAGATGAGAGTACTGTCTCAGGCTCTTTTGACTCAGGGTTGTGGAATTGCGAACCGAATGCTTTAATAGATTCTATTTTCTTTTCAAATTCATCGCTTATATCAACCAGGAAAGCAGGGTCGTAGCTGAGGTGCTGCATATAATAGAATATCCTGCCCGGCCTGAAAGCTTGCTGTTTCTTTCCTTCCCATTCAGTTTCAATCTTAACCAGGCCGGCATAAAAACAGGCTTCTGTAACCATTTCCGATGCCCGGCCATGGTCAGGGTGCCTGTCGGAAGGAGCATTGGCAATAACTATATCAGGGCAATATTGCCGTATTTTCTGTATAAGCTTAATCCTGCTCTCCCCGTCATTCTTAAAATAGCCATCCATCATTCCGAGGTTATCCCTGGCAGATGCGCCGATAATCTTAGCTGCCGCTGCGGATTCTTTCAGCCTTAGTTCTGCATTGCCACGGGTACCTAATTGTCCTTCGGTGAGGTCAACTATACCAACTTTTTTACCGGCTTTTACTGCCTTTATAAGCGTACCGGAGCAAGAAAGTTCTATATCATCGGGATGGGCGCCAAAAGCAAGTATATCGAGTTTCATAAATTTCTAAATCATTACGGCGGACAAAAGTAGAAAAATAAAGGCTAAATGAATATCGTTTTACTTAACACCGTTGTTCACATTCTTCATCAGTAGATTTTTCAACCTGTATAGTGGTATGGTCAATGTTAAATTTCTCATGCAACTCATCACTCAGCTTAACCAGGAATGAATCATCTGCCCCGCTGTGAATAACCAGGTGGACAGTTAAAGCAGTAGCATTTGTACTCATGGCCCATACATGCAAATCATGAAGGCCGCTCACACCTTTAAGGTTTAAAAGATAATCGCGTATTTCATGGACCTTTATTCCGGTGGGGACGCCATCGAGTGACAGACGCAGAGAATCTTTCAGAAGCCCCCATGTGCCCCAGACAATTATGACAATAATCAGTAAACTGACAACCGAATCGAGCCAATACCAGTGGGTATAAATAATGATAATGCCCGAAATCAACACACCCACGGCCACAAGGGCGTCAGAGGCCATGTGCAAAAATACAGCCCTGCTGTTCAGGTCTTTCTTCCTGTCCTTCATGAAAAGAAAAGCAGTAGCGGCGTTAATAATGATGCCGGCCAGGGCGACTAATGAGACGATATTCCCCTGTACAGGGCTCGGATGGGCAAGCCTGCCAATGGCTTCCCAGCCAATTGCGCCAACTGCGACCAGGAGCATTGCCGCGTTAACCAGCGCGGCAAGAATGGTTGTTTTAGCATAACCGTAAGTGTATTCATGATTGGGTTTACGTCTTGCAAGTATACCTGCTATGATTATCAGGATTAAAGAAGCCACATCGCCCAGGTTGTGCCCCGCATCGGTAAGCAGGGCCAGGGAATTAACCCATAAACCCGCGGCAACCTCAATAATTACAAAAGCTGTATTCAATATTATGCCTGCTACAAGGGCTTTGCTAAGCGCGGTTAAGCCATCGTGATGGTGATGGTTGTGGTGATGATGTCCCTGATGGCCCTCGCTTGTCATGAATCCTTGTTTTGAAGTTGTAAAATTACTAATTAGTCAGTTGTCAGAATTTAGTGGTCAAATTATTCCTGATTATTCGTTTAATACTTAATGCTTATAGTTGCTCATGATTCGTAATTTTTAATCCGTAATTAATTCTGGCGGTGTGTGGCGGTGGATAGCGGGGAAAAAAGATGTATTTATTTCCTCCAATTTCCTTTTAAACCCTCTCTGCAATTGCAATACATAGGTTTTAAAAAAATGGCGGTGGGGTAAAATAACCCTTTTTACCGCCAAATTTATTTTTGTCACACTGAGCCTGCTTTGCTCGCCATAGCGCTTCGCGAAGGCGCAGTCGAAGTGCTTCAAATACAACTTTAACCGCAAAGAACGCAAAGCAAACAGCCCGCAAAGTTTTTTATTCTTCATTCTTAATTATTAGTTCTTAACCTGAATAAACCTATGGTTTATTCACAGCAAATATAAACATTTTATTTAAATTATAATAAATAAATAGTTGAAAATATTTGAGGGTCACAAAACGAAGTATAAGGAATGGGAATAATTGCGTTTACCGGATAAATACCGTGCTGTCAAGAAACCTGTCTTTTACATCATTACCTGGAATCATACATTGGCCTCTTTTGCCAAAAAGATTATACCTTTTTTTGGCAATGAAGTTATAGAGGCCATTGCGAATAAAGCGCGGCGCCAGGTAACAAACAATTATGCTTTTCCATATACCGCCCAATGACCATATTATTTTGATGACAGCATCAGATTCAGCAAGAATTCTTTTTCCATCATATAATACTACGGTTTCAAATTCTGCTGTTGGTAAATTGAAATGTGCTGAAAGCCCCATGCCATATTCAGATTGAAGCGAAGCGAATTGAAATATTTTGCTTTTGTCACGCTTTAATACAAAGCGGACAAAACCATTACATAAATTGCAAACACCGTCAAATAGTATTACCATGTACCATGAGTTGTAAAGTTCGTAAAGTTTTTAAAGTTCATAAAGTAAAAGTATGAAGACATTTCGTTTTAAACTTTACAAACTTTATGGACTTTATAAACTTAGAACTCAACATGCACCCTCAGTGCGCCTATGCTTACCGGCCCCCTGTCGGTATTATATGCAGGGTTTTGCACATATTGGTAGTCAAGTGCAACATACAGGTGTTCAAAAAGCAAAACATTGTAATACGTCTCAAAAATTTCTTCGGGAGCGTAGTCTGGTAATTTACCATCGCCAATCATAAAATCAACTCCGCCGTCGTTCAAATATTCCTGGTGTATTTTTGATATGCCGTTAATGATTATGGCTGCTCCATAGGTATCATTTTTTCTATGCCATAGGTTTCCATTAATGCTGATGCCGGGTGTAAAAGTCTGGTCAACGGGTGTAAATGCCCATGTAGCTGTTTGTCCGTTATTCCAGCCTGCCCTCATAAAAATGCCAATATATTTTCCAATGGGGTGGTTCCAGCTCAGGCCAATCCCATATTTTTTATTCCCGTTATACGCGCTAAGAGAATCAAGATGCAATAATGCATCAGGGTTACCGGTGGCTTCATAGTTGGCAATAGCATTTCCATAATTTCCAGCCCTGTTCTGGTTAAGGTAGAGCAGGACACTAAATCCGCCATCCCTGTCATTAACTTTATAATTATAACCTGTTTCTGCTGTAATACCAAATGATTTTGAAACATCCCAATCCATATTGGGGCCATTGGCTACAAGTGGTTCCAAGGCATCTGATAAGGTGAGATACCACTTGGGTGTAATTACCTGCGCGACGCATGAATACGTATAACCACGGGTGTTGGCAGGGTAATCCCATGCTCCGTTATCCATAAGCACCCAATTCATAAACTGGTTGCGGGCATCATGCGAATAAGCATTGGCATCATAAAAATCGGCAAGAGAAAATTTACCAATGCTGATAGTGATTCTTTTATCGGGTAAAGGCTGGTTCACCTGGTTAACATCATCAGGGATATTGGGGTCATGACTGCCTTGCAATGCAAACGACTGCTGAAAATAAGCACGTGCAATATATGGTTCCGTGGTCGGATTACCTACCCTGTATATTTCCCCATTCGGGAAACCTGCTATGCCTGTAGTTCCGCTAAACCCTTTCCCGCCTGATATTTCAGGGTTAAAATACACGGCAGCATACTTCCACAACCTTCTCCCGAGAAACAGGGTTGAAGTAACTGACATGTCCTGTTCAGCGGTATCGAGCAGGCTGTTTTTACCGGAATAAGGCGCATTAAATTTACCGTGATACTGCCCTATAGTAGTAAGCTGAAAGTGAAAAGTCCAGCCACTGCCGGTATCTTTCTTCAGGGAATCATTGGGAGAAGCGGAGGTAGCTTTAACCCACAGAAATGAGGTGAAAAAAAGTACAATAAGTATTATTTGTTTTGTTACCTGCATCTCTTAAGCTTTTTTCACTGTTTCCCAACCGGAGCGGAAAGCTTAAAAGAGCTGCCCCGCCTATCAGAAGGAGATATAAAAAATTATTTTACTATAAGGCCCACTATCCATTTTGGATATAAAAAATTGATTTCGGCGGCAAAGGTAAAACATTTAATTAAAAACCAATTTTAATTTTTCCTTTTTTAACTTTAGATTGATGTTAATTTTCTGCTGAACTATTTTCCGCATTCATTGTTTTATGCCCTCCTACAGGGAAAACAAGTTTAAAGCCTACATTTCTTCCCATGTTATAAATACCCTGGTTGGGTTCTGTAACAATAGCAGGAGATTTACCATAATTGGTAGGATTAGAGGTGCTGTTATATGCCCAAAAGTACTGTGTGCGGGCTGTATGGTCAGCATAAGCAATGTTCATAAGGTTAGTTATATTAAAATAGAGCGAGCATATCAATCTTGAAGTTTTAGGGTCAGCAAAATTCGTTCCTAACCCTAAATTATATAAAGTATATGCCTGGGAAGGCAACTCTGTCCAATAGGCGCTGTAAATGTCATTTTGCGCCCAGTACTTTGCCAATCCAAATTTAAAATATGTATCAGTTAATATCCGATGGTTACTGGTTTTTAATTTAAACTTAACTTCAGAAGTCAAACGGGGAGCAGGTGTCCATGGTACATAACGGGTTGAATCGGTTCGATTTAGCATGTAGGAATAGGTATATGTAAACCCGTTATCTATTTCAATCCATTTGGTATCGGCAGGGTGTATATTAAAATACGCGGCAACACCGGTTATAATGGCAGTATTGGCTTTATATTGAAAAATAGATTTCCCTAAAGCAGTTGTATCTCCCCCGTGAATATTGGTCAACCGGTCCGAAAATATGAAGTTGTTTATATAGTTGTAAAAACCATCTACTTCAAAATTAACGTCTCTGCCATTATTTCCAATCGCAATATCCCCCTGGTATCCTTCTTCCGGTTTAAGATTCCTGTCACCTAATTCATACAGGTCGCCTCCGGGGTTAACCTCATTGCTTGTTAATTCATTTATGGCAGGTGCGCGGAAACTTCTCACCAGGTTTATTTTTATATATGAATTTTGGGGCAGTTGGTAAGTTGCACCAATACTTCCTGAAAATCCTGTATATGTATGGTTAAACGGAAGAAACTGTGAAAAAGCTCCCGGTGTTCCTTCTGGGACTATTTCCTGGCTTGAAGTGAAATAATTGGCCAGGTACATGGATTGCCCTGCCATAACTCTTGAATCATAACGCAATCCACCGCTCAGGGTAAGATTTTTATAATCCTTTTCCAGGATGGCAAATCCGCCTATATCAAAAAGATTGTAATTGGGTATTTCAAAATCACCAATATAAGGATATACGGGTTCAGTGCCATTTTGCATGGATTCATACATTCCGTTGAAGCCGCCGGTAAATTTAAGGCCTGAAGTATCTCCTTTTACCTGGTATTTGATGGAGTAAGGAATATCATTCACATACATATTTTCTTCGGGAACAACCCCGGTATCTATTTCCTGGCGGTGGCTCTGTGTATAACCAATATCTGCTAAGATTCTTCCTTTGCCAACATTAATGCTGTTTTGCCATGAAATTACATAATGGTCTAAAACCTGGTAGCTTGATATATCGGGATTATAAGACATGTAATTAGCTGTGTTCGGGTATACCTGGCCTGTACCGGGTATTAATTGCCCTTTTAATGCTACGCTTGTATAATATTGCGGATTACCCTGGGGAGTATCGAATTCAAATTGCCCGGTAGCGCTGTCGCGGTTTCCATCGGGAATCTCAATTTGCTTGTGCAGAAAGCTTACCATCAAACGGGTATAGCCCCATTCCCTGTTCAGCCCAATGGTTGCCTTTATGTTATCCTGATTAAAAGCGGTGCCCCACACATACCCGTCCTTAGGGTCCCAATAACAGTGAGCTCCCTCTGAACTTGCCCTTAAATCCCATACAAAACCATTATTATTCCCGCCAATATCTTCAGAGTTTCCAATCAGTCCGTTATTGGTTTGATATTCTGTAGTTACACTGCCTTGTATAGTTCCGTTTTCCGTGAAGGCTCCCGATTTGAAGTTAACTACCCCGGCCACGGCATTAGCGCCAAATTGAAGTGAAGCAGGACCCCTGATAATCTCAGCATCATTTACTGCATAAGGGTCAATCAATACACCATGCTCATCACCCCATTGGAACTCTTCCTGCCTTACCCCGTCAAAAAGTGTTAGCACACGGTTATATCCAAGTCCGTTTATTTCGGGTTTGGAAACACCCGGGCCTGTTGTAATGGCCGTAATACCCGGTTGAGTGGCTATGGCGTCAACCACATTGGTTGAAGATTCCTGGAGAAACATTTCATGAGTAACTACAGTAACGGGCGTAGGAGAACGTAATGTGTTGGTTACATTGCCAAGAGCTGTAATTACCACTTCTTTTGAAGAAGCCGAGGAAGCAGTCAATGAAAAATTCAGGCCGGTTGACCCATTTATGGTAACTTGCTTAACGGCTGTAGCATAACTTAAAAGCCTTACTTCTACTTCATAAGAACCTCTGGGTAAGGATGATATGTAATATTTTCCGGTTGAATCGCTGGATGTGCCTACTTTAAGTTCAGGCAAGTAAATAACAGCCCCGGGTATAGTTTCCCCGCTTTGCGCATCAGTAATTTTTCCATGCAAAGAATTTTGACCATTTGTATAAACCGAAACAATACTGGATATTATAATGATGAGATGTTTGAATTTCATAGTTTAATTAAAAATTGACGTCACAAAAGTACTTATTGCTAACCCCGGCAGTCAATACTTAATACATGGTATCCTGCTACTTACAACTGGGTATTAATGCCTCATTTAAAAAATGTATCGAAAAGTAAATACACATTTAAAACCAATATTATCCCTGAAGCAGTCCATGCAACAATTTTCATAGGGCGGCCATTGGCAAACAAGCCCATTTTAATTTTACTGTTGGTGAATATTACCAATGGTATTACAGCAAAACTCAACTGCATAGATAATATTACCTGGCTTAATACCAATAGGTTTGCTGTGCCTTTTGCCCCATAAATAATGGTAACAATTAAAGCGGGCACTATGGCAATTGCCCTTGTTATCAACCTTCTCAGCCAGGGTTTTAATCGTATATGCAAAAAGCCTTCCATCACTATCTGTCCTGCCAGTGTACCCGTAAGTGTTGAATTTTGACCGGAGGCAAGCAGGGCAATCGCAAATAAAAACGGCGCTATGGTTGTGCCAAGCAATGGAGCCAATAGTTTGTGGGCATCCATTATATCTGCCACATTTTCATGCCCTGATGTATGAAAACTTGCTGCGGCAACAATAAGTATGGCAGCATTGATGAAGAATGCGGCAAACAGGGCTACGGTACTATCAATACTGGCAAACTTTATAGCCATTTTTTTACCCATTGTGGTACGCGGATAATTACGTGTCTGCACTATGCTGGAATGTAAATAGAGGTTATGCGGCATTACCGTAGCGCCCAATATTCCTATAGCTATATAGAGCATGCCTGGGTTCATCACGACTTCTGATTTTGGCAATAAGCCGCTCAGCATAGGGAAAATTTCGGGGCGTGATTTTATCATTTCAAAAATGAAGGAAACAACTATTACACATATCAGCGATGCTACCACACTTTCAATGAAACGGAAGCCTTTATACTGGAAAAACAAAATCACCAGGACATCTAAGGCAGTCAGGGCAACTCCCCAGGTTAAAGGCAGGCCAAATAACAAATTCAGGGCAATGGCAGAGCCTATAACCTCGGCAAGGTCGCATGCCGCTATGGCTATTTCGCAAAGCACCCAAAGAGAAAAGCTTACCGCCGGGCTGAAATGGTTCCGGCAGGCCTGGGCGAGGTCTCTTTCAGTCGCAATGCCCAATTTTAAGGCAAGGTACTGTAAAAGGATTGCGAAAACGTTTGAAATAAAAATGACGGATAATAATGTATAGCCGAACTGCGCCCCTCCGGCAATGTCGGTAGCCCAGTTACCCGGATCCATATAACCGACTGCCACCATAAGCCCCGGCCCGGAAAATGCCAAAAGCTTTCTCCAGAAACTTCCGCTGGTCGGAACTTTTACCGTAGAGAAAACCTCTGCCAGTGAATTTTCCGCATTATCTTTCCGCCATGCCTTTGCCGCTATTTTGACTTCTTTTTCAGGGGTCACCACAATTAAATTTGTGCAAACATAACACTTTTATTTTACATAGCTAATGATTTTTATTAGGTATGCCTAATTTCAATAATTAGAATAAATAAACTATCTTTGCCTCGCTTATCTAATTATTTATTATAGGTGTTCGCGAATATAAATTCACCTTTATTAAATATTGATAATTTAAATTTGTATCGCCTATCTAAAAACATGCATACATTTTCAGAAGAAAATTACCTGAGGGCCATTTACCGCCTTAGCCATGAAGGTGCAGCCAAAATAAGCCCGACAGCCATAGCCGAGGTGCTGGAAAACAACCCTGCTTCAGTGGTTGACATGCTCAAAAAGCTCTGCGATAAAAAGCTGGTAAGCTATGATAAAAAGAATGGGGCAAAACTTACCGATAAAGGAACCAAAACAGCTATAGAAGTTGTCCGCAGGCACCGGCTGTGGGAGGTCTTCCTCCTGGAAAAATTAGGCTATGGATGGGATGAAATACATGGCATGGCTGAGCAATTAGAGCATATACATAATGAAGAACTTGCCGACAGGCTCGATAAATTCCTCGGCTATCCCGACTATGACCCGCATGGCGACCCGATACCCAAGGCTAATGGTAAAATTGCAACTACCTATAAAACTATGCTTATTGAAGTTGAACCGGGAAAATTGTGCCAGGTGGCAGCCGTAAAAGATACCTCGGTGGAATTCCTTCAATACCTTGAAAAATTGGGCGTTGGCATAGGCACAAGGCTGAAAGTAATTGAAAAAATAGCTTTCGATGGCTCAATGGTTATACAGGTAGGTAAAGGCGATAAGATAAATGTCTCGAAGAAATTCGGGGAAAGTATTTTGGTGGGGTGATTTTAATTGGGAATCCGGGAATTAGAAATTAGGAATTATAAAATGCCCCTTAGTATAATCATTCTATATCGCCCTTACAGGGCTTAGGTTATGTTTGCTTGCTTTTACGAAGGGCGATGCCCTTCGCTAATATATATTGCCCTTTCAGGGCGCCAGAAACATTTCAAGTCCTGAAAGGACGAAATACACCAGCATAGGGCACCGCCCTATGATATAGAAGTTTTATTCAGATTAAGGCCCTGAAAGGGCGATATAAAATCTAACGGCTCAATTCGGGATGAAATAATTTTATCTGGAATTTGTTTATGCCGCTTTCTTATGCACCATCACCATCCCCTTTATCTGCTGCAATAAACTCTTGGCCTGTTCTTCATCGGGATATTTTTTCAGAACCTGCTTTAAGCTCTCTTCTGCTTTATCGAACTGCTTTTCATATATATACCATCCGGCCATATTGAGCATGGCCTGTTTATCATCGGGGCTCAGGGCAAGGGCTTTGTCATAATAGTTTTTTGCCTGTCCGGCATTTCCTTTCTTCAGGGAAATAAACCCCTTGTTGGTCAGTGCCGAAACAAATTCCGGGTCCTGCGTTAATATGAAATCATAGATTTTTTCTGCCTCATCCAATTTATCCAGCATAACCAGTGCAGCCCCAAACTTATTATTAAATTCTAATACGTAAGGAGCAAGGCTAATGGCTTTCCTGTAAAAAGCTTCGGCTCCGCGCGCATTATTAATTTGATAAAAGGCCTCCCCTATTCTATATGCTGTCCATGCATCGGTGTTGGCATAATCTTTATGCACCAGCATACTGTCAAGCACATAATTGGGCTGCATAATACCTACATAATAGAGCAGATGATTATAATCCTGCTTGTAAAAGTAAATATCAATCAGGGATGAAAAATTTTTCTTTACCAGCGCTGGAGTATTATCAGGGAAATAATGTTTGGCTGAATCGAGCAGCAAAGGAAAATCAGATTCAAACTTTGCATATTGCTGTATAAAAGCTATTCCCCTTGTTTCAGCAGATGGGTTGTCATTATTCACATCATACAAGGTTATAAACTCTTTTATCTTCTTCTTATCTTCATTTTTTACAGGTATGCGAATGTAGTGGTCGGTTGTAATTACGTGCGGTATGTCTATGGTTTTGCCTTTGGGCATGTGACAGCTAACGCAGTTGTCATTCACCTTCTCGCGCACCTCCAATTTTTCTGTGCATGCTTTACGGGATGGGGTTAACCCATCCCCTACACCGTGGCAATTCCGGCAAATGGTATTGAATGTATTATCATTCACGCTCCTCACATCCACATGGGGATTATGACAGGTAACACAGGTCATGGAGCTTTGATATGGTTTTAAAGAATTTTTGGCTGCCGTATTCAAACTATTGAGGTAGCATTTGCTCATCTTCATTCGGGCTATATGCGAAGCCATTATATATTCATCTTCCATGCCGGTATATTTTGGCATAAACACATCCTCTATATCCGACAACTTCATTCCCGGCCTGAAATCATAAAATGATTTTCCGGGTTTCAGCACTGCATTTCCTTGCAGGTGACAGCGCTCGCATACATCTACCTGCAAGTTAACAGGCAGCTTTGCCGGATTCACAATCGTATAATCAATTGCCTTTGTAGTATCTACCCTGTGCCCCAATTGCATAGCTTTTACATGCATCTCCCCTGCCCCATGGCAGCGTTCGCAGGTAATGCCATTGGGCACATTGTTATATTTGTTGGTCGAGCCCGGGGTAAAATCAGGGTATGAATTATGGCAGGACATGCACTCCAATCCCACTTCCCTGCTGAAACGGGAATTAAATCCATCGGAAAAGCCGGGAGCTAAATCCCATTTTCCCTCCTGAGTATAGAAAGTTACAGGAGCCTGGTATAAGTAACCATTTACCCTGTATATATGCGAATTGGTATGCTGGCCGGAACCTATTATATAATTTATCTGCTGCTCATGCCTGTAAACAGTATCATGCCCTTTAAGCCGGTATTCCAATACATATAAGCTGTCATTTTTCCAAAACGGGTGATAATAAAAATCTTTAAACTTATCGTAAACTACCACATGCGGGCCAAATTTTGCGGCGCTCTTTTGCTTTGTGGCAATGTCATAAGATTCTCCCATGCCGGTATGCATATAAGAATCAAATATAGCCTGGTGGCATAGCCTGCATGTCTGCGCCCCGGCATATTTTACAGTATCGTTAATATTCAGGTAGGAATGCGCGCTATCTATTTTGGCAAGGAAAGCATCTTTGGCGGAAAGGGTCGAATTATGGCAATATGTAGCGGAGAAGACTACGAAGAAGAGAAAGAAGGCGGCAATTAAATACTTAATTTTCCCCAAATGCATTTACTTTTAAAAGAGAATTTATCCTTTCCCTGATTTGTTCAGTAGTATGTTTTGGGAGGGTAATAATTGAATCTTCAGGTATCTCTGCAAACAGTGATTTGCATTCAGCAAGCAACCCTTTTGCCTGTGCAACCGCGAGAAGTTCAAAAACAAGAGTAGAGTTGGAAAATTCGGCGGAATAGGTTTGGGTGAAAAAATCGCGTATAGGCCATTGGCACGTATGGTCGCCATTGCCGAGTGTCGGGTATGGCTCAAAAGCTTTTCTGAGCTCAGAGCCTCTGAATATTCCGGTGTGTTCAGACTTAATGGGCACAAACAAAGTCGGTGTAGTACGGCGACTGATAGCTTTCAGGAAAATATCTATTGACTCTCCTATTTTTTTTCTGCGCACGGTGAGGGAAAAATATTTGCCATGGTCAATAATGGCAATATGCGGAGGAATATCATTTACTCCGGTAATAACAAGCCAGAGCCCTTTATTCAATTCATCAGGAGATTGAAGAAGGCTGGATTTAAGAGAATAATTGTTATTGTCTTCTGAAAAAATCACGTCTTTTAGTTATGAGTTATGAATTATATATTTATTTCTCCGGTAAACACCAATTTCACAGGTCCTTCGAGCCAAACGCCGCTAAAATTATTATTTTTTTCTGAAAACCAAACTTTAAGCTCACCGCCCATAGTTTCAATATCGCAATGGTCTTTTGCCGTAGCCAAACCTTTGTGCGCAAGTACCAGGGCAGCCGCAACAGTTCCCGTACCACATGAAAGTGTTTCATTTTCCACACCTCGTTCATACGTCCGCAACAAAGGGATACCGTTTTCCATTACCTCGACAAAATTCACATTAATGCCTTCTTTCTTATAAGCTTTACTGTTTCGGATTGCCCTGCCCTTTTCAACAATATCGGCATCCATTACATCGTCAATAAATGTCACATAATGCGGGGAGCCTGTATTCAATATATAATCTTCCTTTATCACCTTAACCACAGCCTCTATCTTATTTATATCTTTCATTTTCAATTTAACAACATCGCCTTTTATGGTGGCTTCATGCTCTCCGTCAATTGCAATAAACCGGGCTTTATTGCCTTTTATTACTCCTAGTTTTTTCGCAAAATGGGTTATACACCTGCCCCCATTTCCGCACATGGAACTCTCTTTGCCATCTGAATTAAAATATACCATTTCAAAATCATTTCCCTTTTTATTCTGCAATAATATCAGCCCATCTGCTCCTATACCAAAATGCCTGTCGCAAAGATTCTTCCAGAGATTATAACTATTTTCTTTAAGGTTTCCCTTCCTGTTATCAATAATTATAAAATCATTGCCGGTGCCCTCGTATTTGAAGAATGCAACTTTCATAAGGTTATTTTTTTCAAAACAGTTTTATCCACTACTTTTTCAAACGGTTTATAATCGTCGGTATATTCTACTTTATAAACACTCTGGCTCGACCAAAGATAATAGCCGTCATCCCATTTTACCAGGCGGAAGGCAGTATTTGAATTTATACCATATAATATTATTTTCCCCTTGCTCATTTTATATCCCTTAAAATTCAACGGCGACTGCCAGAACTCGATACGGTAAAAGGGCGGGTCCTTTTCCGGGTCAATATTACTCATGGAGGCAATGACGGAATCAGATTTATGGTTTGATTTATCAGCACTTGTTACCGAATCAATATCTTTAAGCGGAAGTGATGTCACGCTTACAAGCTGGTTTGTCATAACCACAACATTGCTATCACCCGGTTCAGCATTGGCAGATGAATCCTTTGTATTGTTTATAGTATCATTTTCCGGTTTCGTTTTTGATGCCAGTGAATCATTTTTCAAAGTATTCACCGGCGCCGAAACCGGAGCTTTGTATTGGTTTTTTATAGCAAGCGGCGGGTTCTTTTTATCATCTTTTAATTTCCCTTTTAAACTGTCGAGTTGCTGAGACATTTTATCCTGGCGGTTGTAAATATTATTTAAACTTAAATGCAATTCGCGTACCTGCTTTAACACAGTTTTAATTCCAACCTCAAAAACAAGGCCAATGGCAACGCCGGCCAATAAGCCAAAAACAAAAATTGCAATCCTGTTTTTCATGAATTAATTATACACGCAATAAATTTCACGTCTCAAAGTTAGCAAAGTTCCGCTGTTAATTATTGTTAATTATTTCAATGTTTAAAGGTGTTATAACGATATTTGCGACATGAACCTAAAAATGAAAGAGCTATGAAAACTATCAGAAACTTTATTTCAATCTTATCTGTTGCCACAATTGGTGGAATGGTTGCCTTAGGAATTGATCATTTTTATATTCAAAAACAAGACACTAAAATAGCCGAATCTTCCATTCGCAACCCTTTGCCTGTAAAATTTGTGGGACTTACTTCTTCCGCGGCCGAAACCACCACCAATTTTGTTACAGCGGCGCAAAAAGCGGTTCCTGCCGTGGTGCATATTAAATCGGCGGTAGAACAGCAAACAACATCTTATAATTCGTTATGGGACTATATGTATGGCAACCCCCGCCAGAACAGAGTTGAGGGAATGGTATCGGGTTCGGGGGTAATTGTTTCATCTGACGGGTATATTGTAACCAACAACCATGTAATAGACGAGGCAGGTAAAATTGAGGTTACCCTCAGCGACAGGCATACCTATACTGCTAAATTGATAGGCAAAGACCCGGAAACAGACCTCGCTCTTTTAAAGATTGACGCCACAGGCCTTTCTTATATGGAATATGGAAATTCTGATGAAATGCAGGTTGGCCAATGGGTGCTTGCGGTAGGCAACCCTTATAACCTTACCTCAACTGTTACGGCAGGCATAGTAAGCGCCAAAGGAAGGAATATTGATATTTTGCCGAACGACCCTTCAAAAAACCTTTATCCCATTGAATCATATATTCAGACAGACGCAGCTGTAAACCCGGGTAACAGCGGCGGCGCATTGGTAAATACTGACGGACAACTGGTAGGTATCAACTCTGCTATTGCTTCTACTACCGGCTCTTATACCGGTTATTCTTTTGCCATACCGGTAAACTTAGTAAGAAAGGTAGTAGCCGATTTGCTGCAATACGGTACTGTACAGCGGGCTTTCCTGGGTGTTTCCATTCGCACGGTTGATGCCGACATTGCCAAAACTGCCGGGCTTAGCAGCACAAACGGAATTTATGTTGACGGGCTTACCCCGAATGGAGCAGCCGAATCAGCTGGAATTAAAGAAGGCGACGTAATTCTTAAAGTGGGCGACCAGGATGTGAACGATGTTGCCAGTCTTGAAGAACAAATTGCACGCATGAGGCCGGGCGACAAGGTTAATATTACCGTAAGCCGCAATAATGAACATGTTGAAATACCGGTAACGCTCCGTAATATTGATGGCAATACCGATAAATTAGCCGCAGCCGAATCGCCTTCATCACTATCTTCCCTTGGAGCTTCTTTTTCTGCAGCCACTAAAGAAGAACTTGAAAAACTCAGGCTTGACCACGGGGTGAAAGTGGTTCAGCTTGAAAATGGCAAGCTAAGGGAGATTGGCATACAGGAAGGCTTTATTATTACCAAAATTGACCACCAGGCGGTAAGTTCGGCTAATGATATTGAAAAAATATTAAAGAATAAATCAGGCGGAATATTGGTTGAGGGTATATACCCGAATGGAACAAGGGCCTACTATGCCTTTGGGGCTTAGGTTTGCAAGGAGAGTTGAAAAAATCAGGGAAAAATGTAACGGGGAAAAGTATTTTTTTTCATAAGTTTGCGCAACCTAAAAAAAGCCCTTTTAACATAGCCCAACGACATCAATGAGACAGCTCAAAATCACCAAGTCTATTACAAACAGGGAAAGCGCTTCCCTCGACAAATATTTACAGGAAATTGGCCGTGAGGAATTGATTACTGCCGATGAAGAGGTAGCATTGGCTAAAAAAATACAGGAAGGCGATGAAAGGTCACTCGAGAAGCTGACAAAGGCTAATCTTCGCTTTGTGGTTTCGGTTGCAAAACAATATCAGAACCAAGGGCTTACCCTGCCTGACTTAATCAATGAAGGTAACCTCGGGCTTATCAAAGCGGCTCGCCGTTTCGACCATAGCCGGGGTTTTAAATTCATATCTTATGCCGTTTGGTGGATACGCCAGTCAATATTGCAGGCATTGGCCGAGCAATCGCGCATTGTAAGGCTTCCCCTTAACCAGGTGGGTTCACTCAATAAACTGAATAAGACATTCTCGCGCCTCGAGCAGCAATTTGAAAGGGAACCTTTGCCGGAGGAACTTTCTGAAATACTTGACCTTCCGATGGATAAGGTAAAAGATACCATGCAGCTTTCGGGTAAGCATATATCGGTTGATGCCCCATTTGCCAATGGCGATGATAATAACAGCCTGTTGGATGTGTTGGTGAACCATGATTCTCCGCGCGCTGATAAAATGCTGATTATGGAATCGTTGAAAAGGGAGATTGAACGCTCGCTTTCTACCCTTAATGAAAGAGAAAAAGAAGTAATCAAACTCTTCTTTGGGCTCGATGTGCCCCACCCGCTTACATTGGAAGAAATCGGAGCAAAATTCGACCTGACCCGTGAACGTGTAAGGCAGATAAAAGAAAAAGCCATACGCAGGTTACGCCATACCTCGCGCAGTAAATTATTAAAGGCCTATTTGGGATAGCAAAACGTAAAAAACTTTGCTGTCATGTGTTGAAGGTCCCGCAGAAATGCGGGATTTTTTTTATGCAGCCCCTCCCGCCTCGCCAAAGGGGAGAAGATAGAACTTGATTATTGTTATTTTAGGAATTAACAAATAATTTCCTGTTTAAATTTTTATAATTTCAATTAAAAGTATATTTTTACCCATCTATTTATATCATGCGTTAAAACGTGATTTCTATAAATACAATAAAAAAAAACCAACCATGCAAACATTTACATTAAAGTCGTCGGCTAAGGTATTAAAGTTACAAAAAATAATTAAAAATGGAAAGCGGAAAATTGAAAATTCATTTTCAACTCTCAATTTTCAATTTTCATTTGTTCTATTAACTCTTGGCTTTTCACTCTTGACTCTTTTTAGTTCAGCTCAAATAGTAACAACCTTAGCCGGAAATGGTGTGCAAGGTTCTGCCAACGGAACTGGCATTACGGCAAGTTTCTACGACCCATCGGGGGTGGCCACAGATGGTAGCGGAAATCTATACGTAGCTGATGCGAAAAATAATGAAATAAGAAAAATTGTTATTTCCACCGGTGCTGTTACCACATTTGCCGGTTCAACAGCATCGGGCAACACCAATGGAACCGGTACGGCGGCAAGCTTCAAATACCCAAACGGAATTACATATGATGGCAGCGGTAACTTATATGTTGCTGACGCAAGTAATAATGAAATACGGAAGATTGTTATTTCATCCGCCGCTGTTACAACATTAGCCGGTAGCACTACAGCAGGATCTACAAATGGAACAGGTACAAATGCTACCTTTAATAACCCAACCGGGTTAGTAACAGATGGGAACGGCAATTTATTTGTGGCCGATTATAATAACAACGGAATCAGAAGAATAATTATTTCGAGTGCTACAGTTTCTACCCTGGCAGGAATAGGAACATCAGGCTCTGCCAATGGTACAGGTACAGCGGCAAAATTTGACTATCCGACCGGAGTAGCTACAGATGGAACCAATGTTTATGTAGCCGATGCAAGCAACAATGAAATAAGACAGATAGTTATTACCAGCGGTGTGGTTACTACCTTAGCCGGTTCTACTACATCTGGCACAACCAATGGTACCGGTGCGGCTGCCAGTTTCACCGAGCCAACGGGAGTAGTCTGTGATGGGAGTGGTAATTTATATATTGCTGAATATGGTTACAACGAAATAAGAAAAATAATTATTACATCCGCTTTGGTCAGCACTTACGCCAGCTATCCTTCAGGGGGGGGGAATGCCAATGGAGTGGGAACAGCAGCGACTTTCTACGAACCTTATGGGGTAACCACTGACGCCAGCGGCAATGTGTATGTCGCTGATTATGGTAATAACGAAATACGGGAAATAGCGCCCCTTGTTACACCGGTGGCCGCTTTTACTGCCAGCAGTACCACTATTTGTACCGGCTCCTACGTTTCGTTTACCGATAACTCAACCAATTATCCTTCAAGCTGGAGCTGGACATTCCAGGGTGGCACTCCGGCAACGTCAACATCTGAAAACCCTACGGTTTATTATTATACAGCCGGAACATACAGCGTATCGCTTACAGCGTCTAATAGCGCAGGTAACAATACGTTAAACAAAACAGCCTATATTACGGTAAATGCAACGCCTACAATAACCGCTTCAGCTTCAGCGCCAACTATATGTTCAGGTAGCTCAACCACACTTTCCGTAAGTGGGGCATCCACATATTCGTGGAACACAGGAGCTACAACAACAAGTATTACTGTAAGTCCTGCGAGTACCACAAGCTATTCAGTAAATGGAAATAGCGCAGCAGGATGTCCCGCAGGAGAACAATATGTAACAATAACTGTAAACCCTACCCCAACGTTAAGTGTTTCAGCTTCACCTACAGCAATATGTATGGGCAATTCAGCGACACTTACTGCGGGCGGCGCTTCAACCTATTCCTGGAATACAGGAGCAACTACATCGAGCATGACTATAAGCCCGCCGGGTACTACAACATATACAGTAAATGGGAGCAGTGCAGGATGCAATGCTGCCGCGGTAACAATTACTGAAACAGTAAATCCAATACCGCCTGTAAGCATAAGCGGTATGACAACAATTTGTTCCCAATTCGGTACTATATTGCAAGCAGACACCGGAGCAGCGAGCAGCCCCTATTCATTTATGTGGAACACCTCAGGGACGAATGATACTATAGCAATTTCGCCCGCCTCATTAGCTAAAAATAATAATGCTGTTGTAAGCACGCTGGCAGGCTCCGCAGGCCTTACAGGCGATGCCAACGGCACAGGCAGCGCGGCAACTTTCAACAATCCAAACGGAGTGGCTACTGATATGAACGGAAATGTATATGTCGCTGATTTGAATAATAATGAAATACGTATGATTGTGGCTTCCAGCGGAGTGGTTACTACCCTTGCGGGCTCTACAGCAAGCGGTAATAGCAACGGAACGGGAACAGCGGCCAGTTTCTCCGGGCCAAGCGGGGTAACATGCGACGGCATGGGTAACCTGTTTGTATCGGACGGAGGAAATAATGAAATACGGCAGATTGTTATTTCATCGGGCGTGGTAACTACACTTGCAGGCACAAAAACACATGGCTCTGCCGATGGCACGGGCAGCGCGGCAGGTTTCTATTCACCGCAAGGAATTACCACCGATGGCAGCGGCAACCTTTATGTTGCCGATATGGTTAATAATGAAATAAGAAAAATTGTGATTTCAAACGCTTCAGTTACCACTATAGCCGGTTCAACTACGGCAGGTTCTGTGAATGGAACAGGCCCGGGTGCAAGCTTCAATCAGCCAAATGGAATAACGGCAGATAGAAACGGTAATTTATTTGTTGCCGATAATCTTAATAATCAAATAAGAAAGATTGTAATTTCAAGTGGCACAGTAAGCACTCTTGCCGGATCCACCACCGCGGGTTCTGCTAATGGTATAGGAACGGCAGCCGGCTTTAATGGCCCGCAGGGGATATCTATTGACCCGGGCGGAAATCTTTATGTGGGTGACGGGCTTAATAACGAAATCCGGAAAATAGTTGTTTCGACCGCTGAAGTTATTACTCTGGCCGGCACCCTTACAAAAGGCTCTGCTAACGGAACTGGCCCTGCCGCCGGTTTCAACCTGCCAGCCGGAGTAGCTACAGATGGAAGGGGAAATTTGTATGTAGCCGACTGGAATAACGAGGAAATACGAAAAATTGCCCTTCCGGATGTTTATGGAGTAAAAGTATCCCTTTCTGACGGGTGTACCAATAATGCTACTGTAAGTTTAACTGTAAATCCATCGCCTGCATTAAGTATTGCCCCTGCCTCACCGGCAATATGCTTTGGTGATTCAGTCGTTTTGAATGCAAGCGGCGCTAATACATATCAGTGGGATCCGGTTGATATACATACACCAAGTGTAACTGTGAGCCCGACCACTTCAACCACTTACTATTTAATTGGAAGTATTGGCAATTGTACTGATACCGCGCTTGTAACTGTAAAAGTAGATAACGCTATAAATGTTACAGTAAATTGCGTAAATGTAACCTGCAATGGGCTTTGTAACGGAAGTGCGGTAAGTACTGTAACAGGCGGCACAAGCCCTTATATATATAGCTGGCCTTCCGGTGGCACAAATGCAACAGATGCAAACCTTTGTGCAGGAACATATACTTGTATAGTTACCGATTCAATGGGATGTAAGAGTTTGGGAACAGGAACCGTTAACCAGCCGACGCCGATTACAATTTCCTTTGCATCTGTAAATGCAAGCTGTAACGGTGCCTGCAATGGCAGCGCGACCTCTATTGTGTCGGGTGGTACAGCGCCATATACATATTATTGGAGTAATGGTGGAACGGTGGGTAATCTGACAGGCCTTTGCGCAGGTACGTATTCACTTAAGGTTACCGATGCCAACGGCTGTTCCGGTTTGGACTCAGTAACCATTTCCCAGCCACCGCCGTTAACGGTTACTATTACACCAACCAATGCAACATGCGGGCAATGTAATGGCAGTGCCAATGTCAGCGTTGGAGGTGGCGCTGCCCCATATTCATACTTATGGAGTAATGGAGGAACAACAGGTAATATGACTGGCTTTTGCGCAGGTACATATTCACTTACGGTTACCGATGCCAATGGATGTAAAGCCATCGACTCAGTGACCATTTCCCAGTCAGGAATAATGACTGTTACAGCAAGTGCCGTGAATGTAACGTGCAACGGGCTTTGTAATGGCAGTGCAACAGCCAATATTTTGGGTGGAGCAGCTCCTTTTACTTATACCTGGGACAATGGTCAAACTACCCAGACAGCCACAAATCTTTGTGCAGGAAAATATACATGTATAGTTACCAATGGTTCCGGATGTAAAGACACCGGATCAGTAACCATTACTCAGCCGGCAGCATTATCGTTCAACCTCTCCACTGTAAATGGAACCTGCGGGCAATGCAATGGCAGTGCATCATGTACAGTATCGAGCGGTACGCCGCCATATACATTTAGCTGGAATTCAGGCGAGACCACTTCCTCAATAACCAACCTTTGCGCAGGGTCGTGTTCTGTTATGGTTACTGATTCCGGAGGATGTACGGCTAATTCCGGAACAGTGATTATAAAGACCGGTAAGCCAATATCAGTTACTGCAACCGGTGTTGATGCAACCTGCACCGGAGTTTGTAATGGTAGCGCCACTGCATCAGTCGTTGGCGCTACTCCGCCTATTGCTTATTCATGGAACAGCATTCCGGTGCAATCTAATGCCAGCGCCACTGGCCTTTGTGTAGGAAGCTACACTGTTACCGTAACAGATTCGAATAAGTGCACTGCCGACGCTTCAGTTTCAGTGGGAGCATCGGGTTCACTTTCTGTTTCTGTAAAGGTGACTTCAGCCACATGCGGCAATGATAATGGTTCAGCCACTGCTACAGTGTCCGGCGGAACACCTCCTTTTACCTATGCATGGAGCAATGGAGACAGTCTTGCCACAGCCGATAGCCTTGCCGCGGGCATTTATAATTTAACTGTTATAGATAACAGCGGTTGTTCCGGCTCGCAATCACAATCCATTACGGTGGGCGATACCAACGGACCTGCTGTAACTGTAAGTTCTGTAACAGAAAATAAATGTTACGGCGGTTCAGCCGGCGCTATCAGCGTTACGGTGAGCGGAGGTAAATCGCCATACCAGTACTCCTGGTCAAATGGAGCCACTACCTCCAATATCTCAGGATTGCCTGACGGGCCTTACAAGCTGAAAGTTACCGATGCCAATGGGTGCAGTGATTTTATTAACACTGTTACTATTACCTCTCCTGCCGCCATAGTGATATCCACTACTATTAATCCTGCAAGTTGTTCCACTGCCAACGGAGACGTATTGGTAACTGCCTCAGGCGGAACATCTCCTTATACTTATAACTGGAGCACTTCTTCAACATCGGCTGACCTCTTTAATGTCAGCGCCGGAACATATACAGTTGTTGTTACCGATAATAATGGATGCAAAGATTCGGCTGATGCCTCGGTGAGCAATACCTCAGGCCCGGTTATAACTATTGAATCTGTTACAGCAGATAGCTGCACAAGCGGAAACACAGGTTCTATAAATATATCGGTTACCGGTGGTACCCCTTCATACACTTATTTATGGTCTGACGGAGCTACCACGCAAAACGTTGGCGGCCTGGGAGCAGGCAGTTATAATGTTACGGTTACCGATGCCGGTGGATGCATAGGGACAGCCAATACCCAGGTGTTAAACTCGGTTCCATCCGGCGTTTCAATATCTATAGTTTCTGTGGATACGGAATCAACGCATAACATAATTGTATGGAATAAATCAGCCATGACCGGGGTAGATAGCTTAAAACTTTATTACCTGAACTATCTGTCGGTTTGGCAGTTGATTAAAACTGTTCCGTTTTCTGCTCCTGATTATATAGTTGACAGTACGCCCATTAATAATCCTAATGCAAACACGGTACGTTATTGTTTAACTGCAATTGGTACGTGCGGAACTGAAGAACCTATTTCAGCAAGCCCCTGGCAAAATACTACACATATATATCAGCTTACTCCCGGTACTTTTATATGGTCTGGTACAGGCTACCTGAAAGAAGGTGTGGTACTGCCGGTAATATCTTATTTCCTATACCGCGACAGTGCAGGCAATGGCAGCTGGAAAGCGATTGACTCCGTATCGGGTACGCAAAACACCATGAATGATTATGTTTACCAGGCTAACCCCGGCAATTACCCTCATGCAAGGTGGTATATCGGAGCAGTATTGAATGATTCAATAGGGGCAGGTACGGTAGTACCAATATTAAGGCCTGAGAAAATCAATAATACCACAACCCGCAGTAATACCCAGCACAATATTGCCTTAATACAAGGGGTTGAGCAAATAGCATCTCCCGCCCCAGCAATATCGGTATATCCAAACCCGGCAGGGCAAAACCTGAATATAAAATTCAATGTTGCAAAAGCTGCGATTGCAAGGGTGAGCATTGTAGATGTGATGGGCCGAGAACTCTATTCAATGGATAATGTACGATGCACCGTTTACAATGCGCCATTTACAATTAATACAGGTAACTTATCGCAGGGAGTCTATTTTGTGAAAGTGACAACTAATTCATCTTCACAGGTGGTTAAGTTTGTGAAGGAATAGCTTATTAAAGAAATTGCAATTAAAAAGCCGCTGACGATACTGTCAGTGGCTTTTTAATTTAAAGATTACGGAATGCTTATTGTGTCTTCATCACTTTCTTTTCAGCTACCATAGTTCCGTCCTTATTCTCAATTCTTATAAGGTAAACTCCGTAAGGCTTGTCTGAAACATCAAAATGCATAATTGAATTGTCCGCTATATCACTGCTCAGTTTCTGTCCAATGTAGTCATACAACTCAATAACCTGTCCCGGTGTTATTCCTGATATAGTAATGTTACCCGGTGTCGGATTCGGGAATACATCAATGGAGGAATGATTACTTAGAGATGGAATACCTGTAAACAGGGCGCTATCATTAAACAAGCACCAGGAACGATAGAAAAATGCGGGAGGAACATTGCCGCTTTTTATTGTTCCGGTATTGACAGATGTAATATTGGTACCCGTAGCGCCCAACCAGTCGTACCATTCATTTAAAGATGAATTAAACCGCTGCGCGATAAACGCACTCTCCGTTATATTATTGGGAGCTGCTATTTCAGAAAATGCTCCGTCGCGGATGTAAGTAAATGTAATATCCGGTGTTGGCATGGTTGAATAACCGTTCGCATCCAATATCCAGAACCTGTCCACAGCGTCATTGGAATAATCTGTCCTTCCAAAATCGGTCATATTGGTAACATCCGATGGCACATAAGCCGAATTATCCCATGTCGGGCCGTGGTATGTGGAAAATTTTATGCTTCCGTTACCCACACCTGCTGCGGATATGTTACAGGTTACAGGAAGGTAATCCGAGGTTCCATACCCGAACGGAACAATATAATTTCCGGTATTGGTACCGATATTCCAGACAACCTGGTTAAACTCGTTTTCTGAAACAATCCAGCCGCTTCCCGAATTGGTAATCGCGGATGGCGATGGGTTTGTAAGTACCAATGTAGCCGGGCTTGACTGGCTGCCACCGCTAAGCACCACATAGTAATTATTTGTCATTACCAATTGTGCCGATACAGCAATAGGCAGAAAGCCTGCTATTAAGCCTATATATTTTTTCACTTTGTTTTGTTTTTAACTAAAGTTATAGCTAATGATAATTTATTTTTTACCCGATGCCTGGGTTGTAGTTATTGTTTGGGCAGGCGCCTGCTGAATTAACTTTGCATTTGCAGAAGCATCAACAATAGGGGCTTTTTCAAACCTTAAGTCCTGGTTATGATTTACCACACCATTTTCATTTTCATCTTTAACATTACAAATCACATGCCACTCAAATGAAGTATTGGAGGTCCCGCCGTCGAGTTCAACCACATCAAAACCTGTAGCTGTTTTATTGGTAACATATACTCCTTTACAATCGCCGTCAAGTTGCACAAATACCCTCAAATGGTGTTTATCATTAATGGCAACATTTTTTGCCAGTATCGGGTCAAGGTCAATATGTGCCTTCCCGTTTACCAACTGTCCTTCGCCGTAATCTTCAAAATAAAATTCAGGAGTTTCAGGGCAATGCATTACCACTTTATTGCCATCAAGGTCGGGCACACTGCACGATACACTTGTAGTATTACTGCCTATAATTTTGTAGTGCGTGCCGCTTGACCATGCATTTACCCATACATCTCCGTTTGACTTTGAATCAATGGCTTCAATAGCTGCTACGGCGGTTGTAGCATTGAAATTTGAGTAGGTAGCTATAAGTCCATAACTGTTGCCTTCCGCAAACACACCGGTTCCCGAAGATGAATAACCTTCCACACCATACAGATTGTCACCTTCTCCATACACACCGGTACTGCTTGTAGAAAACCCCGATATACCGTAATTGCTCGAGCTGTTTCCATAAACACCAACACCGCCGGGTGCATACCCATTTACACCATTGCCGTTTTTCGAAGTACCATAAACACCAGGGTAGTTTCCTGTAGTAGCGCTTGAATATGCATAAACACCATAGGTATTGCCTATTGAAGAATCACCTGAGTAATAAGTCGAACTACTATATATACCCTGTCCCTTAAGCGCCGTAAAATAACCTCCGTATTTATTGCCATTACCAATTACACCAGTACCATTTGAAGAATAACCCTCGACACCAAACCCTAAAGCATTATCATTTTCTCCATATACACCTCCGGGGTTTATCCCACCTGTAGCATTCGAATAACCGTAAACACCTGTTCCATTGGTAGAATTCCCCCATACTCCATAGCCATTAGGATTATTTCCATAAACGCCAGGATAACCATTTTTTGAAGAACTACCATAAACTCCATACGTTAAGCCTACCGAAGAATCACCGCTGGCAAAAGTTGAATTGCTGTAAACACCGGTACTGCTTGCCGTAAAATACCCTCCGTATCTGCCACCATTACCATAAACACCCGTCCCCTTTATTGAGGAACCTTCAATTCCCCATGTATTGTCGTCCTCACCGAAAACACCGCCATATTGAGAAAACTGTGGTGGTCCAGCAGGCCCTGCAATTGAATAGCCATAGATACCATCGGCGTTGGATGAATTGCCTTTCACTCCGTAGCCACTGGTGCTGGTTCCAAAAACACCTGCCGATAAATAATTGGATGAATTCCCATAAACACCATAAGTTGTTCCTACGGAAGAATCACCGGCACCACCGGTTGAATTACTGTAGACACCTTGTGTTGAACCTGTAAAATAACCCGCATATTTACCCACCCCTAAAACGCCTGCGCCGCTTGCAGACACTCCCTGCACGCCCCAGGTATTATCGCCTTCACCATATATGCCACCGTAAGGATTGGTAGGTGGAGCGTCTTTACCCGCGCATGATGAAAAGCCGTATACTCCTGTTTGATTGGCAGAATTGCCATATACGCCGGTTCCCCAATTATTATTTCCATATACCCCCGCTGAGCCATAATTAGTAGCCATACCATAAACTCCATAAGTGGCGCCTATAGAGGAATCGCCCGCGTAACCTGATGAATTGGTATAAAGCCCTGTTCCGGTATTATTTATAGAAAGCATTGCGTCAGTATTGGGGCTTGCATTTATACCTACCGATGAGCCATTATCCTGTATCATTCCGGTTCCCAATGAATTTCCTGTTGGCGTCCAGCGGGCAATGTAATTGTTGGTTCCTGAACCTGAAGCATAACCACCAAGGCCTATCCATGCCGTTCCGTTCCAGTAATAATAACCCGGCACAACATTGTTGGGAGATGCGCCTGCAGTGGCAGTGTTATAAACTATAAGGCCTGTAGCAGGGCTTGTAACGGGCGAAGCTGAATTGGTTGCAGTAAGCGCAACGGCATTTGGCAGGAAACCTTTATTAACTCCTGAATTGCCTGACATCAAGTCAAGTATTGCAGATGGGTCAGGATTGGTTGCGCTGTTATTAATTCCGACCTGGGCATGCAAAGCGGTTGTGGCAAGGCCAAATAAAGCAATAGCAATGAGTGACAGTGATTTTGAGTTCATGTTTTTTTGATTTAGGGTTAAGAATACGCGTGCAAATGTATAATTGTTTTTTAAAGAACAAGCATATACCTGTTCCTTGTATATTGAATACCGGGACTCAAATAAACACTAAGGTTTTCAGCTATGCGAAGGGCTTCTTTTTTTCAGGCTTAGGTTAAGCAATACCGCAACAAAAGCTACACCATAAGCTGAATAAAAGTAAATCTTGGGTATGTGAATGTGAAACGCCGAAGTAATGAGCAACAATGCAACGCCCATTATAAAAGATAAGGCAAAAGTCTTGATTGATGGATAACGATTTATATACTCAGCTATTTTACCGGAGAGGTAAACCATAAAAACCATTCCTATAAAAACAGCAAGAGCCATAATTACAACATTCTGAAGCAAACCAATGGCGGTGAAAATGGAATCGAAAGAAAAAAGCATATCTGCCAAAACTATCTGCATGACAGCCTTACGGAACAGCAATTGCCCATTTGTATCCATGTTTTTCTTTTTCTTTCCGGTGAGATGAATGCGCAATTCTATAAATGTATTCCATGCCAGGTACAATCCTCCCGCAAAAAACAAATCATCTTTAACTGTAACCTTAAAGCCTGAAATACTAAGCAGGGTTGTTGTAAAATGCGAGAGCCATACAATAGCAAATAACATAAATATACGCATAACCAAGGCAAGGGACATACCTATTACCCTTGCCGGTAATCTTTTCGGCAGCGGCAATTTTGCAATAATGAGCGAAATGAAAATAATGTTATCTATTCCCAGTACAAGTTCGAGTACAGAAAGTACAAGCAAACCTGCAAGGCCATGTATGGAAAACAACGCATGAAATTCTCCGGCGATATTCATCGTCATACAAATATATGAAATACAAGTTATGAGTTATGAATTGAATGAGAGGTTCAATGTAACTTATAATAAATCTAAATGTATATCTTTGTTATACCATAACAATATACATGATAGGCTTTTCTAAGATATATGCTGCGTTTTCATCGCTTATTTCATTTTCAATGGAAGAGGGCAGCGCTTTTAATTCCATGCTGACAATCAAGAATTACCGGAAAAAGGAATTCCTGCTGGAACAAGGCTCTGTTTGCAACGAAATATTCTTCATAAACTCAGGCATAGTAAGAAACCTTATTACAAACCCTAAGGGAGAAGAGATAACCATTCACTTTACTATGGAAGATAATTTCATAACAGAATATGCTTCGCTTTTAAAGAAAAGGCCCGCCAGTTGCAGCATACAAGCCCTGGAAGATGTGGAAGCAGTGATAATCAGCAGGGATGCATTGCAATATGGGTATGAACATACTAAAGAAGGCAATAAACTGGGCAGGTTAATTGCAGAACATTACTTTATGATGATAAGCGATAAAGTTGAAGAGATTTATGCCAATGATGTTCTCGACAGGTTCGATAAGCTAAACGACACCTTTCCCGGTATCCATCAGCGGGTTCCGCAACACATGATAGCTTCCTTCCTGGGCATTACACCCGTACATCTTAGCCGGTTAAAATCTTCGCAGGTTTTAAAATGATAACATTTGTTATCGTTCACGGTTAAATGAATCGCGCAATTTTGCAAACGGTTATTTTAAATACTTTCTGCAAAATGATAAAGCGCACAAGCATACTCTTTCTTTTTCTTTGTACACCCATGTTTCTATTTGCGCAAAATGCCACGCAGAAGATTCATGGAACGGTAACTGACGCTCAATCAGAATCTCCGCTGCCCGGTGTTATTGTAAAAGTACTTAATTCCGATTCGCTTATAGGTACGGCAACCGATGCCGATGGCAGGTATGTACTGACCAATGTTCATATAGGGCACGTAAGCCTGGGGTTTTCTTTAATGGGGTACAAGACCGTTGTACTTAACAATATAGTACTCGATGCCGGGAAAGAAGGCAGTGTGAATGTAACCATGGAGGAATATGTAGATACGCTGAAAGAAGTGGTTATACATACCGGCAAGGACAAGCAAAACGCCCTGAATGAAATGACTACAGCCAGTGCAGGGCAATTTTCTCCCGATGATGCCAGCCGTTATGCAGGCGCCTTATCAGACCCATCGCGTATGGCAACAAATTTTGCCGGTGTAGGCGTGGCCAATGATTCGCGCAATGATATTGTGATAAGGGGCAATTCCCCATTGGGATTATTATGGATGCTCGATGGGGTGGATATTCCTAATCCCAACCATTTTGGAACGCTGGGCTCTACCGGTGGGCCCGTAAGTATTTTAAACAACAATATGCTTGACCAAAGCGATTTTATGACAGGAGCCTTTCCGGCAGAATATGGCAATGCTGTCGCAGGTGTTTTCGATTTGCAGATGAAGAACGGCAACAGCGAAAAAAGCGAATTCGCCGGAGAAATCGGTTTTAATGGCGCAGAACTGCAGGCGGAAGGGCCATTTTCCCAAAACTCGCAGGCATCCTATATTATTGATTATCGTTATTCAACCCTTGCCGTATTCCAGTTCCTGGGAATAAATTATGGTTTCGCGGCTGTTCCCCAGTACCAGGATATTTCATTCAAAATCAATATACCTATGGGGGTCAAGTATGGAACCATTTCTATATTCGGCCTCGGCGGGCCAAGCTATATAGCTTTGCTTGCAGACCAGCAGGATAATTACAGTGTTACTCCTTTTAACGAAAACACATATTTCAATTCGAACATGGGTGCCGTCGGAGCTTCTTATAAATTGTTCTTCAATGAAAACACATCCCAAACTATATCCCTTGCTGTTTCAGGCCTACAGAACATTACCAAGATTGACACCAATGATAACGGTAATTACAAAATCACGTTCGGCCAGAATGCCACAGATATTATTACCGCGCTTTCATATACCTTCAACAAAAAGATAGATACCAGGAACACTGTAAAAACGGGGGTGAAAGCCGATATATATAATTCTGATTATGGCGACAGCGTATTGGTTGACAACGCATATATATATGGCAACAACTTTAAAGCCACCAATACCTTACTGCAAGCCTATATGGAATGGCAGCATAAATTCACCGATAATATAGTATTGAACAGCGGGCTTCATTACCAGTACTTTTCAATCAACAACAACAGCAAAGCCTTTGAACCCCGTATCGGTATTAAATGGCATTTTGCGCCAAAACAATCTATTGCGCTCGCCACAGGCATGCACAGCGAAATGCAGCCTATAAGCGTTTATTATTATGAAAATCAATTGCCTAATGGTACCTACGCCGAAACCAACACAGGTTTAGGCTTCTCAAAAAGCGCCCATATTGTGCTTGCTTACGATTATGCTTTTTTGCCCGGCTGGCGCATGAAAGTTGAAACCTATTACCAGTATTTATACAATATTCCCGTGCAGATACAGCCCAACACATACTCTACCCTCAACATCGGCGCGTCATATTATGACCCGCCTTACGACAGCCTTGTGAACAAAGGCACAGGGCAGAATTACGGGGCAGAACTTACCATTGAAAAGTTCTTTGACAAAACATATTATGTGCTTCTGACCTCATCGCTTTACCAATCGCAATACAAAGGCAGCGACGGTGTGTTGAGGAATACCGCATTCGATGGAAATTATACGCTTAACGCGCTTGCGGGAGGGGATATTAATTTAGACAAACAAAAGCGCAAGGTAATTTCAATCAGCGCCAAAATAAATTATGCCGGCGGAAAGCGCTATATACCCATAGACCTTGCTGCAAGCCAGGTTGAGCATGTACCGATTTATGAGTACTCAGATGCTTATGTTGACAGGTATCCCGATTATTCAAGGGTTGATTTAAAGATTGGTTTTAAGCTCAACAGCAAAAAAATAACCCAGGAGTGGGCCTTTGAAGCACAAAATATTTTTAACCGCCAAAATATTTTTGAACAAATTTACAACCCCGATACAAACAGCCTTCAGACTGATTATCAATTAGGATTTTTCCCCGTAGGTTCGTATAAAATAACTTTCTGAAAAAAAATCTGCCAAAAAATATTTTTTATTTCAAAAAATGATTTACCTTTGTTTTACAATTACGTTCTGAAACATTATTTAAAGCATTATGATAATGCTCTTCTTTGAGTGGTGGAAGAGCAATAATGGCCGGAGACCCAGAAGACGACCTCTTCTACTCCGGCCTATTTTTTTGTCCAAATTCTACCTCCCGGATACCTTACCCGGTTGATTCATTTACTTGTGGATGAATATGTTATATTTGTTTGAATGAAATTACGCTTTCATATCTGCGTATTGGTTGTTGCGTTATTTGCCAATACTGTTTCAGCTCAAAACAGGCAAATGGATTCGCTTTGGAAAGTTTGGAATAATAAATCATTGCCTGACACTACTCAATTCTCTGCACTTGAAAAAATAGGTTTTCAGTTATGCTTCACCAATCCCGACAGCGGTATTTTAATTTCCAACATGCTTATTAAAGCAGCCCGTGATAAAGGCAGTAAAAAATGGGAAGGTGGCGGGTACAATGACCTTGGCAATAACTACCTGAGCCAGGCAAACTACCAGCCAAGCCTCGATGCTTTTGCACATGGCATGAAATTATTTGAAGAAACCGGAGATAAACTTCACATAGCCAATATGTACGTGAATGAAGGGCTTGTTTATGAGGATATGTCAGATTATCCCAAATCATTGGAGTGCTACCAGGAGGCTATAAAAAAATACCGGGAAATGGGAGACAAGGCAGATGCCGAAGGTGAAATGGGAAATGTTGGCATTATCTATTGGTACCTGAATGACTATAAGAAGGCTTTAGAATATGCAGAGGAAGCGCTGAAAGCTTATGAAGCGGCAAACGACAAATTGAATATTGCGAATACATTATCTGACATGGGACTTTTTTACACCAAAGTACCCGATTATGGCAAAGCGATGGAATACCTTAACAGAGCAGTCGATATAAGCCGTGAGATAAATAATTTGCAGTGCCTTGCCAATACTTATGGCAATATTAGTGTTGTATATGGATTACAAAATGATTATGCCAGGGGAATCGAATATAATATGAAGTGCTTTGGTATTCTGAAACAAATAGGCGATAGAAATGGTATGGCGCTTACCTATATCAATATTTCGAGCTATTATTTAAAATTAAAAAGGATAGGAGAAGCCGAGCAATACTCGGACAGCGCCTCTGACCTGGGTAAAAAAATCGGCGCGCTCGATATACAAAGAGACGCCCATTTAAGCCTGTCGGATATATATATGGCTGATGGCCGTTTTAAAGACGCGCTCGACCAGTACAAAAAATATACTCAGTTGAAGGATAGCGTTATTAACGACAGCAAGAAGCGCGAAATAATGCATAAAGAAATGCAGTTTGAATATGACAAGAAATCAATAACCGACAGCATAAAGAACGCTGAAGCAGCCAAAGTAAAAGACCTGGAGATAGTGGCACAGAAATCGGAGATAAAACAACAGCGCACTTTGCAATACGCATTATATGGCGGCCTTGCCCTGGTATTTGTTTTCTCAGGGTTTATGTATAACCGGTTCAGGATTACGCGCAAACAAAAAGTGCTTATAGAGAAACAAAAGCTGGAGGTCGAGAAACAAAAACTAATTGTGGAGGAAAAGAACAAGGATATTACAGATAGCATTAATTACGCATCGCGCATACAGCGCGCCCTGCTTACCACCGACGATTATATAAGCAAGCGCCTGAAAGAGTATTTTATTCTCTTTAAGCCCCGAGATATTGTCAGCGGGGATTTTTACTGGGCCAATGAGGTGGAGACCAATGAAGGCAAGCGCTTTTTAATCTGCGCAGGAGATTGCACCGGGCACGGTGTTCCCGGCGCTTTTATGAGCCTGCTCAATATATCGCTGCTGAACGAAGTAAACCTGGAAAAGAAAATAAATGAACCCGCGAAAATTCTCGATGAGGTAAGGGAATATATTATTAAAGCCCTTAACCCTGAGGGCAAAGATGATGGCAGCAAAGATGGTATGGATTGCATACTATGTTCGTTTAACCTGACTGACTACATGCTCGACTTTGCCTGTGCCAACAACCCGTTATGGCTTGTCCGCAATAACGAATGCATTGAATATAAAGCCGACAAAATGCCTGTGGGAATTCAGCAAGGACATAAGCCATTTTCAGCACAGGCATTGAAATTGCAGGAGGGCGATATGGTATATATTTTTACCGATGGTTTCGCCGACCAGTTTGGAGGGCCGAAGGGTAAAAAATTCAAATACAAGCAATTGCAGGAAATGCTGGTATCTATTTCGGCGAAACCCTTAAATGAACAAAAAGCCCATATTGAAAAAGCCTTTATGGATTGGAAAAGCGACCTGGAGCAAATTGACGATGTTTTAATAATCGGAATAAGGGGTTAATGTATATTCTATACTCTGAATGAAAACAGGACTTTTGGCTAAATTAAATATACCATTATGGTATGTTAACTTCCAATGGTTGATTAGTACAAAGGCTATTTATTCGGAAGCAGCATTATGAACAAAACTCAATGGGTTTCTTACATAGATTTGCAATTATATATATATTTGTTAGCATAACATGGCAAAACTGGTTAATTCCAATGTAATGTTTTGACAATGATATGATAGTACCCCAATGCTACAAAAACTTTTAGATAGATTTAAAGTTTCTACCAAGTTGATTTTTTTAGTTTTTATCCTTTGTTCCTTAATCATTACTATTGGGGCCTACGGCTTGTTCCAGTTGAATAAGATGGACAGTAATACCCAGGACATATATGCCAATAGAATTATGCCAATGGAGCAACTGATTAATATCCGTTATGCCTACGCAAAAAATATTGTTTTCACATTACAGGAACTTAAAGATGGTGCGGTTTCTCTTTCAGAAGCACAAGCAAGGATGAAAAAAGCTGATACAGATATTGTGCGCTATTGGCAAGCATATAAGCTTACCTACCTTACTCCGGAAGAAGTACAATTGGCAAAGTCAGCGGAATTGGTCATGCATCGGGCTGATTCAGCAATTGCTATTGAAAGGGCAAAAATGAGTCAGTCAGGTACAAAGAACTTGAATAGTATTGGGACGGAGGGGCTATTCAGGATGATTTACCCCGTAGTAGATAAATTAAATGCACTCCTGGAATTACAGGTATCTGTAAGTAAGGATTTGCTGAAAAGTAACAACCAGGAATATTATATCACCCAAAAGAAATTTTACATATTAATTGCCGCTGCATTAATTTTCGGCTTTACACTATTCCTTGCCATTTTGTTTGATACGAAGCGATTGATTGAAAATCTGCAAAGAAGTTATACAGAAGTAAAAGAATTATCGGAAAAAACAATTTCACAGGAAAGAGAAAAACAGGAGATACTCTCACATAAGAAGGAGGAATTAGAGATTCAGGTTGAGGAGCGTACCAGGGATATTTTAGAACAGAAAAAGGTTATTGAACGGCAAAAGCAGTTGGTAGAGGAAAAGAACAAAGACATAACCAGCAGCATTACCTACGCTAAACGTTTGCAAGATGCCATTTTACCGCCAATGAGTTTAATAAAACATTACCTGCCTGATTCATTTGTGATTTATAAACCGAAAGATATTGTAGCGGGTGATTTTTACTGGATGGAGCGGGCAGATGATGATATTTTAATAGCTGCGGCCGATTGTACTGGTCATGGGGTTCCAGGTGCATTGGTAAGCGTTGTATGTTCCAATGCATTAAACAGGACGGTAAAAGAGTTTAAGATAACTGAGCCCGGTAAAATACTTGATAAAGTGCGCCATTTGGTGCTTGAGACTTTTGAAAAAAGTGAAGATAATGTTCAGGATGGCATGGATATTTCTTTGTGCTGTATTAATACAAAAACTAACAATATACAATGGAGTGGTGCCTATAACTCACTTTGGTATATTCATAATGGAGAAATGAGTGAAGTACCTGCTGATAAACAGCCCATTGGAAAACATGATAAGCCCCAGCCTTTTAACACCAGTAATTTAAATCTGCAGAAAGGTGATACCTTATACCTATTCACGGATGGTTATGCTGACCAGTTTGGCGGGCCAAGGGGAAAGAAGTTTAAATATAGTCAATTGCAGGAAATGCTGGTATCTATTTCGACGAAACCCTTAAATGAGCAAAAAGCCCATATTGAAAAAGCTTTTATGGATTGGAAAAATGACCTGGAGCAAATTGACGATGTTTTAATTATTGGAATAAGAGTATAATTAACTAACTATAGTCAAAAATGGCTTTAAATGCATTTTTGCTTACTTTTGAAGTAATTAATCGGTAAAAATTGATTTGTTCTTATAAAATGAAACTGACGCTTCTTTGTTTAATAATATTTCTAACAGGTTTTCTGGGTAATGTTTCTGCTCAAAAAAGTGAGGTTAAGAATCTTGCTGCATACCCATATTGGATACAGATGATGGATGATTCAACCACGAATTATTTTGAGGCAATGAAGGCTTTCGATAATTATTGGAAAGGCAGAGAACAACCCCATGGAGAGGGAGAAGAATTTGCCGATTCTGTAAAAACCATGGAGAAAAATATTCCATACACCTTTGAGTATATGAGATTCAAAAACTGGCAAATACTGGTTCAGCCTTATGTGCAAGATGATGGAAGTATACTTTATCCTTACCAACAATTGCAATTACGTCAAAATGCCCGTAGGGGAACCCCGGCTGATATTAAATGAAAAAGCAACTATACTTTATAGCCCTATTAATTATATGCTTGACTGTAAAAGTTGCAAGCAGTCAGATATATGGTAATTGGAAACTCGTTGGCCCTATTCAATTTCCGACAAATACCAGCGGACAAATAAATGGAATTGGCCGAGTAGAACAAATAAAATTTGACCCTATTAACCCACTAAAAATATACGCAACAAGCGCTAATGGCGGCTTATTTGTAAGTACTGACAGTGCTGCAACATGGTCTTCTACCGGCACTGACACTATATCGGCTTATAACCAGGCAGGCAAATCAGCTGCTTCAATTTGTATTGATTACACCAACGACAGTATATTATACCTGGGAACCGGCGATCTTAATTATTACAGTCAGGAATTCGGAATATGGAAAAGTACTGATGCAGGGGTATCCTGGAAAGCTTCTAATACTGGCATGGGAAACCTTCTGGCTGTGGAAATATTAATGTCACCACACGACCATAATACACTTATAGCAGCATCAAATAGCGGAATATGGAAAAGTACAAATGCAGGGGCAGCATGGACTCAAGTCCACAGTGGTGGAAAATTCAGAGATATGCAATTTAAGCCATCTTCAATGACATCTACCATATACGCCTGCACCGATTCCGACTTTTGGGTCTCCAATGATGTTGGGAATACATGGAAAAGCATCCCGCTTCCCGCTCCTAAGGCTGCCCTACAAAACGGTGGAAGAATTGGGGTGAGTAAGGCAGATTCGAATGTGGTATATGTTACTTTTGTTGGTGATGATAGTGCGAATTGTACCCCACTTTTACTATCTACTAATAGCGGACAAACTTTCAGTGTTGCAAAACCTGCAAACAAATGCGACCTTGATGGATATGATACTAATTCGCTCGGGAGCCGTTCCCAGGGTGGTTATAATTTTTGTATTGCAATTGACCCTACCAATATCAATACCATCTATGTGGGTGCCGAGTCTATATGGAAATCAACTGACGGAGGTATACATTGGATGACCAATTACAGGTGGTGGGCGGGTATACATACCGATATGCATTTTTTCGCTTTTAATCCTACCGATCCAACTATTCTTTACAACGCTAATGATGGTGGCGTATGGGAAACAAAAGATAGTACAGCCACCTGGAGGCCTGTGAGTAATGGACTTTCAATTACAGAATGTTATCATGCAACAACCAGCCCGATAAAGGAAGATTTCATCTCTATAGCAAGCCAGGATAATGCAGGGCTTTATTATAATAAGGCCGAACCCTGGGTTACATATGACGGTGGCGACCTTACTTCACCATTGGCCGCTGATTATGCAGATAGTAATACATTTTACGTATTAAGTGAGGATGCCCGGCATAATCTTTCAGCTGCTTCAACTTCATTAAATTATCCATTTTCCCATGGAACTTATGATGGGGTTGATTTTTCTCCATCTCAAACCAATGTGGCTTTTATTTATGATTCAAATGTTTATGCAACTACAAACCTGCTCACTAATCCACCAACATGGAATGAAATACTTACTATATCTGAGCCCATTTTAGCAGTGGAAACTTCACCCATAAATGCTAGCGAATTATATGTGGCAACCAAAAATTCGTTCCTTTATTATACAGATAGCGCTTTGTACACTATCCCTACCTGGACCAAGTACAGCACACCGGCTGCTACAACAAATGGGGCCTGCATAGCAACAGTAAAAAGTGATTCGAATGTTGTTTATTTATCGTGCGGACATAGTATTTACAGATCTGCCAACAGAGGCGCCTCATGGACAAATGTAACAGCGAATTTACCAGCGGTAAATATCATCAACGTATTAAACGATAGCTATAGCACAAACGAAGCCATGTACCTGGCTACCGGTGATGCTATATGGTATAAAGACAATACAATGACCAACTGGCTTAATTACTCAAAAGGATTACCGGCAACGTGCAGAATTACTAATTTAATGATATATAATAATGGTACGCCAAGTAGTTTATTGCGTGTTTCATTTTATGGCAGGGGTATATGGGAATCACCTCTCTATTCTTCTATTACAACAGGAACAACATCAGTAATAAATGCTGCTTCGCTTAAAATATATCCTAATCCTACCAGTGGCAGAGTTACAGTAGCATTGCAGGGGACAGGAGGAGATGCTGAAATAACTATATATGATATGCTTGGACAAAATGTATTTTCGTCAGTTATATATAATGGCAATACAGAATTGAACATAAATAGACAAGCCCCTGGATTATATTTATATAAAGTAACCTCTGGGAAAGGCGAATATATTTCGAGCGGAAAACTTATGATTCAATAAGTACTATTCTATCCCGATAAACTTCTTGCTGTTTTACTAAGTAAAAATAGTTGTTCAAGTTTTATCTGTATCTTTTGCACCAATTATTGGTCGAAACTCCGGGTATCTGAAACAGAAAATAAAATACGTATTCCTTGTAATATCTGCCTATGTACTAATGGCAGGTAATTCTTTTGCCCAAACCCATGAGATTGATTCAGTTCGAAACCTTCTTGAAACTGATAAAGAAGATACTAACCGCGTAAACACTCTCAACAATTTGAGCCGGCAACTATATCTGCTCTCCGATTACTCCCAAAGCGACTCATTAGCTCAAATTTCTTTGGCTCTGGCTCAAAAAATAAATTATAAACAAGGTATGGGCAAAGCTTACCTGAACAAAGGAAATATTTATGAAGACCAGGGCAATTATACTGAAGCCCTGAAAAACCAGTTGCAGGGTTTGAAAATATTTCAGGAAATAAGAGATAAAAAGGGTATGGGCAATGCGTATTTAAACATTGGGAATGTTTATTGGAGGCAGGGCAATTACCCTGAAGCCCAGAAAAACTACCTGCAAAGCTTGAACTCATTTCAGGAAATTAAAAATAAACTCGGTATGAGCAATGCTTACGGAAACCTTGGGCTTATTTATGAAGCCCAGGGCAATTACTCTGAAGCATTGAAAAACCAGTTGCAAGGTTTGAAAATAGAGAGTGAGATAGGAGATAAAAAGGGTATGAGCAATGCATACGGAAATATAGGGAACATTTACGATGAGCAGGGCAATTATACCGAGGCGCTGAAAAACCAATTGCAAAGCCTGAAAATAGCCCGGGAAAATGGAGATAAGTTATCAATGGGCGAGGCTTATATGAGCACCGGTAACATTTATTTTGATATGGGCAATTACCCCGAAGCGCTGAAAAACCAATTGCAAGGTTTGAGAATATACCTGGAAATTGGAAATAAACAGGGTATGGACATAGCTTATGGGAATATAGGGAGTACTTATTATAAAACAGGCAATTATACCGAGGCGCTGAAAAACCAATTGCAGGGGTTACAGATGAGCCGGGAAATTGGAGATAACACCGGCAGGGGATTTGCCTATGGAAACATTGGGAACATTCTTACTCAAATGAAAAAATACCGTGCAGCGAAACAATACCTTGACAGCGCAATGAGCTTAAGTAAAAGTATTGGAGAAAAAGAACTGATAAAGGGAGCCTATAATTATTGGTCCATTTATGACAGTGCTACAGGCAATTACAAAACCGCATTAAGCGATTACAAAACCTATATCATTTACCGGGATTCGCTGAAGAATAAGGAGACAGACAAAAAAATACTGGGCAGCCAAATGACTTTTGATTTTGAAAGGAAAGCCGACTCTGCCAAAGCAGAGGAAGATAAGCGAAATGTTATTCACGAAGCTGCAGCCAGGAAACAGGAAGTGATTATGTACGCTTCGTTTGGTGGCCTGACTCTTGCTCTGATATTCGTAGCGATTATATTCCGCTCATTGAGTATTACACGCAGACAAAAGAACCTGATTGAAAAACAGAAGACAGTTGTGGAACAACAAAAAACTCTTGTAGAACAGCAAAAGGAATTGGTTGAAGAAAAAAATAAGATAGTGGAGGAGCAGAAAAAAATAGTAGAAGAAAAGAATAAAGATATTCTCGACTCTATAAACTACGCCAAGCGTTTGCAGGATGCTATTTTGCCCCCTTTAAAAATGATAGAGCAATATCTGCCTGAATCATTTGTTTTGTATAAACCCAAAGATATTGTCGCAGGAGATTTCTATTGGATGGAGCGGACAGAGTCCACCATTTTTGTTGCAGCAGCAGATTGCACCGGCCACGGTGTACCGGGTGCAATGGTTAGTGTAGTTTGCAGTAATGCATTAAACAGAACTGTAAAAGAATTTAAGATAACTGAACCGGGAAAAATATTGGACAAAGTGCGAGAACTTGTATTGGAAACATTTGAGAAAAGCGAAAACGATGTGCAGGATGGGATGGATATTTCGTTAACCTCCCTAACTCCCTCCGAAGGAGGGATTCAAATACAATGGGCGGGTGCATTTAATTCGTTGTGGTATATACAGGATGGAATAATGAAGGAATTACCTGCCGATAAACAACCCATAGGCAAAGCCGATAATCCAAAGCCATTCACTACTCATGCCTTTACATTAAAACCTCCTTTGGAGGGCAGGGAGGCCGGAACTTTGTATCTATTTACAGATGGTTATGCCGACCAGTTTGGCGGGCCAAAGGAAAAGAAGTTTAAATATAAGCAGCTTCAGCAATTGATAATGGACAATTGTAAGTTGACAATGCAAGAACAAAAGCAAAATCTGGAACAAACTTTAGACAATTGGAAAGGCAATTTAGAACAGGTTGATGATGTGTTAATAATTGGAATAAGGGTTTAGAAAATTTAAAGATTATCGCAGAACCTGGACAAAGCCATGCTTATCGTATGCTTTGTTATAGCAAGTAGATTTTATAATGTAATAATAAACTCCATCTGGGGCTTTCAAGGGTTTTGGCGTAATGTATTTTAATATTTCTTATTATTTTCTACGTTTCGCTATTGATGCGGCTTTCACCGATGTTTTACGTATTAAAATAATTCCCGCTTACTTATCGCTGATTGATTTATACGGGCTATTTGTACAAGGTTTATACAAAGTATGAAAAACCTTGTGAAGCCATTTATTATGGCGTAACTCTGTAATTAATTACTAAAAAAAATCAATAAACAATGAAAACAGATAAAATAAGCGTACAACTGATAGACGACGTTTCAGCCTATACAGGTGAAGTATCTTTCAGGTTAAGGTACACAAGCAAGGGCAAAGTTTTAAAGAACGTGAAACTGCCCTTTACAGCACCCGCCAAAATCAATAAAAAGGATGTTAAGGCGGTTATGACTGACCCATACTATAAAAAGGCTATGGATGCCTTAATAAAGGCTAAAAAAGAGGCAGGGCAGGATATAATGCCCTACAAGCCCAACGAATTTATAGGATGGGGTGAATATGAAGCCTCTTTAATTCAGAATGAGAGAAGCAGACAAAAAATGCTGCTAATCTTTAAGAAATTAAAAACGTTTACAGGTCGTGATAAAGTACATTTTGACGAAATAGACTTCGATTTCTGCGTGAATTTTCAAACCTACCTTCATTCAAAGAAAAAAGGGAGTAACCATGCCGCCGAACTATTCCGAAAATTTATGATGCACACGAGGCGGGCAAAAAAACAGGGGCTTATAACTATTGACCTTTCGGGGATTAGGCGTATTCAGATACAACCCAGTTATAAAGTCGGTGTAACATTAACTGAAAGTGAAACGAATATACTGTTTAACACCCCTTGCCCCGACCATCAAACAGAGGTTATAAGCAAATTGCAATATTATACAGGCGGGCAGCGTATAAGCGATATACTGGCTTTGACTTGGGAAATGATAGAGAAACAGGGCGACCATTACATTATACCTGTATTGGTTCAGGAAAAGACAGGTAACAAGGTTTACGATATAATACTATCCGCCGACCTTGTAAACAGTATAAAAGGCGAAAGAAAGGGCAAAGTAATAAAGGGCTCATTTGACTGGAGAGGACACAATGACATACTGGATAAATGGGTAAAAAGAGCAGAGATTGACAAGAAAATACGAAGCCATTGTTTCAGGCGTAGCGTTGCAACTCACTTATTCCGCAATGGGGTTGCCATTGTTACCATTGCAAAAGTATTGGGGCATTGCAGCAAGTCGGGTATTCCCAACCCTATGCAGACTATGCAATATATAGGGGTTCAGCCTGACGATATGAAGCCTGTATTTACAGCGTTACAGGGCATAACGCAAACAAAAGTTAAGCGGGTTGCATAGGTAGTTAACAGTAATTTGTTTTAAGAAAAAGGGGCGCAAATTGCACCCCTTTTTCTTTAGTTATAGACTTGCTTAGTGATGTTACAAAGGCTTTCAGAGAGTTGGGGCAAAAGTTATATAAACTGGAAAAATGCTATGTTTGAGGCATTAACTAAATTTTAAATAAACTGCCACCATGAAAAAGTTACTTATATTCTTAGGCATACTTTGCCTATTAGCTATTTTACTTGTAGTAACTAAACCTACCCCAAAAGCCTGTATTGATGGCATAAAAGAAAAAATAGACGCACAAATAACACGCAGCCAAAATTCAGATGTAACAAAAACAGCCGCCCAAGCTGTATCAGATTTTTTTATTGATAGGTTCGGAAATGATTTATATCGCATTGATGACCGTACTTTTTTTCAGGATATTTATATTAAGAATATTGACCAGCGTATAGGTATTGGTATTTGCGGCTTTATAATATTTACAAACCAGCAAGCAGTTCAGCAAAAATATGATGATGAAAGTAAATCGGTAGCAGCTAATATTGCGCAAAATCTTGTAAACAAAGTAGATAAAGCAAAACAATGGGTTGAAAATATTGTTAAAAAGAAGCCTGAACAATCTACCAACTCAAATGCGGGAGATTCTCCTTTACAAAACATTAATAAGCAAATAACTAAAGATAGTCTGGCATATATTAATGTGCAAAAATTCCATTTTGGACGCTTACCCGCCAAAAAGCAGGAAGAAGTAAATAATGCTTTGCAGCAATTACAAGCGGACAGGCAAAGGAAGGAACAATTATTACGGCAATAAAAAGACCCTAATTATTATAGTTATATCAAAAGGGGCGCAAATTGCGCCCCTTTTTTTTCATCAATGTAGATGTTTTCCGTTTAATAACTATTTATTAGATATGTTTTGAGCATCAATAATAGCTTTTACCTGATTGTAGTCATTCCAATTTGTATTTGGGTGTGCTATCATTGCAGCAGGTGGGATTACCACTACTTTTAAATTAATGGTAGAAGCAGGTGCAGATGAATTAAGGTAAATTAAACTTGCTGACCCAGTTTGGTACGCAAATTCCATTTGGTCGCCACTTACCAGAAGATTATTAGAAGGTAAACCTAAATATATCCCTGTTGAAGTAGAAACAAATACTTCAATACCATCATTGTCTGCATCTGTAATTGCAGCATCGGTTACTTTCACTAAATACTCACCTGTTGCCGGATTACTCCATGAACCAGGAGTAATAGAATAGATATTGCTTGAAATGTTAGCAACTCCATTTGTACCATTAGTACCTGCTGGGCCTGTTGCCCCTTTTTGACACGACATGAATGTTACAGCAATACTTACTGCCATAATTGCGGTTAAGAACTTTGTTTTGTTTTTCATTTTGTTAAGGTTTTTGTTTACCCCAACATCCCGAACAGGTGGTTAGTTTATATAAAATCAGCGTGGGACATTTACCCTACCGCTTTTGAGGTACTTCCACGCACCTAATCCACAGACAAGATAAAGCCCACGCTTTGCGTGGGCGTATAACTTATCCTTGTGAATTGTTGGATTTGTGGAAGTTTCCAAAAGCAAGAAAGCTAACGCCAATATGTTAGTTTACTTTGTTCTATTTCATTCGCATTAATTTTGTAGGGCAAATATAGCATTAACTAAAAACTTTGCGTTTTTTTACCTTATTTCAAAATTATTTTGTATATCTTTGCGGTGTTTACACTTGTAAACAGGCATAAATAGACAATCTATTTTGCTTTATCGGGCACTCAAGTTGTAGGGGTGTACTATATAGTCAGATACTTTCTTTATAAGATACAATCTCTTATAAAAAATGAAAAAAAGAGAAGTATCACAAATAAATTTACGAATAAACATAAATAGAATAATTATTCTATTGTGTTTAAAGAATACGCTCAAATCAAGTTTGAGTGTAACATTAATTAAGATACTCTCTTTAAAAAATAAGAGATTATCATTAATCATTGCTTTTTGAAACACTCTTAAATACGGGTGTAACATTAGCAATACACAGATTTAATAACTTAATAAAATGAAAACCGAAAAATCAGAAAAGCCCGAATCAAATCAAACAAAGACAATTACTTTTCGCTTGCCAGCAGACGTATTTGATACGCTACATGAGAAAGGACAAGCAATAGGATTGTCCGCCCATGAATTTGCAGGTAAAGAAATACAGGAAAATCATCAAGTATCGCATGAGGCAATACCCATGAAAGACACTGTAACACACAGTAAACAAATTTTCCTGCCACCGCCCAGTAAACAAGTTTTTCATTTTAACCGTAAAGAGCTTAAAAGCGTTTACTATGCTCTCACGGGTAGAGACTGTCTTCCATGCCACATAGACACCATAAGAATAGGTATAGATGAGGTCAGAGGCGTAACGAAAATAGGTGAGGACAAATGGGAGGTTGTAGTAGAACACTCTTATTCACAATTCAAAAAAGAGGAGGACACATGGAAATACTAACCAAAGAAGATATACAGCCCCTGCTTTCTGAAATAGACAGGTTAAACAAGGCTTTATATGAGTTATGTAAACAACAGGCAGAAACACTTTACGAAGTAAAAACAAGTGTACTAAAGCCTTTGTCTATGCCAATAAACCAAGCTGCCCGTTATAGAGGCTGCTCCGCTACTCACTTGAGAGTATTGATAAGAGCAGGTTATATAAAGCCTGTGTATATTGGACATTCAGGCGTTAATATAGCCACGAAAGACCTCGAAAATTTGCCCGATATACTTCTTATGTATAAAAAGAATAAGCACTTGAAAGCCTCTTAATGCTGTATTTTCCCAGTACCTTGCCCCCTTAATTATAAGGGGGCTTTTTTTTGTATTAAGTAAACTACTATCTTAGCATTATGAAGCGCACTTTATACAGGTTTTTTATACAAAGCACCCGAAAACCCGCTACCTATAAGCCTTCTACGGCTCCTAAAGGGACTTTGTTGCCTCTCAAATCAGTTCCATCCCAGCTTATAGTAGGCGTATCAGCATGAAATTCCTTTATACCCCATCGGTCATATATATCAATGGCATAGTCACTCATTCCTATAGCATTAATTAAAAACTTATCATTCAGTCCATCTCCATTAGGAGTAAATACATTCGGCACAGCAAAATCTTTGCAGGGCGGTTCAATAGTTATTGTAACGGCATCAGTTACACAGTTACTATCTTTACCTGATAATGTAGTTACATAATATGTAGTCGTTACACTTGGCGTAACTACAACTGATGAGCATGTCTGGCAGTTTAATCCCTGTGATGGCCACCAAAAATATGAAGTTGAATCATTAAGCGGGCTTATGCCTATTCCCGTTGACTGCCCTGCATATAAAGTAGTATTACAACATGCATTCTCCCCTTTATTCTCTATACAACAATTTAAGCCCAATGAAAATTTTAATACGCCAGCCATTTCAAGGTTTGGAGCAGTAGATGTTGTGTCCTTTCCTATAACCATTGTTCCTTGAAAATCTCCACCCATAATAACATTCCCTTGGTTATCTGTTGCAATATCATTGTTATCATCTCCCCCACTTTTAATAACACCCCCGGCAAGAATAACACCTGTATAATCAAATTTTAAAACAAAAGTCGGATCAGTTGCTCCGTTGCCAACTGAAAACACAGATGAATCTACCGAGATAACCCCGGGGCATCCGCCTGAAGCAAATACATCATTACATGAATCTACAGCAACAGAATAACCTACGGAATGGTTATCCGCGGCCTTTGCCCATAACACATTGCCTCCGGTATCATATTTTGCAATAAAAAACTCATTGCCGGCATAAGGGCATGTAAGGGTTTGCGTTCCAAATGTAACCAAGGGGCTTGTAATAGTTCCATCTATATATACATTATTGCTCTTATCTATCACAACTTTATTGGCATAATCTAAGTTAGTGCCACCTGCCGATTCTGCCCATAATACATTACCATTCAAATCAAACTTTGTCAAAAAAATAGCACGTCCAATACATGTTAATACCTTTTGGCCAAAAGAAATTGAGGGGCCATCAAAACCTCCGGCAAAATAAATATGATCATCTCTATCAACTGCTAAAGAAAGTCCTTCGTAATCCCAAGCAGATGAATTTATTCCATAAGAATTTGCCCATAGTACGTTCCCATTTTGGTCATATTTAACTAAAAACATGGCGCATTGATTTGTATTTGTTACATCAATAAGCTTAATATTTCCAAAAACAATAGTATCAGTAAATGTACCCGCCAAGTAGACATTATTATATTCATCAGTGGTAACAGCCAATCCACAATTCGACACCCAATTCGGACCAATGTAAGATACCCTGGCAATGGGAGATGTTGCCCATAAAGCATTTCCCATAGAATCGTACTTTACTAAATAACAATTCGTACTTCCACCAGAAGAATCAAATACCAATTTATTGGTACCAAACTCTATGCGGCCAGAAAAAATTCCTGTTTCACATATTTCCCCGTTTTTGTCTGTAGCTATAGCAATACCTGTAGATGTTGAATTAGCTCCAACTAAATTTGCTCCCCTAACCCATTTTGAAGAACCATTCGCATCTAATTTAACTAAGTAATCATTCCATCCACCTCCAATTAATTTTAAGGAATTTCCACCAAAGACAAATGAAAAACCGCCTGCACATTCCCCGGTTAAGAAAATATTACTGTTTTTATCAGTAGTAACGGCCCAACCCTCACATACTAAATTAATTCCGCCAAAACTACCCCAAACAAAATTTATTTGAGCAAAAGTATTACTAAGTAATGCAGTAAAAAAAAATGCTAAAGTGATTATTTTAATTTTCATTCTATTGTAAAGTTACATATTTATTTTCAATTTCCATGCAACTCTCAACACCGGATATTTATTATCTATGTTTTAATAAGTAATATTTGTATTCCTTGAAAGGGAGTTGAATATTAATAAAATAGGGAGAACAGACATGCTTAATTAAGGGTTAGGGCGTATACTGTGTCGAATATTTAGTTTGCCTTATAGCTAAAAAACGCATAATCGGGAAAAAATTCGTAGATTTGCAATTAAGGTACTGTGCCCTAATTACCAACGAATTCAACTTCTCAAGATGTTTTTCTCAAAATATTCTTTTGGTTTACGATTAGGGTTTTGCCTGGTTTTGATATTATTCATATCAGACCACACCTACGGCCAAAGTTATTGGATGCAGAGAGCAGGAGGTCCTACACTCGATGAAGCCTACGGCATTTCGACAGACGGAAGCGGCAATACCTATACGACAGGATATTTTTCAAGCACCGCCAAATTTGGAACATTTTCACTGACGGCCTCCGGGGCATCGGATATTTTTGTAACCTGTACCAATGCCAACGGGGTATTCCAATGGGCTGAAAATGCCGGAGGCTCCGGTGCATGCAGGGGACTGGCCATTAAAGCCGATGCCGCAGGCAACAGTTATGTTACAGGGTACTTTTACGGCACGGCTACTTTCGGCACCCATACTATTACTTCTGCCGGATTGCAGGATGTTTTTATTGCCAAATATGACCCTAATGGTAATGCCTTATGGGCTGTCAGCGCCGGTGGCCCTATGGCTGATATAGGCAATGCCATAACGGTAGATAACGGAGGCAATGTATTGGTTACCGGGGAATTTGCCGGAACTGCCTCGTTTGGGGCATTTAACCTTACCAGCGACAATAACAATATCAACATATTTACCACGAAACTCGACGGCAACGGTAATTTTTTGTGGGCGCAGATGGGCTCAGGGCCGCATACCGACAGGGGGCTTGGGGTGGGCTGCGATGCTTCGGGAAATGTATATGTAACGGGGCAGTTTACCGATACCATTACATTTGATAATGTACATTATAGTAACCTGTTTAACGGAATTTTCCTGGTTCAGTATAACAGCGCCGGGCAGGAACAGTGGTTTACCATGGCGGGCGGAGGAACCCTGAATATTGCCAATGGCATAGCGGTTGACAACAATACCCCCGCAAATATTTATTTAACCGGGAATTTTACTGGCATCCTGAGTTTCTTTGTTAACCCGGTGGTTACGCTTTCAAATATTTATGCCAACCGGATTTTTGTCGCGAAATATGATGCAAGCGGGAACTTATTATGGGATGTGTCAGACGGCTCCTCAAATTCAGTAACATCGAATGCCATTTCGCTTGACGGAGCAGGAAACGCTTATATTATCGGGAACTTTGAATGCCGGTTTAACAGCTATGCCGACCAGTATGGCCAGGGAACATTTAACTCGGTTGGAACCTGGGATATTTTTGTGGCAGGGTACAGCAATACAAACGGTGCATGGCAATGGAGCAGGCAAATTGGCGGCCATGAGGATAACCTTGGTTATAGTATTTCCGTAACTGCCGGAGGAGGGATATATACTGCCGGAAGTTTTAACCAGGATATGATAATTACCAGCGACCCAAGCTATATCGGCTATAATTATAGTCCTGCCACCTGCAATACCGCTTATTGCGCCGATGCGAGCTATGGAGATTTCGAATCATTCAATACTGCCGGTGGCAGCGATATTTTTATTGCTGAGCCTATTGATTTAAACAGGCAGCCTTATGATTTTTTCACCCGCAGCGGGGGCGGCTGCAACCGGCCTGTTGTTGGAGTATGCATTGATACTACCTGCCCCGACACGGTTCAGTTTTGTCAATCAGGATCTATAGAAGCTATTTCAAACACATGCCCGCAGGTTGGCCCCGATTTTACATATAAGTGGTCAACAGGAGCATCGGGAGGCGGCATAAGTGTTACCAAAACGGGCTGGTACTATGTTACGCAAACTTCGGTTGACGGCTGCCTGCAAAGCAAAGACAGTATATATGTAATCATTCAACCCAATCCGCCCGCGCCCACTATAACCAATAACCTGGGCATAAACACCAATCCAATTGTCACATGCGGAAAGAATGTCATTTTAACAGGTGGCAATTATGGCACAAATACCTATTTCTGGACAATAGACTCCATACATGATTCAACCATAAACTATACCGTTGATTCAAGCGGCAGTTATTGTTTTAATGTAATCAGTTCTTTGGGCTGCAAAAACTCCACCTGTGTCAGTGTGGCCATTGAAGATTCTATCAAGAAAATAAAACCCGGTTTAACATGCCCTCACTGCATACAGGATTCTGTTGCATTCTGTAAAGGAAATTCTTTCAGCATGTTCGCGTTCGATTCCATAACAAACCCGACCATCAATACAGGCATCTGTATTCCGCCGGGTGACCCATCCATACTGAACAAGTGGTCGGCTACGCCTAATACCGTTATTTACAGCCCTACTACAAATTGTCCCGGCTCAAATTCATTTACCCCATCTGACTCCGGATGGTATTTTATTACTGACACTATTGTACGGAAAAACAAGTGTGATTCCTCTGTTTCAGTGGTTAAAGATTCTGTCTATGTTACCATTTACCCTATCCCGGTTGACAGCAGTTTAAGCATAAAAGGCAACA
>JBKQUY010000101.1:0-49017 GCA_052325425.1 Bacteroidia bacterium | reverse complement strand
TCTGAATATACCAGAGCGTATTAAATGCGCCCGCCCACTGTATTTGAATCCCTCCTTTGGAGGGAGTTAGGGAGGCTAAAGAAATATCCATGCCATCCTGCACATTGCTTTCGCTCTTTTCAAATGTCTCCAGCACAAGCTCACGTACTTTATCCAATATCTTTCCCGGTTCAATTATTTTAAACTCTTTCACTGTTCTGTTTAAAGCATTACTGCATACAACACTAACAAGTGCACCAGGTACACCATGCCCTGTACAATCTGCAGCAGCGATTAAAATAGTGTCACCTGTTTTTTCCATCCAATAAAAATCCCCGGCTACAATGTCTTTTGGTTTATAAAGCACAAACGATTCAGGGAAGTATTGCTTAATTAAGCTCAAAGGGGGCAATATGGCATCTTGCAGCCGCTTGGCATACATAATTGAATCAAGAATGTCTTTATTCTTCTCTTCAATTACTTTTTTCTGTTCTTCTGTTTCTTTATTCTTAACCTCAATAAGTTGCTTCTGTTTACGGGTAATTCGCAATGAACGCAAAACAAACCCTGAAAATACAATTACTAAAAACAAACCAACTAACACTGAACCAATTATAATTTTGTGTTTTCGGTTATCTGCTGCTGCAACCTGTTCTTGTAATGCTTTTGCTTTATTTATCATTTCTATTTCATAGTCTTTTTGTTCTACTTCATATCTCTTTTGCACCTCTGCTGCTGCTTTAGTATCTTTTTGGTTGTTAACAGAGTCTTCCATTGTCTTATACTTTTTATAATTGATATAGGCATCCTTAAAATCACCTTTATATTCGTATGCATTAGCTATATCCTGGTATAAGCTCTCCCAGCCACTCCAATTTTGGTCTCCAAGATGCAGAGAATATATAGAAAGCGCCTTTTGTAAATAATTAATCCCTTGATTGCTTTCTCCCAAGTTAGAGTAGGCTTGTCCCAAATTCCAATAACAATCCGCAGTCATGCCAGAATCATGTCTTCTGATTGCATTTGGCAAAATACCAGTAAAAACTTTTATAGCTTCATTGTATTTTTTTTGCTTTATGTAAGCTGAGCCTAAGCGGTCCTGGTTGTTCCATTTTTCTCCTTCATATTTACCATGAAGAGAATCGTCCGCTTGCTTAAAATAAAGGATGGCTTGGTCATAATTCCCCATTTCATTATATACCAAGCCTTCCCATGAAAGTACTCTTATATAATATTTTTTGTCAGTATCCTTCAAACACATTTTTTTGAGAGTATCAATATAAAGTAATGTACTATTAAAATCTTTTTTGTCAGAAGTAGCCTCTGCAATTCTTGCTATCGTTTCCATCTCATCATACCTATTTTTAGTGTATCTGGCCATTTTTAGCTGTTTGTTTCTATAAACTATAACATTGTCATAATCTTTAACTCTATCGAATATCTCAGCTAATTTCCCATACGTCAAAAAGGTTCTATGAATTATACTTCCGGCCCGATTAAAAGAAGCCTCAAATAACTTATCTCCGGGATGATCCTTCATATATGCAATACCATCATCTTTGGTAACATTTTCCATAGTTACATTTACTCCATGTGAATGCAAATACTCAAAATATTGCTTTCTTTGACCACTCCAAAGAGGTTCCAATATATTGAGGGCACTTAAGGCAAAATCTCCTACTTTTTTAATATCATTTACATTTGAATATGCCAGCGCCATATCAAAATAATCCAATGCAATTCGCATAGAATCATCAACATCTTTTATGTGTGCGCTATCTATTTTTATAGCTTGCCTGAAACAATCCAAAGCATCACTATAATTTTTCTTCTGTAAATTTATATGACCAACAAGATGATAGTACCTTGATTGACCAGGAGCATTGCTTATTTTTTTGGCAATATCATTCAACTGAACAGCATAAATAAGTGCAATATTCAAGTCTGGTTTAGGTGCATTATATGTATAATAATTGGTAAGATTTTTTAAGATTTCGATTTTAGTACTGTCATTAACGTGAGGCAATGCCTTTTGTAAGGAATCGATTTCTTTCTGGTCTTGGGCATTGATAGGTGAAAAATGAAAAACGAAAATGACAAAACACAATATTGCTTTTATTATTCTGATTCTATTTTGTTTTTTGTTTGTCATTAAACCCTCATGCCAATAATTAATATATCATCCACCTGCTCCAAACTTCCTTTCCAGTTTTCAAGAGTCTGTTCAAGTATCTTTTTTTGTTCAGCCATTGTCAATTTACAATTATCCATTATCAATTGCTGGAGTTGTTTGTATTTAAACTTTTTCCCTTTTGGGCCACCAAACTGGTCGGCGTAACCATCCGTAAAGAGATATAAAATTCCGGCCTCCCTACCCTCCGAAAGTGGGTTTAATCTAATTGTATGGGTGGTGAATGGTTTGGGGTTATCTGTCTTTCCTATGGGTTGTTTATCCGCGAGTGATTCTTTCATTTCGCCATTCTGAATATACCAGAGCGTATTAAATGCGCCCGCCCACTGTATTTGAATCCCTCCTTTGGAGGGAGTTAGGGAGGCTAAAGAAATATCCATGCCATCCTGCACATTGCTTTCACTCTTTTCAAATGTCTCCAGCACAAGCTCACGTACTTTATCCAATATCTTTCCAGGTTCTGTTATTTTAAACTCTTTCACTGTTCTGTTTAAAGCATTACTGCAAACAACACTAACCAATGCCCCCGGTACCCCATGGCCGGTACAGTCAGCTGCGGCTATCAATATTGTGTCACCTGTTTTTTCCATCCAATAAAAATCCCCGGCTACAATGTCTTTTGGTTTATAAAGCACAAACGATTCAGGAAAGTATTGCTTAATTAAGCTCAAAGGAGGCAATATGGCATCTTGCAGCCGTTTGGCATACATTATTGAATCAAGAATGTCTTTATTCTTCTCTTCAATTACTTTTTTCTGTTCTTCCGTTTCTTTATTCTTAACCTCAATAAGTTGCTTCTGTTTGCGCGTAATACGCAATGAACGCAAAACAAACCCTGAAAAGACAAGTACCAATAATAAACCACAACCAACTGCACTGATAATTATTTTGTGCTTTCTATTATCTGCCGCTACTTGTAAATCCTTTTGAGCCTGCTCTGCTTTTTCACTTTCTTGTAGTTGGTCAAATTCATAATTCATTTGCATTTTTACCGTCTGTTGCGAATTGGTTAAATTTTTCAAGCTGTCCCTGTAAAAAACGTAGTTTTTGAAGTCTTCGGCTTCAGCTTTATAATTGCCTGTGATACTGTCTAATATCGCCCGTTGGCTATAACCAAGTTCCAACTCCTTCAACCCGTCTGTAGCATCTGTGGCATATGATAGATATATGGCGGAATCAAGATATATTTTTGCAGATTTGTAGTTTTTTAAATTGAGAAAATACATTTCACCTATCTGAATATACGTATAGGGAATATTGCTTTTATCTCGACCACCCCGCCACATTTCTACAGCCTTTCTATCATAATCTATAGCATCAGTATAATCATCTTGTTTCCTTTTAATTCTGGCAATGCGGACATAACATTTTCCAATACCACCTTTTTTACTTAATTCCTGGAACATAGCCAGGGCTTTCTGCTCGTATTCCATCGCTTTATCAAAATCTCCCTGTTTGGTATAATACTCTCCAATATTACCAATAACCTGACCTATAGCATTTTTATTACCTATTTCCTGGAATATTGTTAATTCCTTTTCTGCATAATCTATTGCCTTTGAATAATCACCTTTATCTTCACTAAAGGACGATAGATTGCCGTATGACTGAGCTACATCTGTTTTATCACCTGATTCCTGGTATAAAACCAACGATTTGAAGCCATATTCAAGCGCCTTGGCATAATTACCTTGTATATCATAAACCTTAGCAATCCCTAAGATATTTGTACCGATTGCTTTTTTGTCTCCAACCTCCTGATTTATGGATAATGATTTAAGGTCGTATTCCAACGCTCTCGAGAAAAGGCCCTGGTTAAAATAGAACTTTCCGATATTAAAAAGTTGATATCCGCTTGCTTGTTTATCTCCAATTTCTTCATCAATTTTTAAGCTTTTTTCGTAGTATTCCATTGCCTTTACAAAGTCCCGCTCGTTTCCTTCTTCATAATAAACCGCAATATAATTGAATGCCTCAGCTTTATGTTTGAGTATAGTTTTCCGCTCTTTCTCATCTGTAATTTCGTCAAGAAGTTTATCTGCCAATTGCAATGTTAATTCTCCATATTTAAGATTGTCTTTTAAGTCGCAAGCAAGGCAAAGAGAAACATATATCTTCAAGCGGGTAGTGTCTTCTTTTGCGTTGTTCAACACATGTAATAAAGAATCTACATCTTTGTGGTTTTGGGCAATAATTTGTTTGGGAGCATTACATAACACTAAAAGAAATATCAGATAGAAAAAATAATATTTCTCCCTTAATTTCATTGAAAATTATTATTAAATATTTTGCTTTGTTGAATTAGGCTGAGTAAAAATAGAATATAAATACAAACCCTCATTGCTCTATTTTAAATATTAAATAAAAAAGGGTAAATGTTTTTTAAAAGAAATACAACAGGCCACTCAGGCAGTAACCAGAAAATGTGGATTAACAAGGCTTTTCTTGTTATAGGATAACGGCTTGTTGGTTTCAATATTTAAGACTCTTTTGCCAATTTCTTCCACTATAACCTGGCCGGCAGCGGTATCCCATTCCATAGTTGGTGCAAAACGCGGGTAAGCATCAGCTTTGCCTTCGGCAACCAGGCAAAACTTAATGGAACTTCCGGCAGAAATCGTAGTCACATGGCCTTTTTTTTCTTCCTCATTTCTTATAAAAGCCTCTGTTTCGGGTGATAAATGCGAGCGGCTTGCTATAATAGTATAAACCCGCTTTGGAATAAATAATGGCAATTTTTCCGCATCCTTCATCAATTGGTCCATCCATTGATAAGTAGTCTTACCGGCATTTAATAGCCTGTAGGCTCCATGTCCTTTAATAGCAAAATAAAGCGTTTGAGGAACCGGCAGGTAAATAAGGCCGAAAACAGGAAATCCATCCTCTATTAAAGCAATGTTTACGGTGAATTCCCCATTGCGTTTTACAAACTCCTTGGTGCCATCCAATGGGTCAACAAGCCAGAAGTTTTTCCATGTTTTTCTATCTTCATAAGCCACCTGGGCCATTTCCTCGCTCAGTACCAGTGGATATTCAGTTATCTTTAAACCTGAGCTTATTATATCATTCGAAATTTTATCTGCTTCCGTTAAGGGTGAATGGTCTTCCTTATACTCAACATCGAAAGGTTTGTTATAAACCTCCATTACTGATTTTCCGGCTAGTATAATAAGGTTGACCGCCTGTAATTGCAATTTTTCAGAAATATCGAATCCCATTAAGCGGCAAAATGAAAATAGTGACTGATAAAAGAATAAAAGTGGTTATAAAGGAAGTACAAAACTATATCCCATGCGGCAATAGAAATAAGCATATATGAAATTACTCTCTGTTTATCCTGGTAAAACCTAACTGCCAGCATAGTACCTATTGGGATAGACAAAAACAGGGGGGTAAAAAAAGCAATACCTGCAAGGCCCCATTTGTCTTTTACTTTATGCGCAAATTTGCTGTCGAGTATTGTTTTATTTTTAGGTTTTCTGTATGGTAAATATTTCATCCTGAATTTTACCCAGGTAGCAAGCACTAATTCACTTACGTTAGCAAAAACTATACTGCCTGTTACGCCTCCGGCAGTAGTAATGGTAACGCCTTTAAAAAATGGGAAATGGGCAAAAACTGCTAAGGGTATTCCTCCAAAACCGAATTTTACAGTGCTAAGAGTAAAAATTCCCGCAATCTGCTTTATATCATGCCAAATCATAAATCAATATCACACTAAATCAGTTTAACTATTCCGCACAACAAAAGTTTTGCATTTTCAAAGATACAAAAATTCTTTCAGAAAAAAAACATCAGCGTATTTTACTGGCATCCCTCTTTTTCTTAAACTGCATTTCTTTCAGCCATTTAACGGGAGGGGGAAGGTTATTCCTGCGGATTTTTATAAAATGAACCTCTTTGGCGCCAAAACCTTTATAAAATCTTGCCACGTCCGGGTCTGCAGAGCCTTCAAAATCGAATGTTAAATTTTGCTGTGCGTTTTCCTCAATATATCGGTTAATAAGGAATGTCATCGCATGTACCTCAAATGCCTTTTTATTGGTGCCCGAAAATAAAAAAATCGCCCTGCGGTTACCTTCTGCAAAAAATGCGCCTGCGCATAGCTCTTTCTCCGGGGTATAAACGCCCCAGCATTGCCCAATGCCCTTCTTAATGCAGGTTTGCATCAGGATATTTAATATTCTGTACTGAGCCGGGCTTATAGCATAATTTTTGCCCCGGTTCTCACGGAATAATTCTATCACTTTTTTCGGCGTTACACTTTTAGATATTGTTAATGATGCCGCCTGGGCTTTTTTCAGGTTCCTTTTGGCCTGCGTTGAATAATTCTTTAACAGGGCATCATAAGCAGAAATAAGGTCGAGCAGATGCGTAACCCCCTGGGAAGTTTCAAATGAGCTATCATACAAGCGGTTAAAAGTATTCAGGCTAAGCTCTATGTACCTAAACCTTGCCGGTACCTGTTTTAAAAATTCATTGACTTTTTCATTGGTAATATTTGATATTGAAAAAACACCGAGCTGCTGGTTAAATGCCGGCTGGTAAGTGTATAAAAATCCATATTTCTCTCCTCTCGGCAATGGCATAACACTTTTATAATCATCTTCAACCAACCCGTCCCATTTGTTGCAGGTAATATCGAGGTACCATGAGTAGCCATATATAAGCCCGTTCACTGAGTTTCTTATACACGAATCCCACTTTGATTTATCAATTTCATTATGCTCAATATATTTTATCACTTTGCTTTGGCTACAATTGTTTCAAATACTTTTCTCCATCCTTTCCATTTTCCTAAATCATTAAGGGAACTATTATGCCATATACTAACGAATTCACCCTTGCAATGTTTTACCTGTTCTATGAGTTTTCCTGTTAAGTTAATTGCTTCATCAGGAGAAATATTCATATATTCGAGAAGAGTGCCATCCATTACAACAGATGGGTGCAACTTTACAGGTAATATCTCTTCTTTCTGCAAATCATAAAAAAAGAACGGGGTGCATATACTTGCCCTGAACCCGGGGCATGAAGCATATCCCATAGAATAATCATCGGTTATGCCGAGCGCAGCAAGGCAACGGTAGGTATCGGGTATTATAATCCGCAAAAAATGCTGGCGCGACTGGGTAATCTTTTTTCCCAACCATCTCTCCACTCTCTTTACTTCCTCGCCTACCACTTCAATTTTACTCATTGATTTGTATGAGGGATGAATACCCACACCTGCATAACCGCTTACCTTCTTTACCAGGTTTGCAAAGCACAGACTATCAAAATCTATGTTTTTATCATAGGGAGCTCTGTTCCCGGCCAGGAAAAAATAAATTGGGCCGGTGTTGGACTTTCGGATTAGAATCTCTTCCAGGTAATCATAGGTATCATACTCATCAGGCATTTGGCCCAGCAGCGTCCGGGTTTTGTCAGCTATCAAAGCAAAATTGAATTTCGATAATGCTTTAAGGTACGAACCTATTGTTATATGAAGTTTTCTGCCTTTATGCGCGTATGCTACATCAACATCAATGGTTGGTATAAAAGTGTAAGTATTATCCCTGATGGCAATTCCCGGATAAGCTTTCAGCAAAATTGATTTTAATTTTTCTGCCCACAGATTTACCAAAGGAACATTTATAAACTTGTTTTTAAAAGCAAGGCTATCGGAGGGGCGAAACCGCCTGTGTTCATCATATTCAAAGGGAAAGTATTCTTCATAACGGCTCACCAGGTAAAAGGAAGCAGCAAAAACGTCAAACGGAATGGAACCACCTGCTGTTTGGTAAAATACTTTTAACCCCTCCCATTCGCTGACTGTTATTTTTTGAGGATTAATTCCCTTGTCAAAAAGCAAACCCGATGAACAGACAAAAATTTCATCTCTGGCAACAGGCTGTTCCGAATAATTTAACCGTGGTCCTTCGTAATTTTTATATTCGGTAATATCAGTTATTACCCTGTAAGGAGTATTGATTATCGATTCCCAGAAAAGCAGGAAAATATAGTTAACCCTTGCAGTAAGTTTGGGCGTATAGATGAGTAGTTTTGAAGTCATGGTTTAAAGTTACGTAATATCTCTTTGCAGATAAATTCTGCAGCTTTACCATCGCCAAATATAGGCGGGTATGTAAAATCTTTCTTTGCTTTAAAGTGGGTATAGGCGTCTTTTATTCTTTTCGGGTCAGCTTCGGCGAGAATTGAATTTCCACATTCAACTAATTCAGTCCATTCCGTTTCGGCACGTAAAACAATGCAGGGTTTATGTAAAAAGAAGGCTTCCTTCTGCACCCCTCCTGAATCGGTAAATACCATAGAGCAATTTTTCTCAAGAATAAGCATCTCAAGAAACGAAGCCGGGGGCACGATATGAAACAGTTTATTTTTTTCCAATTCGCTTAAAATATTTTTACCATGTCCCTGTTCAAGCATTTTTGATGTGCGCGGATGGGCGGGAAAAACTATATCAAGATGGTCCTTATTACTTATATCATCCAGGGCGCTTAAAATATTATTCAGTCTTTCCGGGTCGTCGGTATTGTTGTTACGATGAATGGTGAGAAGAATAAATTCCTTGCCTTTAATGCCAAGTTGTTCAATAATTTCCGTGCTCTTGTCCGCCATTTCAGCAAAAAACAAAGTATTGTCGTACATAACATCTCCGCAATGATATATACCCGGATGGTCAGCAGTAAACGGGGATTTATTGGCCGGGTTAAAGTTTTCCTTTACCAGGTTATTGTATCCTGCCTTTGTCGGGCTGAACAGCAACGTTGAACAATGGTCGCATGCAATACGGTTCACTTCTTCCGGCATAGCCTTATTGAATGAACGCAGCCCCGCCTCAATGTGAACAACGGGAATATGAATTTTAACCGCCGCCACTGCCGCTGCCAACGTGGAATTTGTATCTCCGTAAACAACAAGGCAATGAGGTTTTTCTTTCATCAGCACTTCTTCAATACCATCGAGCATAGCTGCTGTCTGCTTGCCATGAGAACCGGAACCCACATTCAGGTTATAATCGGGTGCGGGTATTCCCATTTCCCTGAAAAATACTTCCGACATATTTTCATCATAATGCTGGCCTGTATGCAATATGATTTCTTTAATATCCTTTGAAAAATGGTTTCTAATCGCCCTGCTTAATGCGGCAGACTTAATAATTTGCGGCCTCGCTCCTATTACAGTCAATATCTTTATCATATCATATTTTTATAAAAGCCCTTCGTCGGCAAAGCTAAAATAACCTGAATCTGAAATTATTACATGGTCAAGAATACTTATATCCAACAGTTGGCCGGCTTGTTTTATTTTTTGCGTTAATGCTTTATCTTCATTGCTTGGCTGAAGATTTCCTGAAGGATGGTTGTGGCACAGCACTATACTGCATGCAAATTGTTCGAGCGCGTTTTTAAATATCAGCCTTATATCTGCAACTGTGCCGGTTATCCCTCCCTGGCTTATTTTCTGGCCTGAAATGATTTTATTGGCGCGGTTCAAAAACATTATCCAGAATTCCTCACTATGCAGGTCGGCAAGGTGATGGAAATATTCATATACATCTTTGCTTCCCGCTATTTTTTCTTTCTCTTTTACTTCAGCAACTCTTCTTCTTTTCGCCAATTCAAGCGCCGCTACTATAGTTATTGCTTTAGCCTCACCGATTCCTTTAAATTTTTTCAGGTCGCGCACCGATAATTTACCCAACTCATTCAAATTATTATCAACGCTTTTAAGTATGGCTTTGGCCACATCAACAGCCGATTCTCCCGGCACGCCCGAACCAATGAGTATGCCGATAAGCTCGGCATCTGATAAAACATGCCCGCCTTTCAGCAACAGTTTTTCACGGGGCCTGTCTTCTTCAGCCCAACTGCGTATTCCGGAAATCTCTTTATATTGGTTGTTATCCATCTATAATCCTATGGAGCAAAGATAATATTCCGAAAACAAATGAAAACTTCATGGTAAAGGAACCGGGCAAATGAATCTCAGGGCCTCTCATGGAAGAGTGGATGAAGGTAAGTAATTTTACTGACGACATCGAAATTAAAAACTTGCTTATGAAAAAATTATTTTGTTAAAAAATTGTAACAATATATCTTTTCAGAAAACGGCGTAATTATTTTCATACTTTTGGAAGTTAATATTACTATACAGATTTTTATTCTATGATAGCGAATGCGGTAGGAGGAATTTTTGAACGGGAGCTGAATAAGCTTGCCGAGGAAATTAAGCTATACCCATCGGAAGAAAGTATCTGGAAAGTAAAAGAGGGAATAAAAAATTCCGGGGGTAACCTTTGCCTGCATATCTGTGGCAACCTTCAGCATTTTATTGGCAATGTCCTCGGCAATTCGGGTTATATCCGCAACCGCGATAAAGAATTCGCCGGCAGCAACATTCCCTGCGCGGAACTGGTAAAGGAAATTGAAACCACAAAAACAATAGTGGTTAAAACACTGGAAGCAATTCCCGATGAAGACCTGGATAAAGAATATACTGCTTTTCCCGCACACCTGCTGGGCAAAGAGCATATTACCAAGTTTTATTTCCTGGCTCACCTTATTGCCCACATGGATTACCATATTGGCCAACTGAATTACCATAGAAGAATGATATGACACATATATAAACAATAATTATAATGAACCTGAGTTTATTTTACAGATTTTAAATGTCCCCAAGAATAAAAAATGGCCGATAGCTTAGTCATAATTCCAACATACAATGAAAAGGGCAATATTGAAAATATTGTCCGCAAGGTACTTTCACTTCCCGGCGGTTTCCACATTCTTGTTATTGATGATGGTTCACCGGATGGCACAGCAGGTATTGTAAAAAAGCTGATGGATGAATTTGCGGGCCGCCTTTTTCTGATTGAACGCGAAGGCAAACTTGGGCTTGGGACAGCATATATTACAGGTTTTAAATGGGCGCTTGCAAAAAGTTATGAATATATTTTTGAGATGGACGCCGATTTCTCACATAATCCCGATGACCTGTTACGATTGAAAGAAGCATGTGTGCAGGGCGCTGACCTTGCCATAGGCTCAAGGTATGTAAAAGGAGGAAATGTAAAAAACTGGGATACCAAAAGACTGTTAATGTCTTATTTCGCCTCATATTATGTGCGAATGGTGCTATGGATGAATATAAGAGATACTACAGCCGGGTTTAAATGTTACAGGCGGAGGGTATTGGAAGCCCTTCCTCTCGACAAAATTAAATTTATTGGCTACGCCTTCCAGATTGAGATGAAATACCTGACACACAAAATGGGTTTTAAAATTGTGGAAGTACCCATAACTTTCATTGACCGCCAGGTAGGGGTATCCAAGATGAGCAAAGGTATTTTTAAAGAAGCTTTCATGGGGGTAATTCAAATGCGGATGGGCCAATATGGTTGATAAAAGCACCCTCATAAAAAATGTTTTTATTGTTAATGAAGGAAAAATATTCCGTGGCGATTTACTTATTATAAACGGCAAAATTGAAGAAGTGGGAATTGCTGTTTCTTCTTTTCCTGAAAATGCTGAAGTAATTGATGCAACGGGCAAGTACCTTTTGCCGGGCATAATTGATACGCATGTGCATTTCCGCGAACCGGGATTAACATATAAAGCCGATATATATACCGAATCGAAGGCTGCCGTTGCAGGTGGGGTGACTTCTTTTATGGATATGCCCAATACTGTGCCCGCAGTGCTTACCCAGGAATTGCTTGAAGATAAATTCCGCATAGCCCAAGACAAATCACTGGCGAATTATTCTTTTTATATGGGGACGTCCAATAATAACCTTAGCGAGGTATTAAAGACCAATCCGAAAAATGTATGCGGGGTGAAAATTTATCTTGGCACTTCAACCGGTAATATGTGCGTTGATGACCCTGACACTATTGAACAGCTTTTCGCCCAATGCCCTACCCTGCTGGCAGCACATTGTGAAGACGAGCAAATTATTGAAGAAAACTCGAAACTGTTTCGTGAAAAATATGGCGACAACCCGCCTCCTGCAAGTCATCCGCAAATACGCAACGAGGAGTGCTGCTATAAATCCTCATTACATGCGGTAGAATTGGCAAAAAAACATAATACCCGGTTGCATGTAGTACACCTTTCAACAGTAAAAGAAACAAACCTGTTTGAAAATAAAACACCGTTGGAGAAAAAACAGATTACAGCGGAAGTTTGTATTCATCACCTGTGGTTCAGCGATAAAGACTATGCCGGGAAAGGCAACTGGATAAAATGGAACCCCGCCATTAAAACCGAGAATGACCGCAGCGGTTTAATGCAGGCATTGCTCGATAACAAGATTGATACCATTGCCACAGACCATGCTCCACATACCCCTGGTGAAAAAGAACAGCATTATTTCTGCTGCCCTTCCGGTGCACCTATGGTGCAACATTCTTTGGTTGCCATGCTTGAATTTTACCGCTCAAAACGAATTTCATTGGAAACAATAATTCAGAAAATGTGCCATGCCCCGGCTATCTGTTTTCATATTGAAAAAAGAGGCTTTATCCGTAAAGGATATTTTGCTGACCTTGCTCTTGTTGATTTGAACAGCCCCTGGAAGGTGGATAAGTCAAATATTCTTTATAAATGCAAATGGGCCCCAATGGAAGGTGAAACATTCCATTCACGCGTTACTCATACATTTGTAAATGGCAACATGGTTTATAACAGTGGAACTTTTAATGAATCCATAAAAGGAATGAGGCTGGCTTTTAATCGGTAAAAAATTTATAAGAAATAATTATTTTTCAATTGCCGTCCGCTAAAGCAGACGGCAATTGAATTACAATAAAAGGGCTTCAAGAACAATTTATTCCGGTTTCTTCAATATTCCCGCCTTTAAAGCAAATTCGTGACCACAATCACTAATAGAGGCTGCCAATTGTTCATCACCGAGCGCACGCTTAACAGTATCGCTTTGCCCAAGTAAGGTCTGGTGCACAAATTGCTTCATCTCATCCATCATCATCTCTTTTGTCCACAAGTGCAAAAGCATCGAATTTTTCTCCTTTTCATCCCAAAGCGATAAAAAAAAGGCCTTGCAAGCGCCTCCTTGCCCACCATCGCTCGACGACCAGTTTATGCTGAGTGGCAGATTATTTTCATCTAATTCAATGGAAATATTTATTTCAGTCTTCTTTGTCATGCTAAAAATATTCGATAAGTGTGGCCAAAAGTAGGTTAAATATCTTATAGAAAGGCATAGAATTTTTAACATATTTAAAGATAAATTTATCCATTACGATTATTATCTTTGAAGCCTGAACGCCTTTAAGCCCGTTTATGCAAAAAATACCCCGGCAGTTACATAATTACAATGAATCGTGTCCGAAAGGTATTTATGCCTTCTATTATGAAGTGATTAATTATGCTACTTTTGTATTAATACGCTTTACTAAATTGGTTTAGAGCATGAAGAGACTATTCCAGGTTTGCAAATATCTTGTTGGCGGATTATTCATCTTCTCCGGCTTTGTAAAGGCTGACGACCCCTTAGGTTTTTCTTATAAACTGCAGGAATATTTTGAGGCGTTCGGATGGCAGAATTTTATAGGCTCAATCAATTCACATTTACACATAAATATTTCATTATGGATTGCTTCCGCTATTCCTATACTTGAAATGACCCTGGGAATTATGGTAATTATTAAGGCAAGGAAAGTATTTACCCTTTGGCTTGTTTTTTTAGTAACTGCCTTTTTTGCATTCCTTACTTTTTATACTGCATACTACAATAAGGTTCTTGAATGTGGCTGCTTTGGCGATTTTCTGCCTATGACTCCCTGGCAATCGTTTGGAAAAAATGTGGTGCTGCTCATACTTATTGCGGGACTTGCTATATGGCATAAGCATTTTATTCCTTCTTTTTCCATCAGGATTGAGAACAGTATCATTATTATTTATACTTCCTGTGCCATAGCTTTTTCACTTTACTGCTATAACTATCTCCCTGTGCTTGATTTCCGGCCATATAAAGCAGGAACAGATATTAAACGGGATATGAAGGGCATAGATGATGATGTAAAATACTACTATACCCTGAAAAATAAAAAGACCGGTGAAACAAAAGAATTCGACAAGTTCCCTGAAAATTACCAGGAAAACTGGGATTATGTCAGCAACCGGACTGAAGTATTGAAAAAGGGTGTTGAGGCTAAAATAAAAGATTTTAATATAGTAAGTCTTGATGGTAATGATTACACTGATAGTGTATTAAGCATCCCTACTTATAATCTCCTTCTCATTTCCTCTTCAATCAGCGATGGAAACTTTTCACCGGAGGTTACCCAAAAGATAAATGACCTTTATGCAGAATGTGCCAAAAACCATATAAAATTTATTTGCCTTACCGCTTCAGGCGAGGGAGATATTTCGGCTTTTAAGGAAAAGACCCATGCACAATACCTGTTTTATAATACCGATGATACTCAATTACGTACTATGATCCGTTCAAACCCGGGCCTTGTTATGCTTAAGGCCGGAATAGTAATTGCTAAGTGGCATTATCATTCAATACCTGATTACAAAAGCCTTAACGAACAATACATACATAAATAAATAGTGATAAACTTTATACTTAAGCGGATATTTTACGGATTCCTGGTACTATTAGGGGTACTTATTCTGGTTTTCCTGTTATTTAATGCTTTACCCGGCGACCCGGCACGGTTAATGCTCGGGCAGCGTGCCGATGCTCAGTCAATAGCAATTATTGACAAAGACCTTGGATTAGATAAACCGCTAAGTACACAGTTTGTCATGTATCTTGATGACCTTTCTCCTATTTCTGTTTACAACGACAAGCAAAAAGAAAGCCCGATTTATCTCGACACAGTTAAATATAGCAGCTATGCCACTTTATTCAGGGCTTCGAAAAATAAGGTTGTAGTACTTAAATATCCTTACCTGCGCCGCTCATACCAGACTAAGCGCAAGGTATCGGATATTATTTTTACTACCTTGCCTAATACTGCTGTGCTGGCTGTTACCGCTATAGTGTTCGCCTCTATCATAGGTATATTTCTTGGCATTATTGCAGCGCTTTTAAAAGATTCGTTTTTTGATAAAATATCGGTTGTGCTTTCCGTGCTTGGGCTTGCCGGCCCTTCGTTTTTTGTCGGGCTGATATTTGCCTGGCTATTCGGGCACGTTCTCAGCAAATACACAGGGCTGAATACTGTTGGAAATCTTTATTCAATTGACGATTATGGCAACGGGCGTTATCTTGACCTTAAAAACCTTATACTTCCGGCCATTACTTTAGGAATCCGCCCTCTTGCAATTATTGTTCAACTTACCCGCGCATCCATGCTCGAAGTGCTTTCGCAGGATTATATACGTACAGCCTTCGCCAAAGGGCTTAAACTCAGGACAATAATTAACAAGCATGCCCTTAAAAACGCTCTCAACCCTGTTGTTACTGCCATATCCGGATGGTTTGCCAGCCTTATTGCCGGCGCAGTCTTTGTAGAATATATATTTGGCTGGGAAGGCATAGGCAAGGAAGTTATTGAAGCGCTGGAACGGTATGATTTACCCGTGGTAATGGGAGTTGTGCTTGTTACCTCAATTTTATTTATTATTATTAATATTATGGTGGATATAATTTATGCTATGTTAGATCCGCGTATAAGACTCAAATAAAATATTTCATGAGAAAAAAGATTGTAGCAGGGAACTGGAAAATGAATAAAACATATTCAGAAGCCGTCCCACTGCTTTATGAGATAAAGGACTTGCTATGGAAAAGCAAAAAAGCTGAATCGGTAATTAAAATTATAGCCCCGCCCTCATTATACATTCACGATTTTTATGAAACCACCAAGGGACTTAAAAATATTTTCATTGGCGCCCAGAATTGCGCCTATGAAGAATCGGGAGCATATACCGGCGAAGTTTCAGCGCCTATGCTGAAATCAGTTGGAGCAAGCTATGTAATTATAGGCCATTCGGAAAGAAGGAGTTATTTTAAGGAAACTAATGCTGAATTGAAAAAGAAAACCGATATCACACTTAAATATGGGCTGTCGCCAATTTTTTGCATTGGCGAAACTGCCGGGAAGCGCACTGCAGGCGAGCATTTCAATGTAGTAGAATTGCAGGTCAGCGAAAGCCTGTTCCATCTTCCTTCAGAAGAATTCCAGAACATAACACTTGCTTACGAGCCCGTTTGGGCAATCGGGACAGGGCTTACTGCCACAACCGACCAGGCCCAGGAAATGCACCATTTTATCCGCTCCCTCATTGAAAAAAAATATGGCAGTCCGGTATCGGCCAATATATCAATACTGTATGGAGGAAGCTGTAATGAGAAAAATGCCGCTGAGCTTTTTGCCTGCCCGGATGTTGATGGTGGCCTTATTGGCGGCGCATCTTTAAAGGCAAAAGAATTTGTCGAAATAATTCACGCTGTACCACAATGAATTTTGTAAAAAAACTTTCTCTTCTTTTGGTTTTTTTATCGGGCTTCCATACCCTGCATGCGCAGGAAGGGAAGCTGAAAATTTTCACGGATGATTCCGTTAAATTTATTGATAACCTGGAAACCTACATGGAAACAGGTATCGCTACCCACAAGGATGTGAAGGAATTTCTTCAAAAATTCACCGCTACGTGGAAGTCTCCCTCTTTCGGGCATTACTATAAGGAAGCTACCTATTCCATTTCAAATGAAATGCTGACAAGAAAAATACCTGTTTACCCCAGCTTCCAGACTTTCCTTTCAGCAATGATGAATTTTGTTAATTCAGGCTTATCGCAGACCCAGTTTGACCAGTGGAAAACCGCACTTGAAAAACTCCTGAAACAAAGGCCATACAACAACCTGAACAACTTCCTGTCAATGAGTGAGAGCCTTTTCGGCGATAATACGCTTTACAAATCCCCTACTATTTCATGGAAGTCAAATTCAAACAAATTCAACTTTAAAAGCGATAGTGTTCCTGAAGTTATTTTCACAAACTTAAACCTGAAATGTACAAATGAACGGAATGATACCCTTGTAATTTACAGCACGCAGGGCATTTTTTATCCCAACAATGGTCTTTGGATAGGCAACGGAGGAAAAGTTGACTGGGTGCGTACAGGGCTTGATGCCAATAACGTTTACGCCGAATTATCAAATTATTCTATTATCTGCAGGCAGGGCGGATTTGCGTCCGATTCAGTTATATTCTGGGATAAAAGCTATTTTGATAAACCCATATTAGGTAAAATTATTGAAAGGGATGTTTCCGAAGCGGCAGGAAAAGAAACATATCCCCGGTTTGTATCTTATGGCAAACGCTTTGCTATTCCCAACCTGACACCCGATGTTACATATAACGGCGGGTTTTCTATGCGGGGCAGGCGCTTTGTAGGTTCGGGAACAACGGCAGAACCGGCCCAGCTTATTTTCAAGCGTAATAACAAACCATTTTTTATCGCTTCCTCGGTTGAATATGGAATTACAAAAGACCAGATTATTGCCGATGATGCAAGCATAGTAATACACCTGAATGATACCGACTCTATTTATCATCCGGATATTCAGATGGTCTATAATATCCCAAAAAAGCATCTTTCACTTATCAGAACAGAGCAGGGGTTATCACAAACTCCCTACTTTGACACATACCACAAAGTAAATATGTTCTTTGAAGAGCTTTCCTGGAATACCGATGAGCCTAAAATGGAGTTCAGAATGCTGGAAGGAGCTGCCCAGAGCGTTGCAGATTTTGAATCGGCAGATTTTTTCCGACCTGAGTTATTTGATAAATTCAATGACCCAACCGGTTCCAATGTAATATTGACAATCGCCCAATATTCAAAGTCAGTTGGAGGAAACGATTTTTTGGTCAGCGATATTGCCAGCTATATGCACACTACCTCCGACGATATGCGACCCACTATTATGAAATTGGCAACCATAGGCCTGTTGATGTATGATATACCTAATGATAAAATACATGTGGAAGACCGCTTAAAAAGATTTATCAGCAACAAGATGCGCAAGACAGATTATGATGTATTAGACTATCACTCCGAAAACCCGGGCAGAGGAGTGGATAACGGAATAATGGACCTTCTTACCAACGATATTACTATCAATGGCGTAAAAGTTATCATAGTCAGCGATTCTGAAAACGTATATATATATCCCAAAGACCAGCAGGTGGTATTACATAAAAACCGGAATTCTTCTTTTGGCGGAAATGTGCATGCGGGGCGTTTTGATTTTTATGGCAAGCATTTTGATTTCAATTACGACGATTTCAAAATAAAATTGAATATGACGGACTCCATCCGTATCCAGGCTGAATCTTATGAAACAAACTCAAAGGGCGAACACTTCCTTGTGCCCGTAAAAAGTGTTATTGAGCACGTAAGCGGTGAAATTAAGCTTGATTATCCTACCAACAAATCCGGGTTTAAGCCATACCATCAATATCCAATCTTAACAAGCGATTCCAATTCGTTTGTATTTTACAATAAAAAAACAGTGCAGAATGGGGTTTATAATAAAGACAAATTCTATTTTAAACTCGACCCGTTTGTAATTGACAGCTTAAACAGGTTCTCAAATGCGGGGCTTCACTTTGGCGGAACATTCGCTTCGGCTGATATTGTACCGGAAATGCGCGAAACCCTTAAACTGCAACCGGATTATTCCCTTGGTTTTGTTCACGATGCGCCCGAAGACGGAATTGCATTATACGGTGGCAAAGGCAGGTTTTTCAGCAAGCTGAAACTTAGCAATAGAGGGCTTAAAGGCGATGGAACAATCAATTATGTAACTTCTGTTTCAAAATCCAATGACTTTACATTTTACCCCGATTCCATGAATGCCATTGCAAATAAGTTTGTGGTAAACGAACAAAAAACTCCGCCCGAATTCCCCCCGGTGACGGGTGATACCGTTCGCGAACACTGGTTGCCAAAACAAGACCACATGGCAATTAACGATATTAAATATACATTTCTCATTTACACCGGACCGAGTCAGAGTATTTTTCATGGCATGCTGGATTTAAGCCCCGATTTGCTTGCCGGTAATGGTGAAATTGATTTCCTGAGAGCCAACCTGGTTTCAAAACTTATCAAATTCAGGCAGCATAAATTTACGGCAGATACTTCTGACTTTAGCTTAGAGGCAACTGATAATTCAGGAATAGCCTTCGCCACCAATAATATGACCGCGGATGTGGATTTTGAAACACAAATGGGAGAATTCAAATCGAATGGAGGCGGTTCTGTGGTAAAATTTCCTGAAAACGAATATATAGCTTTCATGGATGAGTTTAAATGGTACATGAACCAGGATATGCTTGAGTTAAGTTCAAGTAAAAAACAGAGCGCACAGGTGCAAGGCAAAGAGCTGCAGTTTTCCGGAGCTAAATTTATTTCCGTTGACTCCAAACAGGATTCACTGCAGTTTATCGCTCCTTCAGCGCGTTACAGCCTGAAGGACTTCCTCATTACGGCACAAAAGGTTCCTTTTATTAATGTTGCCGATGCACAAATTATCCCCGACAGCGGAAAAGTGCTTATTCATAAAAAAGCCATTATGGAACCTTTGGTCCGTGCTGAAATAACTGCAAATACGGTTACCAGGTATCATCATATTTATAATGCCGATTTGAGTATCACATCCCGTAAAAATTATAGCGGTTCAGGATACTATGATTATGTAGATGAAATAAAAAACAAAAAAGCAATCTACTTTAACAACATTCACGTAGATACTACACACCAGACTGTTGCCAATACTACAATACCGGACACTGCTCATTTTAACCTCAGCCCTAATTTTGGTTACCAGGGCTCGGTAACGCTAAAAGCGACCAATCCTTTCCTGTACTTTAACGGGGAAGCCCGCATTATGCACCAGTGTAACGAAATTAAAATTGCATGGGTGAAATTCAACTCACAGATTGACCCATCAAATGTGCAGATACCTATCGAAAGTCACCCGGTGAATGAAACAAACATACCACTTGCCGCATCGCCTGTTTTAGCAGTTACCGACTCGATGCACATGTATGGCGCATTCCTTTCGCCTGTTATTAATGGCAAAAAGGATATTGTTACACTTGTTGACAGCGGCTATCTTGATTTTGACAAACCTACCCAGCAATACAGGATAGCAAGCAAGGAAAAACTCATCGAGCAATCTTTACCCGGCAATTATGTAAGCCTTGATACGCGCCGTTGTATTCTTTCCGCAGAAGGGAAGTTCAATCTTGGCCCCGATTATGGCTCTGTTGATATGCAAACTGTAGGAAATATGACCGATTACTTAGTACCCGATTCTGTCGTGTCAAAAGTTATGGTATTGCTTAATTTCTTCTTCGACGACGGTGCTCTTGATAAAATGGCTGCTGATTTTACTAACATGGGCAGCCTGAAACCAATTGATGTAACCAAAGGGGATGTGCAGAAAAACCTGCACGAGTTAATTGGCAAAGAGCAGGCCGATAAGCTTATTTCACAATTAACCCTTTACGGAACCACCAAAAAAATACCCAAAGAACTTCAATCTTCCCTGTTCTTCAGCCAGCTTACGCTTAAATGGAATAACCAAACGCGTTCCTATGTTTCGGAAGGCAAAATTGGAGTGGGAAGCGTTGGCAAAACCATGGTAAATAAACTTTGCGACGGGAAAATTGAATTTAAGAAGAAACGTGGCGCTGATGAAATAAACATTTATATTGAACTTGACCCGCAGCACTGGTATTACTTTAACTATGTTAACGGCTTTATGCAGGCAACCTCATCCAATAACGATTTCAACAATGCCATATCAGCGCTTAAGCCTGATAAAAGAGAACAGAAAACAGATAAAGGTAAATACACCTTTAATGTTTCTACTTCCAACAAAAAGACTATTTTCTTAAGGCACTTCTCCGATAACGGCGACAATGGTGGCGATAATGGCGGTGGTAACTGATATAATTTAAAATTGCCTTAAGGAACTTTATCAGAATCTTTTATTTGGAAAAATTATTTAACCCCTATTTATGAAAATCACAAGCTTCTTTAAGCCCTTTGTAATAATACTAATTTTCATCACTGCCCAAGCATTTTCTCAACCCTATAACCCCTCCTTATTCAATTGTATGAAGTGGAGAATGATTGGCCCCTACCGTGGCGGGCGCACTGTTGGCGCCTGTGGTACAAGCCAGCAGCCCAATGTTTTTTATATAGGCGTTAACGACGGCGGGGTTTGGAAAACCGATGACTACGGCAGAACCTGGCAACCCGTATTTGATGAGCAGCCTACAGGCTCAATAGGTGATGTGGCTGTGGCTCCTTCGAACCCCAGTGTAATATATGCCGGCAGCGGCGAAGGGTTGCAACGCCCCGACCTTTCAACCGGCGATGGCATGTATAAATCGGTTGACGGGGGTAAAACATGGACTCACCTCGGGCTGAGTGACGCACAACAGATTGGCGGGCTTGCCGTTGACCCTAAAGATGAGAATAAAGTTTTTGCAGCCGTGCTCGGCCATCCTTATGGCCCCAATGAAATGCGGGGAGTTTACCGCACAACCGATGGCGGGAAAACATGGAAAAAAGTTTTATATGTTGATGAAAATACAGGCGCTATACAAGTTACTATTGACCCCGTTAACAATCAAATTGTTTATGCCGACTTATGGATGTCGAGAAATGCCCCATGGGAGGAAACTTATTGGTCAGGGCCTGAAAGCGGTTTGTATAAATCGGAAGATGGCGGCACAACATGGAAGAAATTATCTGGCGGGTTGCCGGGTGCTGAACAGGGTTTGGGAAGAATAGGGTTTTGCATCGCGCAAAGCGACCATAATCGCCTATATGCCACTGTTGACGCCAAAAAAGGCGGAGGCATTTACCGCAGCGATGACGGAGGAAATTCATGGAAAATATTAAGCGATGATATACGCCTTTGGGACCGGGGCGATGATTTCGCGGAAATAAAAACTGACCCTAAAAATGCAGATATAGTGTATGCCGTTAATGTGGTTGTATGGAAATCGGTTGATGGTGGCAAGACATGGAATGGCTTTAAAGGCGCGCCGGGTGGCGATGATTACCACAGGTTATGGATAAACCCCGATAATACAAACATTATGTTATTGGCCGGGGACCAGGGCGCAGCCGTTACAGTAAATGGTGGAGAAACATGGAGTTCATGGTATAACCAGCCCACCGCGCAATTATATCATGTAAGCGCCGATAATTCCTTTCCTTATAATGTTTACAGCGGGCAGCAGGAAAGCGGCTCGGTGGGAATCGCTTCACGCGGAAACGACGGAGAAATCACCATAAGGGAATGGCACCCGGTCGCTGCGGAAGAATGGGGCTATGTAGTTGCCGCCCCCCTTGACCCCAACATCATATATGGTGGAAAAATCTCAAAATATGATAAACGCACAGGACAGGTACAGGACATTTCTCCCGATGCCGTTCATTCAGGTAAATACCGCTTTCTGCGCACTGCCCCTATTGTATTTTCCCCTATAGATAATAAGACACTCTATTATGCAGGCAATGTGGTTTTTAAAACGAGAGACGGCGGTAATTCATGGCAGGTAATTAGCCCTGACCTTACACGAACCAAATATGATTTACCGAAAAATGTCGGAGTTTATACCGCAGATTCTTTGAAAAAAATGCCACCCCGCGGAGTAATATATACGCTTGCACCATCACCTATTGACAGCAATACCATCTGGGCAGGAACCGATGACGGGCTGATACAGGTAACGCATGACGGAGGAAAAACATGGAATAATGTAACGCCTTCCGCGCTTACCTGCTGGAGTAAAGTTTCGCTGATGGATGCAAGCCATACCAATGTAAATTGCGCTTATGCCGCCATAAACCGCTCCAAGCTCGACGACCTGCACCCTTATATTTACCGCACCAATGACGGGGGTAAAACATGGAAAGAAATTATCAATGGCTTACCCGATGACCCTATTAATGTGGTAAAAGAAGACCCGATGAAAAAGGGTTTATTATTTGCCGGCTCGGAAAGAGCGGTATATGTATCATTTGATGATGGGGAGCATTGGCAATCATTGAGACTGAACATGCCTGCCACTTCTATCCGCGATTTGACAATAAAAGATAATGACCTGGTAGTTGCTACACACGGACGCTCATTCTGGATATTGGATGACATAACCCCGTTAAGACAACTAACTAAAGATACTGCCAAGCAAAATGTAATTTTATATAAGCCCGAAGGCGCTTACCGCGTAAGATGGAATATGTATCCGGATACGCCCCTGCCAGCAGATGAACCGACGGGAAAAAACCCGCCAGATGGAGCCATTATTGATTACTACCTCGCTGCAAATTCTAAAAGTGAAGTTACACTCGACATAACGGAACACAACAGAAGCGTAGTGAGGCATTACAGCAGCAAAGACAGCATGTATAAAATACCGGCAGTAAATATCCCTCTCTATTGGGTACGTCCGCAGCAAATACTATCCGCCGACTCAGGTTCGCACCGCTTTTTGTGGGATATGCGCTTTGCCCCTCTTGATGTTGCTCCTGAATATCCTATTTCTGCCGTAACGGGAGAAACAGCCCCTGCTCCCACTGCGCCCTGGGTTAAGCCAGGCCATTATATTATAACATTGACCGTGGATGGAAAGAAATACACCCAGACAATTGATATAGAAATGGACCCGCGCGTAAAAGCCCCGGTTGCAGATATTTTGCGCCAGTTTGATTTCTCTTCAACCTGTTATACCGATAGAAAAAATACGGTCGAAGGATTAAAAGAAATCGCTTCTATTAAGGAACAGGCAAAAACACTGATGCCAAAAATTGGCGGGCCTTTAGCAGATACGATAAAACTCTTTGTGAGAAATTGTGATTCTTTGAAAATGGGACAAACCGATGAACACCTTAAAACATTATTTAATGCCATACAGGGAGTAGATGCAGCGCCCACCCAACAATGCATGGAAGCAGTAAAAGCGACAGACTTAGATTACAAAAACCTTTGGGCCAAATGGGGCAACCTGAAAATAGAATTAGCAAATATTAATGAGCAATTAAATAAGGCGGGGGTGACGGAGATAAAGCTACACTAATTTCATAAATTCATCTATACTCATTCCGCTTTGCCGGATAATGGCTCTCAATGTTCCTGTGTCAAGTTCTTTGTGGTCGGGTACAACCAATTGATAAAAAGGTTTATCTTTTCTCATAACAATGTGGCTTCCTTTTTGTCTTATAGTATGGAATCCTCCTCTTTCCAGGGCTTTTACACATATTCTTCCCGATATTCTTGGCAATTTCATACTGCCATTAATAATGCATCAAAATTATCTTTCGGTATAGGCAGTTTATCTTCTTTTAATGCTTCAATATACACATCAATCGCTTCCTTAATGTTGGTTAAAGCCTCCGTTTTTGTTTTTCCCTGAGAGATGCAACCAGGCAAACTTGGGCATTCTACAACCCAGTAATTATCTTCCCCACGGTATATTATTACTTGTCTCATCTTTTCGTTTTTCATTAAACAAATATATGGATTTTTCTTTTTATTACCTGCCTTTTGAGGGTTATTTTACTTTTACCAGCATGGTCAATGTTATATCTAATGCCTTGGCAAGTTTCAATAAGGTTTTTATAGTAGGGTTGGTATTACCATTTTCTAACCTTCCGATAGCTGTTTCATCAAAACCACAAAGTGCTGCGAGGTCAAGTTGCGTTAATCCCTTTTTTATTCTGAATTTACGAATATTATTACCAATTTGCTTAATTTCGTCCATACTTCATCAAAAATGAAGCATTAGGGAAGAAAAAGCCCCAACATATATGTAGAGTTATTATTTTTATTAACTTAGTCTTCTAAACTTGATAAACACCATGAAAAAATTTATTATCATCATTTCATTTTGTGTTATTGGCAGCATAGGAATTAATGCTCAAATCATTTCTACTATTGCAGGAAACGGGAGTCAAGGTTATACAGGGGACGGTGGTCAGGCCACTGCTGCCGAATTATACGGGCCGACGGGAGTAGCCATTGATGCTTCCGGCAATATTTACATTGCAGACTATGAAAATGACCGCATCCGTAAAGTTAATACATCGGGCATTATTAGCACTTTTGCCGGTACAGGCACGGCGGGCAGCAGCGGAGACGGGGGAAATGCAACAGCAGCCGAATTATACGAACCTATGGAAGTGGCAATAGATATTGCGGGCAATGTCTATATAGCAGATTACGGCAATAACCGTATCCGTAAAGTAAATACTTCGGGTATCATAAGCACTATAGCTGGAAATGGCACAGCGGGTTCAACAGGAAATGGAGGAAATGCAACGGCAGCGGAATTAAATAGCCCTATGGGAGTTGCTGTAGATGTTTACGGTAATATTTATATTGCAGATTATAACAATAACATTATACGCATTGTAAATAGTTCAGGAATTATAAAAACTATTGCCGGAACCGGCACAGGAGGATTATCAGGAAATTATAATGGAGATGGAATAGCTGCAACCGCTGCTAACCTGGATGAACCCGGAGCAGTATCTTTAGATGCTTCAGGTAATATCTACATATCGGATTTTCTGAATAACCGCATCCGTGAAATAAACACTTCTGGTATTATAAACACAGTGGCAGGGAATGGTACCGCTAATTATAGTGGTGACGGAGGTCCTGCCACGGCTGCGGAAATAAACTTATGGGCTGCATTTAATTACAGAGGCGGGGGAGTAGTTGTTGATGCTTCAAACAACATTTATATAGGAGATTATGACAATTCACGCTTACGAAAGGTTAACAGTTCTGGAATAATAAGCACTATTGCAGGTACAGGCACAGCAAGTTATAGCGGAGATGGAGGTCCTGCAACAGCAGCCGAATTGCACTATCCCACAAACGTAGCTGTTGACGCGTCAGGTAATGTTTATTTTGCAGATTATGGCAATAACCGTATCAGAAAGATTTCAAACTGTATTCCTCCAAATATAACTGTTTCCTCATCTCATACAATCATCTGTCCTGGTAATCCAACTATGCTTATGGCAAGCGGGGCAACGAGTTATACATGGTCCCCTGCAACGGGCTTGAACTCAACCGATGGTGCAAGTGTAACTACTATTCCAGGGACCACAACCACTTATACTGTAACAGGAACAACCTCATGCGGAAGCGGTGTTGCAACAATTACAATTAAGGTTGCAGACTCGATTAAAATTTCTGTCAGTGAAGCGGATGCTACATGCGGAAAGTCTAATGGAAAAGGAATAGCGACTGTATCGGGCGGAACATCTCCGTATAAATATTCCTGGAATAATGGTGATACCACCTTAACGGCAGATAACCTTGCAGCGGGAATCTATATGATTACTGTAACTGATAAAAATGGCTGTTCGGCTTTCAAGAATGTAACTGTGAATGATACAAATGGCCCATCGCTGACGAGTTCTATAATTCAAAATAAATGTTCAGGACAATCAAAAGGTTCCATTTCTCTTACTGCCAGCGGTGGAACACCTCCTTATAAATACTCGTGGTCAAATGGTGCTACAACTGCAAGCATAGGGAACCTGCCTGACGGATTATACCAGGTTATTGTTACAGATGCGGATAGTTGCAGTTCCTTAATAAAATCCATTAGTATAAAGTCTCCCGCTGCCATAACATTAACTACAAGTGTTACTGAGCCAGGTTGCAGTTCAACTAACGGGGATATTTCAGTATCTGCTTTAGGCGGAACCGCTCCTTATACTTATAAATGGAACACGTCCTCAACATCCTCCTCATTGACTAATATTGGCGCCGGAATATATAGCGCTGTTGTTACTGATAATAACGGATGTAAGGATACCATACAAACTTCTGTAAGTGATACTTCAGGCCCGGTTATAAGTATTACTTCAGTAACAGGAAATAATTGTTCATCTGGAAATAATGGTTCTATTGATATATCGGTCACAGATGGTTCACTGCCATATTCTTATTTATGGTCAAATGGCGCTACCACACAAAATATCAGTGGCCTTAGCTCAGGATTGTATAACCTAACTGTCACTGACGGAAATGGGTGTAAAGGCACAGCCAATACTCAAATATCTGGTGTTTCACCCTCAGGCGTTTCAATTTGTATGGTTTCAGTAGATACTGCATCTGAACACAATGTGATAGTTTGGAACAAAGCAGGATTAACAGGTGTTGATAGTTTTAAAGTCTATTATTTGAATTATTTATCTGAATGGCAGTTAATAAAAGCTGTTCCATTTTCTGCTCCCCCTTATTTAGTTGACAGTACTCCTGTGAATGACCCTAATCAGAATACTGTACGCTATTGCTTAACGGCAGTTAACTCATGTGGTGTCGAAGAACCCATTGCATCAAGTCCCTGGCAAAATACCATGCACATAATGCAGCCTATGCCGGGTTCTTTTTTATGGACAGGTATTGGTTATTTAAAACAAGGTGTTACCCAGCCTGTTAAAACATATTACCTGTTCCGTGATAGTCTAAGTAATGGAAACTGGAAAGCTATTGATTCAGTTAATGGCTTTCAGAATACATTTAATGATATAGATTATCAGAATAACCCGGGCAAGTATCCCTTTGCAAGATGGTTCGTGGGAGCAATACTTAGTGATTCTATAAATAACGGATGTACTGTTCCGGAATTAAGGCCAGATAAAGTCAATAACACTACTACCCGAAGTAACACGCAGCACAATATCGCATTAATACAGGGGATACAGCAACTTACCAATGTTGCTTATAATATATCTGTTTATCCAAACCCAAGCAATGGCGTTTTTCAATTACGAATTAAAAATTCCGAATTAGGAATGAAAAACACTGTTGAGGTTTATAATATGCTTGGGGAGAAAATTTATTCTTCTAATTACCAAATCATCAAATTATCAAATCATCAAATTGATATAAGCAATCAACCGGCAGGAATATATTTATATAGAGTAGTTACGGAAAAGGGAGAATATCTCGGTAGCGGAAAGCTAATAATTCAGAAATAAATAAAAATATAAAATTGAATTATAGCCTCCTGCAATAATTCGGGATGGATTGTAATTGAATAACTATTATTCCTTATCTCGTTTTCTTTTTCAAGGTTGTTGAAAAGTTTTTAAACTTAATATTTATATATTTTAAATAAAATGTTTATATTTGCAGTGTCTGCCCCAACCAAACCTCTCCCCTTGAGGGGAAGGTTTATGGAAAGCGTTTAATGTGGGTGGGGGATAATTGTTCTTTGACATAGCGCTTATAGAGTTATGAATTATAAATTATGAGTCATGAGTTATAAGTGATGAATTATGAGTGATGAGTTGGAATCTGACAATGAGAACTGCTAAAAAAATTAGCAGGAAATTAGAAAATGGCACACTTTTTCTGGGAACTGTGTGCCAATGTGTGCCATTTTTCAGGAAAAATGCTAAAAAAATTAGCAGGAAATTAGAAAACTGCACACTTTTTCTGGGAACCGTGTGCAAAAGTGTGCATTTTTAAAAAATAGTGGCGGTTCCCCCCTCCGAAATCACCGCCAAGTTCCGCCACAAACCGCCACATTCAGGTTTGAGCTAACGGGGTAACACTTTTATGGAATTTTTGAAAACAAATTATTTGGTTACCAACAAGTTAATGTTTTTGCAGTACCAAAAAGTGTAACCCCGCTTAAGTAGTTGATTATGAGAGATAAGGTTAAGATTGAGGTTAAGATCCGCAACAAGTTCTCTGTGCAACTCTGTGTTTTTCTGTGAATCTCTGTGTTGAAAAAAACAAAAACTGAGACTGCCACATCCCGAAATTCAGTTTTTAATGGAACGGGATTCGCAGTGACGATTGGGTATTTCAATTGTACTTACTCCTTACTCCATACCCCTTACGACTATTTAAGCGTTCGCCAAAATCGGCTTTTCATTTATTTCATCTGATTCTACACCGCCGTCTTTAAGGCGTATGATGCGATGCGCATAGCGGGCAATATCTTCTTCGTGCGTTACAAGTACAATGGTATTACCTTTTTTATGAATATCTTCAAAAAGGCCCATAATTTCAATTGATGTCTTGGAATCGAGGTTTCCAGTAGGTTCATCAGCAAGAATAATGGCAGGATGATTTACAAGGGCTCGTGCAACTGCAACCCTCTGTCGCTGCCCGCCCGATAGTTCATTGGGCTTATGCTGCATGCGCCCTTTCAATCCTACCTGGTTAAGCACTTCTTCCGCTCTTAGTTTTCGTTGCTGTTTACTTGTTCCGGCATAAACCATAGGAAGGGTAACATTCTCCAATGCAGTAGAACGGGGCAAAAGATTAAATGTCTGGAAGACAAAACCTATTTGCTTATTCCTTACTTCAGCCAGTTCATTATCAAGCATTTTATCTACCGAGATACCGTTTAAAATATACTGTCCGCTGGTTGGAGTATCAAGGCAGCCAAGTACATTCATCAGCGTTGATTTACCGGAACCGGAAGGCCCCATAAGCGCCACGTACTCATTCTTTTTAATATTCAGGGTAACGGAATGCAGGGCATGAATGGTCTCCACTCCCATTTTATATACTTTACTGATTCCGATAAGCTCAATTATATTTTCCATGCCTCTTTTAGATTATGCGAATATACAGATTGCCGCAAAACACTTAGAACTTCAATGTAAAATGTTGCTTTGCCTGCCCTTTCCTGAAAAACAACAAACCAAATGAGAATAAATCAATGGTCACTGTTACCGAAGGTTCTTTGGTTATTTCACTCCATGCCTCATACATCCCCTCAGACCAGCGTATATCATCAAACACAAACACACAGCCATCTGAGGCTAGTGGAAGGCATTGCTTAAAATAATTAAGTGTCGGTTCTTTCCGGTGATTGCCGTCAAAAAATACATAGTCGAGTGAAGAAACAGTTTTTAAAACCTGCGGTAAGGTTTCATCAAAATTTCCCGTTACCTGTTTAATATTATCTGCCTTTAACAGTTTAAAGTTCTGTGAAGCTATGGAAGCAGTCTGGGGGCTGCCTTCCATAGTTATAAAAACCGAATGGGGACAAGCTTTTGCCTGGTATAATGTGCTTATGCCTAATGATGTTCCCATTTCAAGCATTACCTTCGGTTGCATAAAATTCACCAGGCGAAACAGCATGCGGCCTTGCTTTGGAGGTACAGAAGATTTCAAGGCAATATCTTTGACCTTTCTTAATTTGCTGCCTTCGGCGCCTGCTCCAAAGTCAACAACTTCAATTACATCTGCTGTATGAAGTAATCGTGAGCGCAAGTGTTCAATAGGGTCAAAATCATAAAACTGCAAATCGCCTTCTATTACTTTCCGGTAAAATTCATACACAAAAGCTGAATGCGTGCCGTGAAGGTTTTTAGCCTTAAGCAAATAACCAAGATAATGAAAGGGAAGAAATATTTTTTTCACCCCACGAAAATACAAATCTGTAGCGATAAATTTTCTACTTTTGAAAACCTTTTAATTTATTATCATCAGATACAAGAAATGGGAAATTACGCGATAGCGATTCATGGCGGAGCCGGAACCCTGATGACAGGGACAGTATCACCCGAAAAAGAAAAAGAATATCTCGACAAACTTTCAGAAGCATTGCAGGCAGGTTATAACATCCTGAGCCATGATGGTTCTGCTGTTGACGCTGTAGAAGCAGCGGTTCGCGTGATGGAAGACAGCCCATTGTTTAACGCAGGAAAAGGCTCGGTATTCAACTGCGACGGAATAAATGAAATGGATGCCGCCATTATGAATGGCAAAAACCTGAAAGCCGGCGCCATAGCAGAGGTGCATACCATACGCAACCCTGTTTCATGCGCACGCGCTGTAATGGAAAAATCGAAACACGTTTTGCTTGCCAGCGCCGGTGCGGAGAAATTTGCCAAAGAATGCGGGCTCGAAATTGTTGACCCATCCTATTTCTATGATGAAGAGCGTCATAAACAATGGCTGCTGACAAAAAATGACCCTGTCCATAATTCCTGGGCCGGCGATGTTCCTCCGGAAGGTGTGAAAAAATACGGAACAGTAGGAGCCGTAGCGCTCGACAGCCAGGGGAATATTGCAGCCGCCACATCAACCGGTGGAATAAACAATAAAAAGTTTGGCCGGGTGGGCGATTCGCCTATCATTGGCTCAGGAACTTATGCCAATAATAAAACATGCGCAGTATCATGCACCGGGGAAGGCGAATATTTTATCCGTAATGTGGTGGCTTATGATATATCCGCCCTTATGGAATATAAAGGCCTTGGGCTTGCTCAAGCCACTGCTGAAGCGCTGAAGAAAGTTGCCCTGTCGGGCGGTGCTGGCGGGCTTGTAGCCATTGACGCACAGGGAAATATTTCTGCACCCTTCAATACGTCCTCCATGTTCCGGGGATGGATAAATACTGCCGGAGAGAAATTTACCGGCATGTTCCGTTAAGATATTTTTAAATCTTAACCGGGTATGAAAACATACAGCGAAGTAATTACTTATCTCTTTACCCGCTTACCCATTTATCAGCGTGTTGGAAGCATTGCCTATAAAGGGGGGTTGGATAATATTATCAGGCTATGCGATGCCATTGGAAACCCTGAACGTAAATTTCCTGTTATTCATATAGCAGGAACCAATGGCAAAGGTTCAACATCGCATTATTTAGCATCGGTATTACAAAGTGCGGGTTATAAGAATGTCGGGTTACATACATCGCCACACCTTAAAGATTTCAGGGAAAGGATTAAAATTAATGGCATACCGATTTCTGAACAGGATGTGATAGAGTTCGTCAGCATATATAGGGAACTTATTGAGGAAATTGATTGCTCCTTCTTTGAATTGAGTGTTGCTATGACACTCTGGTACTTTGCAAAGGAAAAGTGTGAAATAGCAGTAATTGAAACCGGTCTTGGCGGCAGGCTGGATTCAACCAATATAGTTGAACCGGTTGTGTCAGTTATTACTAATATCAGCTATGACCACATGGCTTTGCTGGGAGACACCCTGCAAAAAATAGCAATTGAAAAAGCCGGGATAATAAAACCCGGAAAACCTGTAGTTATAGGAGAAACACAGGAAGAAACGAAACTGGTTTTTGAAAAGAAAGCCCAGGAATGTAATTCTCCTATCCGCTTTGCAGATACAATATACAGTATTGCAAATTGCCATACTATGGTGAAAAACAATAAGCCATACCTCGTAGTGGATGTCCTGAGAAATGGTAAATCATATTTGACCCAATTATATTCAGAATTAAATGGGCTATACCAGCAGAAAAATATTTGTACGGTTCTTGCTACTATTGATACACTCAATGAATCGGGATATAAGATAAGTATGGAAAATATCATGGAAGGTATTGCTAAAGTAATTTCCCAAACGGGGTTATTAGGCAGGTGGCAAACAATTTCTGAAAGCCCGCTTACTATTGCCGATACAGGCCATAATGAAGCAGGAATACAAGAAGTAATTAATCAGTTGAAGACGATAAAATATAATCATCTTCACTTTGTATTTGGCATGGTAAACGATAAAGAGCCGGGTAAAATTCTGGCGCTTTTACCTGTTAATGCAACTTACTATTTCTGCAAAGCGAATATCCCCAGGGCAATGAATGAAAAAGAATTAGCTGCCGCTGCCAATAAATTCGGGCTGAGAGGCAATTGTTTTCATACAGTAAAAGAAGCATTGCAATCTGCCCAAAAAAGTACAGCCAAAGGCGATCTGGTTTTTGTTGGGGGAAGTACTTTTATCGTTGCTGAAGCAATTTAATTTAAACGGCTATCATCAATTGAATGAACCCATTTTGCAGCTTCAGTCGTAACTGATTCAAGGCAACCCTCTTCAAAAGGCGATTTCAGTTTGGCTAATTTTACCAACTCAAGGAATGATAGGCTGCCGCCGGCATTGCAGAGTACCTGGTAATCTTCCATAGCCGATTTCCGGTCTTCGTTAGCTCTTTTCCAGAATTGCAGGGCGCATACCTGGGCAAGGGTATAATCAATATAATAAAACGGGCTTTGGTAAATATGCCCCTGTTGCTGCCAAAAGCCACCTGATTGCAGGTAAGCATTGTCTTCATAATCGCGGTGAGGCAAATATTTTTTTTCAATATTCCTCCATTGCAGTTTTCTTTCCCCAGGTGTAGCATCGGGATTATCATATACCCAATGCTGAAATTCATCAACCGTTACCCCGTAAGGGAGAAATTGCAACGCTCCGCATAAATGTTCAAACAAAAATTTATCGGTACTCTCTTCGAAGAACAATTTCATCCAGGGCCAGGTAAGAAATTCCATGCTCATAGAATGGATTTCACATGCTTCGTATGTGGGAAAATAATATTCGGGTATAGAAAAATTTCTGCTTGAATATCCCTGGAAAGCGTGCCCAAATTCATGTGTAAGCACGGTAACATCGTGCATGGTTCCATTAAAATTGGCAAAAATAAAAGGGCTTTTATACTCATTCAGGAAAGTGCAATATCCACCTGCTGCTTTGTTTTTCCGCGAAACCAAATCCATAAGTTCATTATCTCGCATATAAGCAAAAAACTCCGAGGTACGTGGCGACAGTTCATTGTACATTTGCGTAGCCTTGTTTAATATCCACTTCTCGTCACCTTTTGGACGTGCATTCCCGGTTTTAAACAGGAGAGATTCATCATAATATTTCAGCTTATCTAAGCCTAATCGTTTAGCCTGTTTGTTTTTTAATTCAGTCACAAGAGGCACCACATATTTCAATATCTGGCCGCGGTAATACTTTACCATTTCGGCGTTATAGTCGCGGCGCATAAGGCGCATATATGCCAGCTCTGTAAATGTGTTAAAACCAAGGCTGCGGGCAATTTTGGTGCGTTGTTTTACCAATTCATCATATATGCGGTCAAGGTCGGCAGATTTTTCGGTGAAGAATTTATACTTGGCAATATTGGAATTTCTCCTTGTTTCACGGTCATAAGAAGTGAGATAAGGAGAAAGTTCAGAAAGACTCAGCTCTTTTCCATCGAATAGTATATGGGCTGAGGCAATCAGTTTAGTATATTCACTTGAAAGCTTATTTTCCAATACCAGGTCTGCTTCCACTTCCGGTGAAAAGGTCTTCAACTTCATTTCGGCTATGCTGAAAAGCTGTTTCCCGAATTTCTTTTCGAGTAGAGACCTGTATTTTGATTTCGTCAGGGCTTTGTAAAATTCTGTCACCAAACCTGTATATGCCGGTTCATTGGCATCAAAAAAATCCTGCTCCTCCTGGTACTGCTTATTCGATGTATCCTGGGTGTAACGTATGCTGGCAAAGGAATACATGGTTTCAAAATTGTTACGCAGTTGATTAATTTCATTTACTAATTCAACCTGGCCGGGTTCATCAGCATCATTGAAATCTTTAATAAGTGTGTGCATGCGCAAGGATATGGATTCAATATCCGGGCGCTGGTAGGGAATCTGTGAAAATTTCATAAAGTAAGTTTAGAAATCATGTCCAAAACGGTAAAACAGCCCAACTCCAAATGCAACTGAAAACTGGTGGGTTGCTGAGTAACTGCCATAAAAAGGTCCAGAACTCTGCTGATATAAAATATTATCACTCAAATTCTGCCCCAGAGCATCAACGCCTTTTAAATCAGTAAAATCATATGAAATCCGAAGATTAATGTTAAAAAAGAAAGAGTGTGTTATCCTTACATTATTTCCAAATGCCAATACCCCGGCAATATAGCCGCTGGGGTAATAACTTTTAACATCAACAGGGCCTGAAAGATAAGAAGCATTATAAGTGGCATCAGATAGAACATCATATTCGGGGCCTATTTCAGCATAGGCGCCGTTACCAGACAAAAAGCGGAAAAATATAGGTATTTGTAATGCAGTTATTGTAGTAGAAGATTTATAAGTCTCGTTGGCAGAGTATATTACCGTTTGGCCATCAACAGGAACAGGCAATACTCCGCTTTGTGCTGGGAAATTTCCATTATAATCCTGTGATAAGGATGCAAAAAGAATATTGGTTTCGAGGCCCGTATGTTCATTAAAATTATAAGCAATGTGCAGTCCATAAGATGAAGAATACGTGGCAGAATAATCTTCAGCAACGCTAGATGTAGTTCCACCTGAATTTGATACATTTGAATTGAAAAACCAATTACTCACCGCCAAATACCGTCCCCCTAACTCAAAACTCTGAGCCCTTACCTGGGAGAAAAAAGCGATACATAATAACAGTACAAAAGGTTTTTTCATGCGAGGACTTCTTTTTATGTTATTTTTGATAGCAATTTTCGGCAAATATATTAATTACTAAACAACCATATTTTCGCCTATGAAATTATTAGAACAGCAAAATATTATAGTTACCGGCGCCTCACGAGGTATTGGAAAAGGTATTGCCTTAAAAATGGCAGAACTTGGCGCCAATGTAGCATTTACTTACTTTTCATCGGAAGCAAAGGCCAGGGAACTTGAAACTGAGTTGGCGTCTAAAGGAATTCAAGCCAAAGCCTATCATTCTGACGCGGCAGACTTTAAAGCCGCTGAACAATTGGTAACCGATGTCATGAATGATTTTGGAAAAATAGATACGCTGGTAAACAATGCCGGAATTACTAAAGACGGGTTGCTGATGAGAATGAGCGAAGAACAATTTGATTCAGTAATTAAAGCTAACCTTAAATCAGTATTCAATCTTACCAAAGCCATACAAAGGCCTATGCTGAAAGAACGCAAAGGCTCCATTATTAATATTTCTTCGGTTGTTGGAATACGCGGTAATGCAGGGCAGGCCAATTATGCCGCATCGAAAGCCGGAATTATTGGTTTTACAAAATCGGTCGCGCTCGAACTTGGCTCACGCAACATAAGGTGTAATGCTGTTGCCCCGGGCTTTATTGAAACCGAAATGACTGGAGCCCTTGATGAAAAGGTAGTCGCACAGTGGAGAGAATCAATACCACTTAAAAGAGGCGGTACGGCGGAAGATGTTGCCAATGCCGTAGCCTTTCTTGCGTCGGACTGGTCTTCATATATTACCGGGCAGGTGATACAGGTTTGTGGCGGAATGCTCACATAAATTAAATTACAAATAAATTGTCGTTCAGCATCGCATATTCTGCATGGCTATTAGTACTTTGCCCTTTGGCAGGGGTAGTATATGCATGGGCATTTTATTATAAAGATTCCCGTACGGCAGAATTGCACCCTGCCCTGAAATGGGCCCTGGGGTTATTCCGCTTTTTGCTGGTATCATTTCTCGTATTTTTATTCCTTTCTCCTTTATTACGGAGGGCAAAGAATACAGTCGAAAAACCTATTATAATTATAGCGCATGATAATTCAGCGTCTATAACTGCCGGAAAAGATTCTGCATTTTATAAGCATAATTATAAAGCAACCTGGGATAAGGTAGTCAATCAATTGTCGGCCAGATTTGATGTCCGTATAATGTCTTTCGGCAATGAAGTTGCAGATAGCATGAACTACTCCTTCTCGGAAAAGGAAACAGATATATCTTCGTTATTTGACGCCATTACAAAAAGGTATTACGGAAAAAATTTAGGCGCGGTTGTTATGGCTTCAGACGGAATTTACAATAAAGGCTTCAATCCTTTATATGCAGCCCGCTCTCTTAAATGCAGCATATACACTATTGCGCAGGGAGATACCACTGTTAAGCGTGATTTGATAGTTACCAAAGTTGACCATAATCCTACCGCCTACCTTGGCAATACTTTCCCTTTGCAAGTTGCTATAGATGCCCAAAAACTTGAAGGCAAATCTTCTACCCTTACCATAAGCGAGATAGAAGGCGGTAAAGAAGATAAACTTTTTGTAAAACCCATAGCTATTACTTCACCTGTCTTTCACCAAAGCATACCGGTGCAACTTACTGCAAAATCGGCGGGATTGAAACATTACACAGTAAAACTTGACCCGGTGGAGGGAGAAGAAAATTTAGCCAACAACAGGATGGATGTCTATATACATGTGCTTGACCAGAAACAACACATACTTGTACTATCAAATCCGCATCCCGATGTTGCTGCCATTACCGAAAGCATTAACAGCACCGACGGGTTTGAAGCAGAAACCTTCACACCAGATAAGTTTAAAGGAGAGCTAAACAAATATTGTCTCGTTGTTCTCAATCAACTACCGTCAACGGGCAATACTATTACTCCGGTATTACAAAGTATTAACCGGCTCAATATACCTGTTATATATATAATCGGAGAAGAAACAAACTTACCTGCATTTAACCAGCTTAACAGTGGTTTAAAAATTACCAGTCTTGGCAACCGTACCAGTGATGCGGAAGTTGCGCAAGCCAGCGATTTTTCTCTATTTACATTAAGTGATGATTTCAAGAATTACCTCGGGCAACTTCCTGCCCTGTCCTGCCCTTTTGCCAGCAGCTACCAGGTTAGCCCTTCAGTGAATGTGCTGTTCTATCAAAAAATCCAGAGCATTACTACCGGATACCCGCTTATTGCATTCAATGCATCGGGAAATGCGAAGGTGTGCATAATAGCCGGTGAAGGCATATTCAGGTGGAAGTTGCAGGATTACCTCGACCATAAAAGCCATCATATTTTTGATGAACTGGTTACCAAAACTGTTCAATACCTTGCCGTTAAAGATGATAAAAGCTTTTTCAGGATACATTGCCCCAATAGCTTTAAGGAAGATGAACCTGTTGAGATGGACGCTGAGCTTTACAACCCCAGCTACCAGTTAATCAATGACCCGGAAGTAAATATTGTAATCACCAATTCCGAGGGCAAAAAGTTCACTTTCACATTTAACCGTACCTCAAATGCATACCATTTAAATGCTGGCCAGTTACAGGCAGGCATGTATAATTACGAGGCAACCGTAAAAGCTGGTGAGCAGCTTTATACCAAAAAAGGAGAATTTAATTTGACTCCTGTTCAATTAGAACTGACTCATACCATAGCCGACCATCATTTATTATATGAAATTGCCAATGAACATTCCGGTAAAATGCTTTTCCCCAACCAGGTTGAAGAACTGCCTAAACTGCTTGAAAACCGAGATGATATAAAACCTGTTATCTATTCTCACACCACTTACTCACCGCTTATTGACCTGAAATGGGTTTTCTTTGCGCTTCTTGCCCTGGCAAGTATTGAGTGGCTTGTAAGGAAGTGGAACGGCACATACTAATAATTATGAGTTACGAATGATGAGTTATGAGTGAGAAGTATAATCTTATTACTGAAAATATTATTGTTATTTTTGGATAATGGCTACGCTTTTATCTATATTCCCTGACCATATTGAAGAACATAAGCTTGTTCAGGCTGCGGCTGTTATGCAAGATGGCGGGGTCGTTATATATCCTACCGATACCATTTATGCAATGGGATGCAGCATTTTACAGCCACAGGCAATAGAACGCATGGCAAAAATAAAAGGGATCAGGGTTGATAAGGCAGTATTCTCACTCATAGTTCACGACCTTGGACATATTACCGAATATACAAGGCCCATGAGCACTTCGGTTTATAAATTAATGAAGCACTGCCTGCCAGGGCCATTTACATTTATTTTAGAAGCCAACAGCAATATTATTCGCATGATGAGCAGCCGGCGCAAAACAGTGGGTATAAGGATACCCCACAACCCGGTAATACTTGGCCTTGCCGAAAAATTAGGATGCCCTATTGTTTCTACATCCCTGCATGACGAGGATGAGATAACCAAATTTCCTACTGACCCTGATGATATTTATAACCACTACGATGACAAGGTAGATATTATAATTAACGGTGGGTATGGCAATAACGAAGAATCAACCATTATTGATTGCACAGGACAGGAACCTGTAATAATAAGGCAGGGCTTAGGGATAGTTTAAACCTTCCTGATTTTTACAAATTATTGTGTGAAAAAAATATTCAACAAACACCTGGGTTTAATTCTTTTTGCCGGGGCTCTTATTGTTGGGTTAAACTCTTATAAAGGATATGGAGTTTCATGGGATGAGGGTGACCAAAGGCATTTGGGGTACACAACTTACAATTACTTGTTTCATGGCATAGATTCCATCAAATACTGCAATAATAAGGAATATGGTGTTGCATTGGAATTACCGCTTACCATACTTGAAAAAACATTGAGAATTAAGGATAGCAGGGACATCCTTTTAATGCGTCACTTAGTAATACATATCTTCTTTTTATTGGGGGTTTTAGCGTTTTTTTTACTGATTGATTTTCTTTATCATAATAAACTTTTAGCTGTTATAGGTTTCTTAATACTTGTTACAACCCCGCTTATATATGGCCACTCCTTTTTTAATTCAAAGGATGCACCCTTTCTATCTATGTTTATTATATGCTTTCTGACTACTGCTCTTGCTTTTAAGAAAAATAATTTAAAATGGTATATTTTACTTGGTGTTTCATGCGCAATACTTATGAATTTAAGGATAATGGGAATTTTGCTGGTTGGCTGTATAATGATATTTTTCATATTGGACTACCTGGCATTAAAGCACGATAAAGCTGCAAGAAAAAAAACATTTCTTTACTTCCTTGTTTTCACGGGCACTGCTTTTCTTTTATTATTAATTACATGGCCTTATTTATATTCATCCCCCCGTCAGAATTTTATTGATGCCTTTAAACACTTATCCCAATGGTCATGGAAAGGTCAGGTATTGTTTTGGGGCACATCGTACCGGAGCAAGAACATACCGCCTTATTATGGCATTTCCTGGTTTTGTATTTCTAACCCTGTAATTTATATAGCGCTTGGCTCTTATGGATTGCTCTATTTTGTTATACGATTCATCAGAAATTCTAAACAGTTTATTTTCGATAAGACATTAAGAAACCAGTCGTTATTTGCATCTTGCTTTGTTGGGCCACTGATTTTACTACTTATTTTCCACTCGGTAATATTTGATGCATGGAGGCATATCTATTTCATTTATCCTCCCTTTATACTTATTGGAATATTCGGGTTAGATTACTTACTTAAAACCAAAGCAAAATGGCCTGTATTGGTCCTTGTAATTGCAGCTATTTGCTATTCGGGATATTATATGGTTTCAAACTATCCTTATGAGCATATATATTTTAATGAGTTTGTAAAAAAAGATCCGCCGGAATATCTCCGCAAAAATTTTGAGCTCGATTATTGGGGAACATCCTATACCCGTGCATTTGAATACATACTGAAAAATGATACTTCCAGAAATATAATTGTTGCTGTTGAGGGGGTGCCTGTAGGCAGAGAAAACACCTGGCTTCTAAAACCCGAAGACAGAAAAAGGATATATATTACAAGTGATGTTTCAAAAGCAGATTATTTTGCCAGCTATTACAGGGGCCATCCGGAGGATTACGATTTCAAGAAAAAGGAAGTATTTTCAATTAAAGTTGAGAATAGCACTATAATGAGCGTTTTTAAAATGAAGTGAATAGAACGCGAATGCTACTTATTTCACAATTCCGGCAGGAATATTAGGGCTTTCAGGGTTAACAGTTAACATTCTTTTAAGAGGGTGAATAACTAAATCCATATCCTCCATAGGAATAGCGCCAAGCAAAACAGAATCACCTAATACCAAAGCGCCGGTAAAGCAACTCCTGTTTTCAAAAGTTACTTGTAAAGGCCCGACATAAGGGCAGTAGTGCTTTTTACCATCAGCCGTAGTAACTTCACGTTTTTCCAACTCCTCTAGCCCTAACTGAATTACAATATGCTCAGGAATACACATCCACATGGCTCCTGTATCTACAAGGCATTGCACATCAAGCTTTTTCAAACTCTCTTTTCTTGGATTACTTATAGATAAGGGAGCATATATTAAACCCATTGAAAGCTGTTTTTCTGCAAAGGTAATCATTTTATGACAATTTATTAAACTGAAAAAATCCCAATTAAGCAGAAATAAGGGGACGCTTTGGACTAAAATCACCTTCCTCTCTAAAGAATCTTTCGAACTCTGGTTTAAGGATTGGGCCTAACGGTTTTTTACCACTTTCTGAATATTCTATTTTCCTTAATTCGTCTCTTAGGTAATCAAGATTTTTCCATACTTGGGGTAGTCCTTTAAATCTAAAATCTTTAATTTGATAATTCCAATAAAAGTCATAATAATAATTAAACCAATAATAGAAATTATTCCACACTAAATCAGTCTTGATATATTCATTTTTAATATAGAATCCAAGCATATCAAAGAAGTCTATAATATTCTCAATATACCCTGCGATATCCTCATATTCCTTATCAGTTAATACCGATCTATCTAAAACCTTTTTATTGATAATGTATTGACCAATTAAAGTTCTATCATCATATAATTCTGTGTCAAATTCCTTGGATAGATCCATTGACAACTTTATACTATTTGTTTTGAATGCTTCTTCCCGCTGAACTTTAATTTGTTTTTTAAAAAGAAAATACTGTAAGGCATATCCTAATGATAAAACTAATACAGAAATTATTGCTCCAGCTAGACCTGCACCATAAATTGGATCATTAAAAAAACAATATAAAATCACTGATGTTTTCATTTTATCAAAGCATTTATATTCTGAATCCTAAATATCCTCCCAAAGTCATTTTGTTCATAAACTCACTTACCTGATTTTTTATATCTATAGGTAATTTATCTGCTAACGGTTCACGAAAACCCCATGTCAGCTTATCAGTACCAACCACTGGGTACCATGCGACATAATCTTTTAACTTATGAGAAATAAAAAGAAAAGCATTATTATTTTCTATTAATTGTAATTTCTCATCGATTTGTTTGTCAGTCATGGCTTTGTTTATTTAGTGTTCCCTTATTTTAAAATAAAGCCCCCGCATTTCTGCGAGGGCTTTAGTTATCATTTACAATTCAAAATTCACCATTTACAATTATTTCTTATCGTCTTTCACTTCTTCAAAGTCCACATCTTTCACTTCGCCATCTTTCTTTTCACCCTGGCTGGTTGAACCATTGCCTGGTGCTTGCTGGCCTGCGTTCTGCTCTTGTGTGGCTTTATACATTTCTTCTGAAGCGGCCTGCCATGCGGTGTTAAGCGCGGCAGTAGCAGTTTCAATCTTGGCCATGTCTTTAGCCTTGTGAGCGTCTTTCAAGTCGCTGAGCGCTTTTAAGATTGGCTCTTTCTTCTCTTTCGATATTTTTTCGCCATAATCTTTCATCTGCTTTTCGGTCTGGAAGATGAGCGCGTCGGCAGCATTGTACATATCTATTTCTTCTTTGGCTTTCTTATCACTTTCAGCATTGGCAGCGGCTTCTTCTTTCATACGTTTTATTTCGGCATCGGTTAATCCTGAACTTGCTTCAATACGTATGTGCTGTGTTTTGCCGGTCGCTTTATCTTTTGCCGATACATTCAGTATGCCATTCGCGTCAATATCGAAAGTTACTTCAATCTGGGGTATGCCACGTGGCGAAGGCGGTATGCTGTCGAGTATAAAACGGCCTAATGTGCGGTTATCTTTTGCCATAGGGCGTTCGCCTTGTACTATATGTATTTCTACCGAAGGCTGGTTATCGGCAGCCGTAGAAAAGGTTTCCGATTTGCGTGTAGGTATGGTAGTATTCGATTCAATAAGCTTGGTTGATACTCCGCCTAATGTTTCAATACCCAATGAAAGCGGGGTTACGTCTAACAGGAGAACGTCTTTTATTTCACCTGTCAATACGGCGCCTTGCACTGCTGCACCCACAGCCACAGCTTCGTCGGGGTTCACTCCTTTGGAAGGAACTTTACCGAAGAATTTTTCTACTATAGCCTGTATGGCTGGTGTACGTGTGGAACCGCCAACCAAAAGTACTTCGTCAATTTCCGATACTTTAACACCGGCATCGCTCACCGCTTTTTCGCAGGGAGGAATACAAGCCTGTATCAGCTTATCGCAGAGTTGCTCAAATTTAGCGCGCGATAAAGTCTTAACTAAGTGTTTGGGAATACCGTCAACCGGCATGATATAAGGCAGGTTAATTTCGGTAGAAGTTGAACTTGAAAGCTCAATCTTGGCTTTTTCAGCGGCTTCTTTCAGGCGTTGAAGCGCCATAGGGTCCCTGCGCAGGTCAATACCTTCGTCTTTCTTAAATTCGTCTGCCAGCCAGTCAACCACAACCTGGTCGAAGTCATCACCGCCGAGGTGAGTGTTCCCATTGGTAGATTTTACTTCAAATACTCCTTCTCCCAATTCAAGGATAGAAATATCGAATGTACCACCGCCAAGGTCGAACACGGCTATTTTCATGTTCTTATGCTTTTTGTCGAGGCCATAAGCCAATGCAGCTGCGGTAGGTTCGTTTATAATGCGGCGAACCTTTAAGCCCGCAATTTCGCCTGCTTCTTTGGTAGCCTGGCGTTGTGAGTCGTTAAAATATGCCGGTACCGTAATAACCGCTTCGGTAACTTCATGGCCCAGGTAATCTTCGGCAGTCTTTTTCATCTTCTGAAGTATCATAGCCGAAATTTCCTGCGGGGTAAATTTACGGTCATCTATCTGAACACGGGGTGTATTATTATCGTTAACTACCGTATAGGGTACTCTTTTGATTTCTTCGGTTACTTCGCTAAAGGTATGCCCCATAAAGCGTTTTATGGAGTACACTGTCTTTTTGGCGTTGGTAATTGCCTGGCGTTTTGCCGGGTCGCCCACTTTCCTTTCGCCGTTTTCAACAAACGCTACTATAGAAGGGGTTGTACGCCTGCCCTCGCTGTTGGCTATTACTATAGGCTCGCTGCCTTCCATTACTGCCACGCAGGAGTTTGTCGTTCCTAAGTCTATTCCGATTATTTTACTCATAACTATTGATTTTTAAGGTCTTTTAACTTGTTTATTTACATAGTTATATATCAATTTATATGCCAATCCTTCATAATGAAATTATGGCAGAAGTCTGACAGATTTATGGCAGACAATATTGCACCCCCCTTGGGGGATGGGGGAGCTAAATCATATTCACAGTTTCAAACCTATCTTATATTTGCATCTATTGAAAACAACGTTTTATGAAAAAGATTAAGATTGGTATTTTAAGGGAAGAGAAGACCCCGCCTGAAAAACGCGTGCCATTTACCCCCCTTCAGTGCAGTGAGCTATTACGAGCCTATCCAAACCTGGAAATATTGGTTCAAAATTCAGCTATCCGTTGCTATGCCGATGCTGAGTACCAGTCATTCGGCTTACCAATTACCGATGACCTTAGCCAGTGCGATATTCTGATGGGCCTGAAGGAAATGCCCATTGCTAAAATAATTGAAGGGAAGAAATATTTCATGTTCTCCCATACCATTAAAAAACAAGCTTATAACCAGGATATGTTCAGGGCCATGCTGGCAAAAAAGATACAGCTCATTGATTATGAATGCCTTACTGACAAGGAACATAACCGCATCATTGGTTTTGGCCGCTACGCGGGCATTATCGGGGCATATAACGGAATTTTGGGCTATGGCAAGAGATATAACCTTTTCGATATTAAACCTGCCCACCTTTGCCGCGACAGGGAAGAAATGGAAAAAGAACTTGAGCGTGTGCGCCTGCCTAATATGAAAATATTGGTGACCGGCGGCGGACGGGTGGCAAATGGAGTAATTGAAACTATGGGTATGCTGAAAATACGTAAAATTACACCTTACGAATTCCTGCACTGTTCATACCGCGAACCGGTTTACTGCCAGCTTCACTCCAAAGATTACTACCAGGCTAAAGACGGCTCATCATGGAATTCAAAAGACTTCTATACCTATCCTGAAAAATATATTTCAACTTTTGCACCTTATGTTAAGGAATGTGATTTATTGATTACCGCGCATTTCTGGGATGTTAAAGCGCCTGTGCTTTTTACCAAAGAACAGATGAAGCAGCCCGATTTTCACATCAGTGAAATAGCCGACATAACATGCGATATTAACGGTTCTGTGCCAAGCACGCTAAGAGCAAGTTCCATTGCCGAACCTTTTTACGGGTACAACCCGCTTAGGGAGCAGTTAGACATTCCTTTCAGCAAATCATCCATAACCATTATGGCTGTTGACAACCTGCCATGCGAATTGCCACGCGAAGCTTCAGAGGACTTTGGTAAGGAACTTATGGACAGGGTTATGCCTGCAGTGCTTGGGGAAGATAAAGATGGCCTTATTGAGCGGGCTACTATTTGCAAAAACGGAAAGCTTACTCCTCATTTTGAATATCTGAGCGATTACGCATTTGAAAAGGCAAGTATTCCTAAAAGTAAAACTGCAACGCTGCCGACCCATAAATAATTTGATGATTTGGTAATGAATACAATAAGAAGCTGTTAAAATTTTATGGTATGGAATATGTTTCGACAAGCTCAACATGACTGTTTCAATGTCAGCCTGAGCTTGTCGAAGGCCTGCAAAATAAGCTGAAATTAAATTTAAATATTTTCTAATAGTTTGTTAGCCTGAAAGTTCATAGTTTATAGTTATACTGCTACCTTTGTAAGAAATTACCCCATTGATTGCAAAGTTGAAAGACCGCATTAGTCTTGCCTCGCGGCTTACTCCATCGAAAGCATGGAATGCCGGCAAGGTGCTTTTCAGCTATTACCAGTCAAGGCTTACCGGCCGCGCAAATCATAGTGGTATGCCCATAAGCGTTTCTATAGAACCTACCACTTCGTGCAACCTTCGCTGCCCTGAATGCCCCAGCGGAAAAAGGGAATTTACACGCAATACAGGGATGCTTAATGAAGATTTTTTTAAAGAAATGATTGATGAGCTTGCCCCCCACCTCACCTATCTTACTTTTTATTTCCAGGGAGAACCATACCTGAACCCCCGGTTTTTAGATATGGTCAGCTATGCATCCGGTAAAGGCATTTATACAGCTACATCTACCAACGCCCACTATTTAACGCCAGAAAACGCTGAAAAAACAGTAAAATCAGGCCTCGACAGGTTAATTATTTCTATTGACGGCACCACCCAGGAAACTTACTCTTCCTACCGTGTAGGAGGTTCATTGGATAAGGTTTTAGAAGGCACGAAAAATATTATTGAATGGAAAAAGAAACTTAATTCCCGCACACCCTATACTATTTTCCAGTTCCTTGTGGTAAAACAAAACGAACACCAGGTTGAAGAAATAAAAGCATCAGGTAAAAAGCTTGGAATTGATGAAGTGAAACTAAAAACAGTACAGGTATATAATTACGAGCAGGGCAGCCCGTTATTGCCAGAACAAAAAAAATATTCCCGCTATAAAAAGAACAAATCAGGCCGGTATGAAATAAAAAACAAACTTCTTAATCATTGCTGGCGTTCATGGAATTCGTGTGTAATTACCTGGGATGGCAACATAGTGCCTTGTTGCTTCGATAAAGACGCGCAACACCCTATGGGAAACATAAAAGAGCAATCTTTCAGGGAACTATGGAAAAATGACAGATACAATGATTTCCGACAGGCATTATTAAAGTCACGGAAAGAAATTGACATTTGTAAAAACTGTACTGAAGGGACTAAGGTATGGGGATAGAAATTCAAATGATGAATATCGAACACTGAATAATGAACACCGAAGTATTTATGAATTCAATAATAATAAATTTGAAATGAGTAATTCAGAAGCCCTGACAGCCAAAATATTATTTAGTTATCTATTTCAACATTCAATATTCCTTGTTCGATATTCAATATTTTATTGTATCCCTATCGTATCAACTGTACAAAACCATGATGGTCAACCTCTGTACTACCACACAGTGATTTGATGATATAATAATATACACCGTCCGGCATATCATTACCGCTCATATTCCTGCCATCCCAAGGGGCATAAGGTGTATTGGTTTGATATATAAGCACGCCCCACCTGTCATATATTTCAATGCTATAACTTGCATAACCATAGGCTTTTATAAGAAAATTATCATTAATGCCATCGCCATTGGGAGTAAACACATTGGGTACAATATAGGAAGTAGAGCAACCGACATCAACAATAATAGTTTCATAACTGTGGCAACCGTTGCTGTCGGTTCCCATTACTGTATATGTGGTAGATACAGTGGGTGTAGCAGTTGTATTCGGGCATATTGCGCATTCAATATTTGTTGCCGGGGTCCAGGTATATTTTATTGCTCCCGATGCTGTGAGTTGTGCCACTCCTCCCGGTTCTATTGCAGTGTCGCAACATGCGCCTACATTCTTTACAGGAATGACGTTTATTGTATCAAATGCAGTATCGGTACACCCATTGGTGGTAACCACATAATATGTACTGTCTTTATTTATTGTTACAACTATTGAATCTGTTGTTGAGCCATTATTCCACAAATAATTACCTGTACTGCTATTAGCTGTAAGGGTAACACTGTCGCCCTGGCAAACCAGGTTTGAACCTTTAATGGTAACCGAAGGTTTAGAGGCAACCTTTATAAGGAAAGTATCAACGGCAGTACATTTGCCATTTGATACTGTAAGACTGTAAACTGTATTTACTGTAGGCTCAACAGTGACTGATTGGTTAGTTTGTGCAGGTATTGTACTCCATGAATAACTTATTATCCCATTCCCCCTGGCCGTAAGAATTGTACTTGTTCCAAAGCAAACAGAATAAATTCCTTCAATAGAATCAACAGGAAGTGCATTTACTTTTACAACATGTTTAATTGTGTCGGTACATGAACTTCCTGCTACACTGGTAACCAGCGTTACGGTATATATTCCTGCTGAATTATATTTATAAAACGGGTTTTTTTGGGTTGATGTTCCTGTACCATCGCCAAAGTTCCAGTTCCAGGATGCAATTGTTCCTCCAATGACTGAAGACTTGTTGGTAAATTGAGTAGAATCACCGAAACAAACTGTATCACTGATAAATGCAGACGTTGGAACGGGGAATACTGTATCAGGTAAGGTAATAGAAGAATCGCAACCGTTATCTGATGCCACTGTAAGGGTTACATTATATATTCCGGAGGCAGTATAGGTATGTGACGGGTTCTGAACGGGCGATGATGGTGAACCATCGCCAAAATTCCAATTCCAGGATGTGATGGTTCCAAAGGTAACAGTTGATTGGTCAGTAAAACTTGCAGGACTGCCTAAACAGGAGGTATTAGTTTTAAATGCAGGTATTGGCAATGGATATACTGTATCCGGCAAAATTATTGCAGAATCACAACCATCACTTGATGAAACGGTAAGAGTTACATTATATACTCCCGGAGCAGCATAAGTATGTGTGGTATCCTGGGCCGAAGATAAAGGTGAACCGTCGCCAAAATTCCAGCTCCAGCCTGCAAATCTTCCGCGGCAACCTATTGTTGATTGATTTGTAAAGCTGCTTGTAAATCCATAACAAACGTTAGTGGTAATAAAGTTAGGGTAAGGTACAGATTTTACCTGGACCGTTATTGAAGTATCATGCGAACAGCCCGAATCGGAAACAACAGTAAGTACTACATTATATATGCCACATGCTGCATAGTTATATACAGGATTTTGCACTATAGATGTTCCGCCATCACCAAAACTCCAGCTCCAGGCATTTGCCCCGGTAGAAGCATTTGTAAAGACTGTGCTTGTTCCCCGGCAAACTGTATTTGCAGTAAAGTCTGCCACAGGCACAGGATTCACTACAACCGTTTGAATTATTGAATCAATACATCCCGCCGTTGACGATACAATCAATTTTACAAGGTAGGTCCCAACTACACTATATGTATAAGTTGGGTTTTGCTGGGTCGATGTTCCTTTACCATCGCCAAAATTCCAGTTCCAGGATGAGATGGTGCCAAAGGTAACCGATGATTGGTCTATAAAATTTGTAGGATTGCCTAAACAGGATTTATTAAATGCAAAT
>JBKQUY010000100.1:0-23530 GCA_052325425.1 Bacteroidia bacterium | reverse complement strand
GCGGGGAACGGGGAGAATGCGCCGCACGTGTACCGGTCGACCAATGGGGGCGCGAGCTGGACGAACATCAGCAGAAACCTTCCGAACGCTCCGGCGAATGCGGTGCTGGTCGATCCCAACGACGCGAATACGGTCTATGTGGCGATGGATACCGGCGTGTATGTGACGAACGCGGTGGGGACATGTACCTCGGCAAACTGCTGGAGCGTGTATGGGACGGGGCTGCCGAACGCGCCCGTGGTAGCGCTGGAGGCGAGCTCGGGGATGGCAACGGGCGACGGGCGCTATGGTGAGTTGCGCGCGGGGACGTATGGGCGCGGGATATGGGAGATTCCGCTGCTGGTCGCGGGTCAATATGGGCAGGCAGCAAGTCGAGGTTAGGGGTCTCGGTGGTAAGTATGGTGTTCTTTACATCAACATTGTCAATGATGCACTCATACACGCTGGTCTTTATCTTCTTAGGGTCGTAGCCTACACCCGAAGTGGCGTTAGCCTGGGGGTCGGCGTCAACCAGCAAGGTTTTATGCTCCAGCACAGCCAAGGCTGCGGCAAGGTTTATGGCAGTGGTGGTTTTTCCTACTCCACCTTTCTGATTCGCTACAGCTATTATTTTTCCCATGGTTCTGTTTTGTTTGTGTTTACTCACCCCAACCCTTCTCTAATATTATAGAGGGGAAGGAAGTATTGTTAAATTTCTTTGGTCTCTCCAATTGTAAATAAAGTCAGCTTCTTTCCTGCCTTCTCGAACTTCTTCATTACTTCTTCCTTGTTTATCCTGATAATATCAAATGTATCATAGTGCATTCCCACTATGTTTTTACACTTAATAAATTCAGCAGCTTTAATAGCATCATCAGCGCCCATGGTAAAGTTATCGCCTATAGGCAGCATGGCAAAATTAAGCGTGGCTGTATCACCTATAAGCTTCATTTCGTATGTAAGGGCAGTATCACCGGCAAAGTAAAAACTGCCTTCTTTTGATGAAACAACAAAGCCCATTGCCACACCTCCATAAGAGCCATCTTCAAAACTGCTGCTGTGTATGGCATTAACTGCTTTAATAGTAATTCCCTCTTTAGTAATAAATGAACCACCGGGATTCATAGGGCGGATAGCCTTAATACCCCTGTTTTCGAAATGTTCATATATCTCAAAGTTCGACACCAAAGTTGCCTCGGTACGTTCCATCAGGTAAGGTACATCGGCCAAATGGTCAAAGTGGGCATGCGATACCAATATATAGTCGGCTTTGATAGAATCGAGCTTTATGGCCGAAGCTAGCGGGTTAGGGCTGATAAAAGGGTCGGTAACAAGGCGTTTTCCGGCTACTTCTATGCCAAAACTCGAATGTCCGTAATAGGTTACTTTCATAGTGCTTTTTTACTTGTTGGCGAATTTACTACCAACTTAGGATAATAACGCCCCTTTTTTATGATTATTTTTAAACAATGGTGTTAATTAGTTGTCAGTGGTCAGAAGTCAGTGGTCAGTTGAGGGAACTGAAATACTGTAAAATTGCTTTAGTGTCAATATAAATTTTTATTATATTTGTTTGTGAAAGCAAGTTAAAGCGTAAGAGTTACTAATTATACCATTAGTACTAATGAAACCTTCTCTAATCATAAAATGCTTATTAATTGTAGTGACAATCCTTTTAGGTACTTGTGAATCATTCGGCCAAAACAAAGATAGCACTGCGCAAAATAATGTCGCTACGAATGCAGTACAAACTCCAATTCCCAAAACAATTAAAGGGGCCATTGCCATTTCTACTGATGCCATGCAATATATTCTTCCGGTGCAACCCAATATAAATATTGAATATATATGGAATGGAATGGCAATTGGATTCTATGCAGGGCTTGTATATCCAGATGCTAATATGACTGTAAATCCATTTGCATCCGGACAATACACAATGCCCGGTACAGTGTATTATGGAAAAGCATTCAAATTGTATTTCAAAAATTACGATATCAAGAGGCCAAAGCGTTATTGGAGCGCCCAATTTGAATGTAAACCACAGTGGTTCAATAATGTGAATTTTATGGATCAACCTGCAGGAGATGAATCACAGGTTTATTATACCATGAGTAATAAAACTACCGTTTTGGGTTTAGACATGTTACGCGGACATGAATATGGAGAGCAAAATATTTTACATATTGATTTTTTCTATGGTATAGGTGTACATGACAGGATTAGTACTTCTGTAATAACATCGTCTTCTCGACCATTTGGAATTGATGGAGATGGGGCATTGGGGACTTATAAAGGCTATATATGGTATTTAACACCAGTAATAGGATTAAAATTTGGCTTTAATTATTTAATAAAGGATAAATCTGCAAATCAATAGAATCCCAATCTATTTTAAAAAGCAGACCAACTGGAACCATTCCATTGCGCAAGGTCATCTGAAGTACTTACTCCGTTGACTGATGTGAACCAACCTCCAACAATTAGGTTTCCATTGTAAACACATAAGGGGTTCAGAAAAGCAGTTAACCCATTGCTATACAAACGCCATTTTGTATCATTACAATTGGTAACATAAGAAAAAGAGCCATTCCCATTCCACTGATTTAATACACTATCGTATTTACTATTAAAATAAAGAGTCCCATTATAAATAACCGGAGAATTAATGGAGTATGAATAATTATTGTTAGACACATAAAAAGTTGTCAATGCAGACCAAGTTGTCCCATTCCATTCAGCAATTCCTTTGGCAGGTATACCACCTATTGTGTCGAAGCTTCCCTCTGCAATAAGGTTGCCATTATATACTATGAGTGAACCAACCAAACCATTGCATTTTGCCCCAAATGCTGACCATGATGTTCCATTCCACTGAGCCAGATTATTAATAGAATGCCCTCCAATACTATCGAATTCCCCTCCGGCAATAAGATTTCCGTTATAAATAACTAAAGTGTTGATGTCAGGGGTAGAATAAATGGAACTTGAGGTAGTATTGATTCCAGATACAAGAGCATCCCAAGTTGTGCCATTCCACTCTGCAATACTACTGCTTGCAATTCCACCAGCAAATTGAAAATATCCAGCAACAATCAGATTATTATTATATACAGCTAATGCATAAACTTCGGGATCATAAGACTCTGGAGATGAAACAGCAACTCCCCCATTCAGATTTTGCCAAGATGAACCATTCCATGCCGCAATGCTATTAGCTGATTGACCACCTGCACTAGTGAAAAAACCTCCAACTATTAAATTGCTATTATAATTTATCAAGGCCCTTATTTCTATATCAGGATATGTAACATCTGTTGAAGCGTTTATGTAGTATTGATTACTTCCTAAGCCGCTACCAAGACTCTGCCATATTTTACCATTCCATTGAGCAATATATGAAGAATTAAATAAACTGGTAAACTGACCAGCAACTATAAGATCATTATTATATACAGTACCGATAGAAACATTATCATAATAACCTGTTGGTGGTGGAGTAATTGCAGGAGCTGGTGTAAATGTATATTTTGAACATGCCGAAAACAAAGTTGATAACAGAATTAGAACAAAGGAATATTTTGAGAGTGTTTTCATTTTTCTTTCAAATGATGAGATAAAAATAAGAATTATTTTAGTAAACTCAAAATGAAAAGTATTGGCAATGAATAAAAAACTTGCAAACCAATTAAAAGGCGGCGATTTACGCTCAATCGGGAAAGTTGCTGATATAATAAAGCAGTTAAATAGCCAAAAGGATTTTGACGAATTATTTATGGGCTTGTTTGATACCAATAGGGTAGTGGTTATGCGGTGTGCGGATGCCATTGAGAAAATAACCATTCTGCACCCGGAATACTTAAATATTCATAAAAAGGAACTTATTAAACTGCTCACAGGCGCAGAGAATAAAGAATTGAAATGGCACCTTGCCCAACTAATAACCCGTGTAAAGTTAAACGAGGAAGAAGTAGGGGTAGTATGGAACATACTTACCCAATGGGCAATGAATAAAAAAGAAAGCAAGATTGTCAGGGTAATGTCCATCCAGGGGCTGTTTGATGTATTGAAACAGTACCCGGAATTAAAAGCCGATTACGAACAAACCCTTGCAGTTATTGAAAAGGAACCTGTTCCGTCAATAGCTGCAAGGATTCGTATTTTGAGAAAGAAAGCAGGATAATACTTTATGCTTTAACTTTTTCTTCGGTAATGGCCTTCCACCATTCGGTCACCATTTCATTGGCAAGGAAAGTGTTAATGTTTTTCTTTTGCAGTTTGAACATGGATTCAATCTGGGAGTTGATGTTATCGGCAAATTTCTTGTTGAAATTCAAAGCCAGGTTAAGATGGTCATTATATACCGATACGATTTTCTCCATGTTATTCATAGAAAGCTCGGTGGATTTGTCGAAGTTTTCTTTTACCAGGTCAACAAGTTTATTAATACCTTCTTTGGTGTTCAAGTCTTCGTTTTTAATAATATCCATAAACCGGGAAGTGAAGTCTATGGAAAGGTCAATGCGTTTGGTGTGGGAATCGATAATGGAATCAATAACATCTTCCGATAATTTAATGCCTTTACCGAATGTGGTTTTGAATGAGCCTACCAGGGAAGGGTCTAATTCCTTTTCATAAAGCAATTTGCTGATGGAATCGAAAGTTTTTTTATTGTTTTCGAGCGCGGCGTCAAATTGTTTTGAATTGGAATCAATCAAGGTTTTGATGCTCTCTTTTGAGTTTTGTGAAACGTTATCAATACTCTTTCTCAACGTTTCGGCTTGTTTGCTGATCGTGTTTTTCATGGTCGTGTTTACAGGTTAAAATCAGGTTAATTGTATTGGATTATTTATGCGGCAAAGTTATACCCACACAAAACCGTATTAAATGACTTACATCAATTGATGAGATGATTGTTATCAGTTAATGCTTACCTAAACTGTTTTAGCACGAAATCTAATTCCTCAGGTCTTCCAGTTTCTTGCAATCCTGTATCTTTATATTGCTGCTTACAGGTTCGATACCTATCAGTCCTTCACTTTTAAAATCTGATAATATCCGGCTCACCGATTCTTTCGATATACAAGCTAAAGCAGAAATATCGCTTCGCACAGCCGGGAAATTATCCTTACCTGAATCTTTATATTTCTGGTAATAATAGAGCAGGGCGTCTGCCACTTTCTTCCTGCTTGAATTATATGCCAGTTTAAGCATTTTATCTGAAGCATTCAGAAGATGCTCCGATGTTGATTTAATCAACTTAAGCGCCATTTCATTACTGGAACATAGAATTTGCAGAAACTCTTCCTTAGGGAAAAATATCACCTCAGATTGCTCAATAGTCATAGCAGATTCCTTTTGTTCGTTTTCAAGAAATGAAGCATGGCCGAAAATCTCTCCTTCGTTATATATTTCTGTAATAAATTCTTTTCCTACCTCATTGGTCTTAAAAGTCTTTACCTTTCCTTTTACCAAGAAGTATATATATTTCACCGTGTCGCTTTCCATGTAAATCATCGTCTTCGGCAATATCTTTTTATTCACTTTATGTTGAGAAGAAGCCGCTATATCGCTGAAGGTAGTTTTATCATTAATGAGCTCCGTTAATTTTTTTGATTCATTTACAAACTTTTCCTTAATCTGTTCACTTTTCTTCAGCCTTGAGCTTATTACATTTAAAAGTTCGCTGTTGGTAAATGGCTTTATCAGGTAGTCATCGGCGCCGAGGTTCATACCATCCCTTAACTCCTTTAATTCTGACTTGGCTGTCATATAAATAAAAGGAACATTAACCATTTCAGGTATATTGTGAATGGCGTTCAATACACCATAGCCATCAAGTTCCGGCATCATTATATCGCATAAAACCAAATCGGGATGGTGTTGTTTAATCATTTCCAATCCTTTTACGCCATTTTCGCTCACAAGTATGTTATACGAAGCCAGCTCAAGTAATTCCGCCGTGTTTTCACGTAAATCGGCGTTATCGTCTATTAATAAAATTGTATGTTTAGTCATGGTTTATTAATTAAATTATTAATTAACTGATGCAGATTTTTTTGCGATATTATAACACTTATATCCCTTGCGCAATGATAAAAATCAGGTTTAGATTAATATCAATCTTATTGTGTGTCAATTGGAATAACATCAATAGCAGGTAAGAAAATATTCCTACCCGGCACTTTCTGATTCAGCCGGAATGCGGGTTGATTCCGTGGCGGTATTTTGCGGGTGTTTGGGTAAATGTACGGTAACGGAAGTGCCTTCATTTAATTTGCTGTAAAACTCTATAGAACCATTCATAATATCAATGTATCGTTTAACAATATTCAACCCGAGGCCGGTGCCCGGAATATTTGTCGCATTAGCTGCCCGGAAGAAGCTTTTGAATAATTGCTGCTGGTCTTTCTCGGGTATTCCTATACCATGGTCCCGGATGGTAATAGATACATTTTGGGAGTTAAATGCGATGGATAATAATATTTCACTTCCTTCAGGGGAATACTTTATGGCATTGGAAAGAAGGTTATTAAGTATGTTCCTCAGTAATTTATCATCAGCAATAATAATCTCAGGAGCGCCCGATGTTTTTAATACTATTTTCTGCCCCTTCTTGGCCATTTCCCCCATGTTATCTATTACTCCGTTTAAAAAAATTACCAGGTCAATATTTACAGGATTACTTTGCGTTTTTCCTTCTTCAAGCCTTCCGAGTGAAAGAAAGTCATTCAGCAGGTCAATCATATTGTTTACATTCAAATGTATCTTGTTCAAATGTTTCCTGCTCTTATCATCTAACTTTGTTTCCTGGTATGATTCTATCAGTTCTGTCGAGGTAAGAATGGCTGCCAATGGTGTTCTGAATTCATGGGATGCAAGTGAAACAAACCTCGATTTCAGTTCGCCCAATTCCTGCTCCTTTTTCAGTGCGTTTTTCATGGCTTCCTCTTCTTCTTTAATTTCAGAAATATCCACCACATTTATCATGTGGCATTTTTTGTTGTCAATTTCCATAGGCTCGGCAGTAAAAAGCATATCTCTCACTAAACCACCCGGTATCCTTACTTTAGCCTCGACCCTGCCAGTGCCTTCATTTACCGCGCGACGGGCTCTTGCAATAAATTCCGTATGAGGTTCAACAATTATAGAGGCCGATGTTTTTCCCACTATGTTTTCTTTCCTGTCTGAAAATAGTTTTTCACATGCAGAATTGGCATAAATTATGTGATTCGTTTCAAGGTCAATAATATAAGTAGGCAAAGGGTTTGCATTCGATATTTTGAATATCCGGTCACGAATTTCCTTTTCTTTGGCTTCTGCAAGTTCCTGGTCATGGAAAACGTGATAAATTAAATAAATAACACTCACTGTAAAGAAAAACAGGAAAAACACAAGAGTATAAAAAACCCAATGAAAGGAATAGACGCTTTTTTTATTGGTAGCTTCACGCTCTGACAGTAATTTGTTTTCACTGGCAATTATTTCAATAAGTATTTTATTGATTTTCTCAGTGTAATACCTGTTTTGCTTGACATAAGTTAATTGCTGATCATTATTGAATTTTTTACTATCCAGGAGGTTGATATTATTGTTGGTGAAATTTACCTGGCTGCTGACAAGCGTGATGAGGGAATCAATGCGTGCCTGTTGCTTAGGGTCATCGGTAGTCAGGCCTTTCAAAGTATCTATGGAAAGCATTACCGATTTAGTTGCAGCTGTATAATCATTAAGCGAGTTAGTATCATCGGTAAATAAATAGCTGTTGCTGCTGCCTTCAATTGCCACAACGGCTGAATATACATCATTGGAATTATCGAGAACCACATACGAATGCTTCAGTAACCTGGAAGTATCGTTAAAGGTTTTATTATTATTGTAGGATAATACCCCTATAATAATAGTAATACCAAGAATAACGGGGAAAAGTATTGCCAGTATTTTTTTTGATTTTATTCTCACGCATTACGCATTAATAGTTTATTCAGCTTTTGTTTTCAATTAATAAATACAGGCAGCATACCTATTAATACTATTCAAAAATGCATTAATTTATTGACCTTATATATGATTTTTATCATATAAGACAGGATACTCCATAAGGGCTTTATAACTATTCTCAAAACCTGAAATTTCCGCGAGTGATAACTATCAATTACCATAGTGACGGGTGGCATTTGGTTCGCTTTGGTGCTGCGATACTTTTGCCACATAAAATAAAACAATTATTAACCAATTAAAACTAAAAAATTATGGCACTTGTATTGACAAGAACAGAAAACCTACAACCAAATTTAGTAGATGATTTACTCGATGAAGATTTATTTCCTACACCGACTTTGCTCGATTGGGATGGCGACCTGGTTAACTCAAGGTTAATGAGGGCAGCTCCTTCGGTAAATATTATTGAAAATCCAAAAGATTTTCAAATTCAGATGGCCGCGCCCGGGCTTGAGAAAAAAGACTTCAAGATTGAAGTTGATAATGGCACGCTTACAATAAGCGCTGAAAAAAAGAAAGAAGAAAAAGAGGAAGGAAAGAACTTTACACGGAAAGAGTATTCGTATAACTGTTTCTCACGTTCCTTTAACCTGCCCGACAATTCGCTACCCGACAAACTGAATGCTGAGTATAATAACGGCATACTCAACCTGTCGCTTCCCAAGAAAGAAGTTACAGTATCAAAGCCCAAAAAGGAAATTAAAGTTTCCTGAGGCAAAGCCGCTATAAGAAAAAGACCGGTAACATAGTGCCGGTCTTTTTAATTAAAAACAATTTAAATTTCAAATAAAATGAAAGTAAAAGATGTTATGACTTCCAGGGCTTTAAAGTCCTGCAGCCCCGATTCGAAATTATAGGATGCCGCAAAGGAAATGAAGGCAGGAAACTGCGGAGCATTGCCGGTAATTGACAAAAACAAAAAGGTAGTAGGAATTATTACAGACCGTGATATCTGCCTATCCTTATCTCATAAGCATGCAAAAGCCCATGCGGAACTTCCTGTAAGCAATATTATGGGCAAAGAAATACATACTATTAATGAAAGCGATGACATTTCGGCGGCTTACAGGGAAATGAGGACAAATCATATAGGAAGGCTTCCGGTGGTTGACAATGAAGACAAACTGAAAGGTATGCTTTCTATACATAACCTGGTTTCCCGGTCTTTCGATGGACAGGAAGACCATGTTGCCGCGCCCGGTGAAAACATTTCAAAAACAATCAAGGCTTTAGCAGACCGTTATTCCAAAAAGGAAGCTAAAGCTGATGAAGCGGCGGTATCAATTTCATTGTAAACATTTTATATGGAACCGGCAGAAGAATCTCCATCCAATCTTCAACCGGTGTAAGAAGGTGGGGTAATTCCCACCTTCGTTTTTTTGTAAATCACATCAATTGCCGTCAGCTTTAGCTGACTACAGAATAACAAATACATTTATGGGCTTTAGCCCAAGACAAAAGATACTGTTTTAGGCTAAAGCTCTTTAATAATTTTATTTTTTTGCCGTCAGCTAAAGCTGACGGCAATTGAAAAATATAATAACCTATGCTAATACTAAGATTGCAGATTTGTTGGGAGGCAGGAAATGGCAGATAAAGCAAAAAATTGCCATAATAATCAACTGTAACGCCTCTCACTCAAGGGAGAGGTAAGGGAAAGGGCAATATAGTCTAAAGCAGACGGCGATTGAATAAAACAGGTTCTAATAAATTTATTTGGGACAAACCTTATAATTCAATGCTCAATCAAGGCATTGCACAAATATTTTTTGTACCAATCGGCGGCTAAGAATGCTACTTCCTCTAATTTGCCTGTTTCTCCGAACAGGTGGGTGGCGCCCGGAACTATTTTAATTTCCTTTATACATTGAAGATGTTCAAATGCTTCCTTATTTAATTCTATAACGCTGGTATCAAGGCCTCCGACAATGAGCAAAACAGGAGCTTTTACATGTTCCAGCACGCCTATTGCCAGGTCTGGCCTTCCGCCGCGTGAAACAACAGCCTTTATAATGTTGGGGAGAAATGCGGCGGCATTAAGAGCCGATGCTGCGCCCGTGCTGGCGCCAAAGTATCCTATTCCAAGCCCTTTTACATCTTGTTCTTCCATTACCCAGCGGGTTGTTTCAACCAGGCGCTGTGTAAGCAGGCTGATGTCGAACCTGGTTTTATAAAGCATGTCTTCTTTCTCGGTCAGCAAATCGAATAAGAGGGTTGCCATTTCCCGGCCTTGCATAACATTGGCGACAGATATATTACGCGGGCTCAGCCTGCTGCTGCCGCTTCCATGAGAAAATATCACCAGGCCTTCAGCATTATCGGGCACACAAAGTTCACCCGCTAAGTTAACTGATGGCAATTTAATTTTCACTTTTTTCCGTATCATCATATTAATTAATGTTCCAGTTTTATTTTATATATTTCTTTCAGCATAGATATAACCTCCTTATCATCTACCTGCCTGAAATCTTCGAAAAAGCTGCCCACGCCTGCAAAATGGGCTGGGGCTGCAAGGTAAATAAACTCATCCGCAACATGGTCTATAATATCAATGTTCGATTGGGGAACAACAGGAACAGCCACAATAATTTTTGCGGGGTTGCTTTTGCGCAGCATATCAATGGTAGCCAGCAACGTGTTTCCTGTTGCAATGCCATCATCCACCAGTATTACCGTTTTACCCGTTACATTAACAGGGATACGGTCTCCCATAAACAATGCGTATCTTTTTTTCAAATCTGCCCTGATATGAGCAATTTGCCGGTCTATATATTCTTTTGAAACTTCCGGATGTTTATCAAGTATAACTGAATCAAGGGAAACCGAACCGATAGCATATTCTTTATTACCGGGATGCCCTATTTTTTTTGACAGGACAATATCAAGAGGTATGGAAAGTTCCCTGGCTATTTCATATCCTACCGGAACACCGCCGCGAGGCACGGCGAGAACAACAGAATCTGTCCCATGATATTCTTTTAATTTCTCGGCCAGGAGTAATCCTGCCTCTTCCCTGTTTCTGAAAAATGATTTATACTTAAACATGATAAGAATTCAACTTTATAATTTACACTTACAAAATTATTTCAGTGTGTATCAGTAACCTATGATTATAATCAATTCATCCATTGAGCTTTCGCATTGAATTTGCTTTCGGGCTTGTCGTACTTTGAAGAAAAATCAACAGAGAAATATCATGAGAAAGCATTTTATTGAAGAACCGGTTGTAAATACTGAAAAAATAGCCGGTTATATCAGGAAAAAATCATTTGAAATTAAAAACTCTGCCGACCTTGACCCTTTGATGGACGCCATTGGCAACTCCCGTATAGTATTGCTTGGCGAAGCTTCGCATGGCACCCATGAATACTATACATGGCGTACACGCATCAGTAAAAGGCTGATATCGGAAAAGGGGTTTTCATTTATTGCGGTTGAAGGCGATTGGCCCGACTGCTACCGTTTAAACAGGTATATAAAAGGTTACCCTGATGCCGGAAGCAGTTCAAGGGAAATATTGCATTCATTTAACCGCTGGCCTACCTGGATGTGGGCCAACTGGGAAGTGGTGGCTTTGGCAGAATGGATGCATGGGCATAATAAAGGCCTCTCAGCCGATAAAAGGGCTGGCTTCTATGGGCTTGATGTATATAGCCTGTGGGAATCAATGGAAGCAATTGTGAATTATTTGAAGGTGAAGGACCCCAGTACATTACGTTTTGCCGAAAATGTGGTGAAATGTTTTGAACCTTACAGCGAAGATGAAGGACAAAGCTATGCGCGGGCAGCATACGATATTAACTCCTCGTGCCGCAATGATGTTGTCACCCTGTTGACGGAGTTGCGTAAAAAGCTGCCCATGTATAATACCGACCATGAGGCTGTGCTTAGCGCTGAACAAAACGCGGTAATAGCTGTCAATGCCGAAAGGTATTATACGGCTATGGTCAGCCATGACGCGGTATCCTGGAACATTCGCGACAGGCACATGATGGATACACTTAACCGCCTTTTAAAATTTTACGGGCCTAAAGCAAAAGCGATTGTATGGGAACATAATACCCACATAGGAGACGCCCGGGCTACAGATATGCAAAGAGGAGGAATGGTGAATATAGGGCAACTTGTAAGCGAGCAGCATTTAGATAAAGGGGTTATGCGCGTGGGTTTTGGTTCTTATTCAGGTACTGTAATTGCAGGCGCAAAATGGGGAGCACAGATGCAACGCATGGTGGTGCCGGAAGCCATGGAATATAGCTGGGAGGACATTTTGCACGAGGCAGGCGCAAACGACAAGTTGATATTATTGGATTCTCCTGAAGACCAGGATATGCTGGAAGAACGTCTTGGACACCGTGCCATTGGGGTTGTTTATAACCCTGCCCATGAACGATATGGGAACTATGTTCCAAGTATAATACCGCTACGGTACGAAGCATTTATTTATTTGGATAAAACAATGGCTTTGCACCCCTTGCACATTAAACCGGACGGGCACAAGATACCGGAAACCTATCCTTGGGGAGATTGAGGAGGCTTTATGGTTTAAAGGGTTGGATAGCGATTAACGAGTACTGATTTATGAGTAAATCAAAAATCGCTACTCGTAATTCGTAATTTATTTGATTTCCTTTCCGCTTTTGTCATATTTCTTACTCTCTGTTACCTTGTCATTTACATAAGTGATTTCATTCTTTAACTTTCCATTCTCGTAATATTCCTTTTTAACCCCATTAATTTTATTATCTGTGCATGGTGTCTCCGATTGCAATGTTCCGTTTTCATAATAGACCATTATAATACCATTCTCTTTGCCATCCTTAAACGGAGTTTCATTTTTCAATTTTCCGCTTTCATAATACGATTTGCCCAACCCGTCTCTCTTGCCATTGATATAGGGTATTTCAATTTCCAGTTTCCCGCTTTCGTAATATAATTTATCCATACCATTTACAGAATCATTGGTAAAAGGAATTTCTTTCAGCAGTTTTCCGCTTTCATAATATAATGTAGCCAGGCCATTTTTCTTTCCTCCGCTATAGGGCATTAATACAGCTAACTTATTGCTCTTATAATAATAATGAACTAATCCAGCAGGCTTACCATCTTTATATATGGTGAGCCGGTAATATTGTGCGTTTTTGTTTTTTGTGAGATTCATTTTGCGGTCACAATACTCCAGCCATTTTCCTTCTTTCAGGGAGTCTTTGAATAGGTTTTGGGCTTCGGCCTTATGGGTAAAACCGGAATCGGGTAGGGGTTGCTGGCCAGAGACAGTTAGGGTAAAAGAAAGAAATAGCATTAGGATTAAAAATGGTTTCATATTTGTATATTCAACGTAAATTTAAGCATTTTCGACCGTTTAGCAATAATTACAGTTTGTTTATATTTTCATCATTTATATGTTTATTATTTTAAATAAAATGTTTATCTTTGCAGTGAATAAACCTGTAGTTTATTCAAATTAAGAATTAAGAGTGAAGAACTAAGAATGAAAAGCCACTATAACATGTATATAAACTCCACGATAAAAGTGGTCGGGATTGCGCTGATTTTAGGGGAAGCAACTTTGCGAGAAACATTAACAAAAATGCTAAGGAATTTAGCAAAATCATGGAGGGGGGGGCGCTCAAAATGATAAAAAATTTCAGGGGTCTCAGTTATGAAAACCAACAAATTGAGGGTGCTCAAAATGAAAAAAATGAGCCCCCCCCCATCGTACAGAAAATGGCACACTTTTTCTGGGAACCGTGTGCCAAAGTGTGCCATTTTAAACTAAAAGTGAAAAATGAGAAGTAAAAAAAACATTGCGGAATCCCGATAAAAGAGGTCGGGATTGCGCTAATTTTAGGGGAAGCAACTTTGCGTAAACCTTTGCGCCTCCCGATAAAAAAGGTCGGGATTGTAAATTTTTCATGGGAAGCAAACTGCGGTAAAAATTAATTAGAAATGGAAAGAATAAACATATCTGTGAATCTGTGGCTAAAGATGTTAAAATTAAATTTGGCGGTAAAAAGGGTTATTTTACTCCACCGCCAATTTGCAAAAATGCCTGTATTACAATTGCAGCGCTGGATTAAGAGGAAAACAGAGAAAATAAATTTATCTTTTTTCTCCGCCAGCCACCGCCACGCACCGCCAAAATTTAATTAAGAGTTAAGAACTAAGAATTAAGAATAATGAACACCAAAAATCAGTCAGGAATCAGGAATGAAAAACCAGTGTACTGCATTTAATCTCTGTGAACCTCTATGTGATTTAGACCCTTTGCTCTCTGTGTTGAAAATGGAAAGGAAGTATTTCAACCAGATTGTTAAAATAAGAAAAGAACAAAATACTATTTTTGAATAATGGAAATGCCAAAGCAAAATAACCTTGAAAAATATAAACCCTGGATAATATCCGGGATTTGTGTATTGACATTTCTTTGCTTTGTCAATTCCCTCCATAACCAATTTACCAACTGGGACGATGACTTTAATATTACCATCAATTCATACATAAAAGCCTTGACCTGGCATAACCTGAAAATGATGTTTACATGGGACTTTTACCCTCCCTTAGCATCATTATCATTTGCTATAAATTATTATTTCTCCCAACTTTCGCCCATGCCTTATTACCTTGTGAACATATTACTTCATGTTGCTAATACGGCTTTGGTCTTTTTACTTGCCGGGGCCTTATTCTCCAAACTTGAATCTGTAAATAAGAATGCTATTCTGTTTATCTCGTCCCTGTCGGCACTTTGGTTCGGCATTCACCCCATGCATGTTGAATCGGTATCATGGGTATCAGAACGCAAGGACGTACTCTATACTTTCTTCTACCTGCTGGGCTTACTAAGCTATCTAAAGTACATCTCAATACTCAAATCTCAATACTCATTTCTCAATAAATGGTACCTTATTACAGCCCTTCTTTTCATTCTTTCCTATTTATCAAAGCCAATGGCAATAGTATTCCCCTTGTCTCTATTCTGTATGGATATTTTATTGAAGAGAAAGTGGGATAAAAGTATAATCATTGAAAAAATACCACTGATAGTGATTGCGGCCATATTTAGTTATATCTCCTATCATTATGGACAGTCATCGCATACTATTACGGCATTTGGCAATATACCAATCGTTAAGAGGGTCTTGTTTGCAACCTATGGTTTTGTGATGTACATATACAAGTTTTTTGTTCCATTTAATCTTTCCACTTTTTATCCGTACCCCTGTATCAATATGGAATTGCATGTGGATATGCCTCTTCCTGCATTCTACTATTTATCATTCTTTATTGCTTTGTTCATTATTGCGGTACCCTTGTATATAACCTATAAGGTGAACAATAATTATTTCAGGGTTGTGATTTTTGGCATAGGATTCTTCCTGGTAAACCTGTTATTGGTGCTGCAGTTTATATCGGAAGGTATGGCCATTATGGCTGACAGGTATTCTTATGTTTCCTATATAGGAATATTCTTTATGGTTACATTTTTCCTGTATGAAATAATACAACACTATCCGGCCTTAAAAGTACATGTAATAGCTGTGATTGCAGCGTATTCCCTGACAATTACTGTTCTATGCGCAAAACGCACAAATGTGTGGCTGACTGCGGAAAGCCTTTTTAAAGATGCTGTAATGCAATACCATGATGAGGCTTCTATATTTTACAAAGGCCTTGGCGATTATTACCAGGACCATAAGCAACCCGACAGCGCCCTCCATTATTATGCCAAATATGCCAGATTGAATAATGATGCTGAAGTTTTTAATGATATGGGGAATCTTTATAAGTCAATTAAGGATTATCCCGATGCGGCAAAATATTACAGCAAACTGCTCCATGCAGGTTCGCCGGTTCCGACTACGCTTGTTAAAGTTTCAGATGCCTGGGCTATGATGGGGCAGGAGGACAGCGCTGTTATATATTATAAAAAGGCTTTGGCTATAGATACCAATGAAGAAAAGTTATATGCCAATATTGCAAGCGCTTATATGAATATGAAGCAATATGTAAATTCCATCAATCATTATAATGTATTAATAGATGCAAACAAGGGAAACCCTTATTATTATTTCTATCGGGGAGTAGCAAAGTTTAGCGCCGGTATGTTGAAGGAATCGCTGGATGATTTTGCTATGCCCGTAAAATCAGAATCAGGCCATAACGAAGTTGCACCAACTGCGGCTTACAATATGTCGGTAATATATGATAAACTTGGAGATGCTACAGATGCCTATAAATATGCGGTAATTGCAAAAAGTACCGGTGCAAGTATTGACAGCGCTTTCTTTAATTCCTTGGAAATGAAAATGAGGGCAAGCGCCCATAATAAAAAGTAAATGTTACCTTCAGCTAATAACCGAATATTTGTAAAACCTCAGGTTCTTATTTGTCAGGTCGAGTTGTGCATAACCGCTTCTCAGGCCGATATAAACATGCCTTTCATCAAGCACAGCAATCGAAGTAGGGAACAGGCCTTCCCAAAAAGTATCCTTTAAAAACACATCCATTTTCAAATCATGTACCACATAAAAATTCCTATATGAAGCAATGAGTAAATCCCCTTTATATATTGCGTATGCTTCAGGTGCATCTTCAAACCCTAGAATTTTAGTAAATGAAAAGGCATTATTTACAATATCAACCCTGTACATGGCGCCTTCTCCAATACCCGAACTATCAATCCTTTCAATGAAGTAAATGACATCCTGCAGCTTAAATATGAACTTTATGTTACCACGCTTAATTTCTGTTGCGGTCTTGGTTTTGTCAATGGGCTTGAAGATGAGCTTACCGCCATGCTCGCCATTATCGGTGCCTACAAGCTTTCCATCAGCAAGCTTTAGCTCGCACCGGGTGCCTCTGGGCCCTCTTGTCAATACCAGCCTGTCATCTATATTGGTTACATTGAAATCGAACTTGGAGTGGTTGAGTTTGCGCCAATCGCTGCTATTGATTTCAGGAGCTTTGGTTTCAATAAAGTAACTTATAGGGAAAGCACGTTCCGGTCTTAGCATAGTATTATAGGAGCGGAGAGTGAGGGATTCGAACCCACGATACCCTTTCGGATATACACGCTTTCCAGGCGTGCTCCTTAAGCCACTCGGACAACTCTCCTTAATTTTCGGGCGCAAAGATATGGAAATCTGTGAGTGGGTGCGAATTAAAGATGTACCCCTATTATTGCTGGGAGCCGCTCGCCCGTTTCTTCTCTTCTTCCGCACCGCCCTTATTGCGCAGGGACTGCGAGGAAGGCTGGCCGCCGAAGTGGTAGGTGAACGAAAAGCCCACCGTCCGGGTGTCGCGCCGCTGATGTATTGTTTCATTATAGTCAGTGAATGATGTGGTGCCATTTATAGCCTGTGACCAGAAGATATCGCTGGCATTTAATTTGATGGTGCCCTTGTTGTTAAGGACTTTCTTCTGCAAACCCAGCGAAACCGTCCCCAGGGGCTTTATAAACAGGTAGCCCAGGTCATAGCCTGAAGTATAATAGCCATTTATATCAATGGTTAATTTTTTGGAAAGTGTGAAGATATTGTCCGTATTCATATCCCACAGAAAACGGGTTGTACTCAAAGGGGTAGAGGACTGGTCCGCTTTGAAGTGGCTATAAAAGGCGTCAACAAAGGTGGTGGTGGTGAGCCAGGGAGTAATGGGGCATACCACTGTTCCGTTCAGACCATAGTAATCGGAGGAGTTTAGGTTATCATCCGTCTGCTCTGCCACGCCGGGCCTGCTGGCCAAGGGTTGTATGACGGTAATAATGGGGTCAATGGTGTGGGTGTAGTTAAAACCGAGGGTATAGTTTTCTTTATAGGTGTCTGATAACTCAAAGGTATAGGCATTCTGGGGTATAAGGTAGGGGTTGCCTTGTTTATAGAATGTAGGGTTAATATAGAGGCTGAACGGGTTTAACTGGTCGTAGGTGGGCCTGTCAATCCTGCGGGTAGCCGAAAACCCCAACTGGTTATTCAAAGAAATGGAGTCGTTGATGGAGAGGTTAGGAAACAACTGCACATAGTTGTGCGAGAATTCCTGCCCGGTGGTAACCTGGTCGCCGTTGGCCACCATCTGTTCCGCGCGCAATCCCAGTTGCAGGGTTGCCTTGGGAATACTGCGGCTGTACGTAACATAGCCGGCGTTTATATTTTCGGTGTATATGAAATGGTTGGTCTGCGTAGTGTCAACAGGGGCTGAGCTGTTGGCCCCGTTATAAAAATTAACGCTGTTATCAGTAGATACATAGCTTGATTTTACTCCTGCCTCCAGGTTTCCTTTTTTGCCAAGTTGCCCGTCGTAATCGGCTTTGAAGGAATAAATATCGAGCCTGCCGGGCAGCGAGCCATACAAGGCCGTGGGAGCTGAGGCTTCTGAGTTATCAGGATTATAATAAAAGGTATTTATGGTTTGTGTCGAATTGTTCCAGTAGTTGGCGTAATCGAGGTTTACCAATATCTCCCTGCCGAGGGAGTCGAACTTATGTTTCATGTTAAAGTTGCCGGCATAATTGTAATTGGTATTGGGACTGCTGCTGCTGGTTGTATTATATGATTTTTCATTATTGAGGCTGTCATATTCATACGTGGTGGTGGTTTCAGAAAGGTCATACTCTGATATGGAGCCATCTGCTATAAAGCCAATAGTGGTTTTATCGGAAGCGAAAAAGTCCGCGCCTAACCTCGCAGTATTGGTATTATAGGGAATCTTGATATACTCATTTTGCAGGGTGCTGCCGGTGAGCGTATTGTTATTGTAAAAATTGCTGTTCAGGGTGAGAATGTTGGCGCTGCCTCGGTATGAATAGTTATAGCTTCCGAAAATATTCATGTTCTTTGTCCGATCATTAAAGCTGAAACCGTCATTGGTGCGGGGATAAATACCCTGTGCATATCCTGCTGTCACCGTGGCATTCATGCCCATGCGTTTATCTTTTTTCAGGATAATATTGATGATGCCCGCCGAACCATTGGCGTCATATTTTGCGGATGGATTGGTTATGAACTCGATTTTCTCAACCGATTCTGCCGGCATACCCCGCAGCATATTGGCTAAATCGGTGGCCGACATAGGTGTAATGCGCCCGTCAATCATCACCATTACATTGGCTTTTCCATGCAGGCTGATGTTATCGTTCTGGTCAACTGAAACACCGGGTGAGCGTTGCAGAACATCGAAAGCGCTACCCGCCGCCGCCAGTATGCTCTCCTGCACATTAACCACTGTTTTATCGGGGAAATGCTGTATTACCGGAGTCTTGCTTACTATGGTAACTTCTTTCAGCGATTTCGATTTCAGCGTAATAGCAGGTAAAGTAACTGCCGGGTGGGCGCTGTCAACTGTGAAAGCCTCTGAATAGTAGTTCTCGAAACCTGTCTGGGAAATATATACTATGTATTTCCCGTTTACAATATTGGTAAACTCCAATGACCCGTCCTGCCCGCTGACTCCATATTGAGCCATGGTAGAATCTTTCGATTTCACCAGTTGGGCAAATACCCCGTCGAGTGGCTTTTGCTGCTCGTCTGCAATTTTCAAATCAACTGTGCCGCTTTGCGCGAAGGCCAACTGGCAGGTGATTATGAAAAATAAAAGTATCGTGGTCTTTATTTGCATGATGAGTTTGTTTTCCGTGTGACGAATTACTATATCTTTTTGTTACACTTTTAATTCTTTAACTTTCTTTGTGAGTACTTTAACTTTCTTTAACTTGTTCATTTTAAGATTTTAACGCAGAGTTCGCTGAGAGTAATAATGTGGTAACATTTCCCCGGCGCACTCTGCGTGCATTTATCTCTGCAACCTCTGCGGTAAGTTTTTCGTTCATCTGTAAATGGATATTTTATTCTTTATATTATTTATCAGCTATTTTAAAATGTTGCCTCTGCCGATTCAAGCCCGTTTTTAGTCATTATCCATTTGTGCCCTCCCAGGTGGCGGTGTTTATGATGAACCGTTGCGCATATAATATGGTCAATGCCTTCCGGGAAAACAACGGCTTTGCCCAAGGGTATTTCAAGCAGGCCTTCCAGCTTTTGCCGCCTCCATGGCTTACCTTCAACTATCTGGTAATAGGGCGACAGTTCCAAAACAGAATCATGGGCAGCAAAAGAATAGGCAATTGAGTTGGCCGATTCTTTGGCCTCATCCATATTTGCACCCCTTCCTGATCTTTTCATCATTAAATAGAAATTAGTGTCAGGGCTTGCAGCTATGCAGAGTGAGGGGCTGCCGCGGAAAATATCATCATCTGACATATAAAAATTGAGGGAGTCTATCCTTACCGACACATCTTCATCTCCTATGCGTTCGGCCATTTTTAAATACATAGTATTGGCAGAGCGGGGCAGGGTGAACATCGCTTCATCGCTTTCATGGTCGGTTACCGAAAAGTGCTTCGAAACTGAAGCAATACCTATAATCATAAATATCCATGCTGCCGTCCAGAGTATAGATGCCGTTACGGTAAACCATTGAAAGGGGCGCTTTCTTCCTATCATTGCCCTAACAAAGCGGACAATCAGTCCGAGCAAGGGTATGCCAATAAAGAGGAAAACACCCGTCAGCAGCATGTTCCTTTCCCAGCCATTGATGTCGAGCATATTAAAAAAGCTTTGGGCCGAGTAATTAATCATATGTCCGTCGTGGGCCTCAATGTGCACAATATTCATTCCTGTCCATAGCGACAATACCAGGGCAACCAGCAGGCTTGCAAACACTATGACGAGGATAAAACCGATAAAAAGCAAAATACCTTTGACCACAGCTCCTATAAGGCTACCGAGCCCGTGGCCAAAGGACGCGAAAAAATCGCCTACGTTCCTTTCAAATTGCTGCCCGCGCGAACGCCTCCTCCAGTTCTTCATGTCGTCGCCAAAGTTTCTGGCCCTTCTTTTAAAGTCCTGCATATCCTCTTCTATAATCTTGCGGATATTGTTTACATCCACCGGTTCGCCGCGCATTTCCAGCTTTTCGGCGGCAGTGCGGGCTTTCGGGATTATTATAAGTAGCAATATATAAAGAAGGAATCCGAAGCCGCCCAGGAAGATGGATAAGCCGAATCCCAAACGCAGCCATATCGGGTCAATGCCGAAATGGTAAGCCAGGCCGGAGCATACACCGCCAAGCACTTTATCGTCCGGGTCGCGGAATATGCGCCTTTGCCCATATTGGTAACGCCCTTTTTCGCCGGTGTTCAGGGGTTCTTCTTTTTTTGTTTCCGCATTACCGGTGGCAAACTCTTCGGGGCTGCCCATGGTGCTGATTATCTCTTCTATTTCGGCAATGGTAATTACCTGCTTAAAGTCGTTCACTTTAGGCTGAAGCAGTTCAGCTATGCGGGCCTCTATATCGGCCATTATTTCGTTTTTGCCTTCCGAGCCCTGCATGGAGTCGCTGATGGCATCGAGGTAGGCCGATAGTTTCTGGTGAGCGTCTTCTTCAATGTGGAAAACAATTCCGCCCAGGCTTATGTTTATTGTCTTTTTCATGGTTTTGTTTATAGTGTGTTAGGTGAATATTTTTTTGCAATCAGGTTTACCGAGTCAACCAATTCCTGCCACGAGGCGTAGAGCCCGTTTAAGAATTCTTTCCCGGCGGGGGTAAGCTTGTAGTACTTACGCGGCGGCCCCGATGTGGATTCTTTCCACTCATAGCCAAGCTGCCCTTCGTTTTTTAAGCGCATAAGCAAAGGATACAGGGTGCCCTCTACAACTATAAGCTTCGCATTTTTCATGGCTTCTATTATCTCCGACGGGTAAGCGTCTTTTTCCGATAATATGCATAGTATGCAAAACTCGAGCACTCCCTTTCTCATCTGCGCTTTTGTGTTTTCTATTTCCATACGAGTTTAATTTTATAATTTGACATTGCAAATATATATACATAAAACAATACCATGCAATACATAGTACTAAAATAAATCATAAGTATTTGGTTTTCAGTTATTAAATTTTTTATAGCCATATTTTTGCAAAAAACTGCGGAAAATTGCGGAAAACTGCGGAAATTCAAGGGGTATGTAAAATTGCGGAGCATTGATTATCAGTATTTTATGGTTTTATTGATGCGGTTTTTTATTTTAACAATTCTGTTTTTTTTGATATTTTTTATTGGTTTTGAAAGTATAATTGATGCCAGGGCTAAAGCCATTAAACAGGTTATTATAAATAACCCCGCCTTTAAAGGCAGGGTTAAAATTCAGACGGATGTCATCCTTGCTACTTTCATTCCTGATTTTTAATTCCTGGTTGACTTCACGCCATTATCAACTTCTTTTTTGGCGGATAACTGACTACATAACGTATTGCATCAATGGCATGGTCATATTCTTTTACGGGATTATCTACAAATGCGCCGGAATGAGTAGTATCCCACATATATTCTCTTAATTCCTTTATAAGATTCAGGCTGGTAGCGGTTACATTTATTTTCCTGTCAAGCAGCAGGTTTAAGCCAAATTGCACACTGTCGGGCCCTTTAATGGCAGCATGCAACCCTCTCCACCCCTTATAATAAAGATAGTCAACCGTTTTTGGTTCAGCGCTGTCGGCAACGGCAAGCGCATTAAGGTCAATGTGCTTAGCCGCAAACTCAAACAGGGCATCATTCTGGATGCCGGTGCGGTAAAACAATTCATGTACGTAGAGTTCCCCGTTATATTCGTTTACCTGTACAATTGCAGTTGGCGAATGGGTAAAACCAAAATCTACGCCGTAACCAAGAAACGTACCCGGCAGGGGTGAATCCATGTGTTTACCCGTAGAGACGGCATGCATGTCGTCTCTGCATTGTATTATTTCCCAATTATTAAATACCAACCCTTCGGTTATTCCTATTTCGCCCTCGCCATATACCTTCCACCAATTGGCATTTGCGCGGCGGCGTTCTATATTGGCAATTTCTTCGGCCGTAAGGCAGGGATTATCCAAATAGGTGCTTTGTAAAAACAAAAAGTCTTTTTCCTGCAGCGAAGGGAGCAAATTATCATGTACCCAAAAGCGGCGGACAGGGTTGAAATCCAATATGGTGCGCTTGCGGGTTCGCACATCCAGTTGCATGAAAGATTCATAATCAACATTGTTGCATTCGTTAATAAAAAGCACGTCACGCCTTGCGCCCCTGAGCTTTGCTGAACTGTCGGCGGAGAAAAACTCTATAATGCTTTTCCCTGTTTTGAAATAAAAACCGCTTTTGTTTTCATGTATGCTGTTATCCCATCCTTCTTCCTCAATTATGCGCCGCATATCGCGCATGGCGCCACGCTTCAGGTGGGGGAGGGTTTCGCCCACCACCGATATTATTTTACCATCGAATTTGGCGGCATAACCTAAGAGGTATTGAAGGGTAGCATACGTTTTTCCGGCGCCGGTGCCGCCCTGGTGAATTATATACCTGCGTCCCGATATATTGGCCGCAAATATTTTGTTGTTGAATTTCATGGTTGAGGGGTTAGTGTTTAATTAATTTCAATCAGATTCCTCGTTACACCCGGAATGACACCGCTTTAAATAATAGAGGGGGGTGTGAGGGTGCGGGCTTTGCCCGCACC
>JBKQUY010000099.1:0-7687 GCA_052325425.1 Bacteroidia bacterium | reverse complement strand
TGTCATTCCGAATGTAGCGGAGCGGAATGAGGAATCCAACAAACAAGGTCGCAACTTAAGTTAATTAATCCACAGGTAACAAAATCAAACATCGTCAAATAAAGCATTAACAAAATAAATTATCTATTATTATGAAAATCTTAAAATCATTTGTTATCATAGCCGGTATGGCGCTCATTTCATTTAATGTTTATGCCCAGGAAAGGACTCCTATGGACCCTCAGCAAATGGCCCGGAAACAAACTGATAATATAAAAAAGAATGTAACCGGGATTACGCCTGACCAGGAAAGTAAGATTCTGGCAGTTGAACAGGAATTCTCGCAAGCCATGCAGGATGCGCGTAACAGCAGCAATGGCGACCGCGAAGCCATGCGCAGCAAAATGCAACCTTTGAAGGAGAACAGGGATGCGAAAATCAAAGGCATTCTTACATCTGACCAGTATGCCCAATACCAGAAAATGGAAGAATCGCACCAATGGGGCGGTGGCAGAAGAGGCGGCAATTAGAAATTAAGCCTTTTAATATAATTCAGGCTGGTAAGGTTGTAAAAAAACAGCGTAGGAGCTATTCAGGTTTTTTGGTGGCGCCTGAGAAAGCCTTGGCATAAGCGCTTTTTGGTTCACGTGCAATAACACCATCCGTTTGTTCAGGATTTTTCTCTCTTTCCATTATTCTCAGGGTGTCAATATCATATTTAGCCTGTAAACGCATCCAGTAAAAAGCATCTACTTCGAGAGCCTTTTCAAGCTTTAATGCAATTTCGGCGGTAACGTTTCTTTTACCTTCAATTATTTCATTTATTAATTTAGAGTCAACATTCATGCCTGTGGCAAGTTCTTGTTGCGATATGCCCCTGAATTCAATTTCATCTTTCAAAAGAACTCCCGGATGGGTTGCAGGTGAAAGAGCCAGTCTATTTGTAAACATGTTTGTTTTCATATATAAATGAAATAAATATTTTACTAAGATAATGAAAATTTACTTAACCCCGACAGACGATTCCCGGTCCGGCTAAAACGATACAACCATATTCCCATATCTAAACGAGGTTAGGTAAAAACCGGGGCAAAAAAAATAACAATAAGATTTCATAACAGTAATAAAAAAAGTCCCGCAGTTTTGCAGGACTCTTTTGTTTATCGTACTACTTAATAATTTACTATCTCGCTACAGTAAACTTAAATACTTTTACATTGTTGCCTGTAAGCTTAAGGAAATATGCGCCTTCTGACAGTTTGGATACATCAAGGGTAAGCAAACTGGAATTGGCATCTACTTTTTCTGTCATTAATTGCCTGCCGGTTATGTCGAATACTGCAACATTTTGCAGGGCAATGCTATTTCCGCTAATGCTGATATTGATTTGGTCAGTTGCAGGATTGGGATAGACCTTAATGCTTTCATTGCTGGAAAGATCAGGTATTCCTACAGCGGAGCCTACCAGTATCGTGTCATTCTCAACACAACCAACGCTGTTCGTAATGGTAGCTATATAAGTACCGGGGCAAAGTCCTGTTGCAGTATCTGTACTGCCACCTGATGGCGACCAGCTAAATGTATACCCTGAATCAGCAGTACTTAACACCACCCATGCCGAATCCATGCAGGGAGAAGATTGGAATGAAATGGTAGTATCAGTTTGCAATATAAATGAGGCTGGCTGGGTAATAACAATGGTATCATGCAGATTGCATCGGTTAGAATCTGAAATTCTAACTACATAAGTACCGGCAGCTAAACCTGCTGCAGTGTCAGTAGTACTGGTAACTCCATTGTTCCACCTATATGAATAGCTCGGAGGCTTTATGTATGGTGTACCGCCATAGGCATAAGCAATAACAAAGCCGTTGGTTCCGCCATAACAGGTAACATTGCTGATTATATTGCTGTCGGCCACTGCTGTGGCAGGTTGGGTTATTGTTACCATAGCTGAATCCATACAGCCATTGTTATCTGTAATTACAACAGTTAATGGCCCGGCAGGAACACCGGTAATACTCGAAGTGGTAGCTCCTGTTGACCATGAGTAAGTATAAGGGCTTGTACCTCCTGCGATCCCAACTGTCACCCTTCCGGTTGAACCTCCATGGCAAGCGACATTGGTTACCCTCGACATACTGTCGCGAAGCGCCTTAGGCTGGGTAATTGTTACCGTAGTTATTGCCTCACATCCTGTTGAATCAGTGGCAGTAAATGTATATGTACCCGCTGCCAGTCCGCTGGTAAGGGTATCTGTACCTCCCCATGGAGCCCAGTTAAATGTTACAGGCCCGCTTCCTCCTTTTACACCTATTGCGGCGAAACCTATACTGTCGCCGTAGCAACTTTCATTGGCCTGGCTTGTAATTGAATCTCTAAGTGTGGTACTGTCCGAAACAATTGCAACGGGACTGACTGTACACCCATGAGCATCAGTAACAGTACATGTATATGTACCTGCTCCAAGCCCGGTGAGCGTATCGTTGGTATTTCCCCCCGGAGACCAGCTATAAGTATATGGTAATACTCCGGCTGAGGCAACAATACCGACAGAGCCATTAACTGTTTTGCAGGACGAGGGAACGACGTTAAATTTTGTCGCTATTTGAGCAGGTTGTGTAATCACAACTGTGTCTTTGGCAGTACACCTGTTTGAATCGGTAACCGTAACAATATAGGTGCCTGCTGTTAAATTCTTTGCTGAATCGGCTGTACTGACTGCAGGAGCCCAGGCATAGGTATAATTCGGATTATTTTTTTTAGGAGTGCCTCCGCTTGCTGCTATAGTAGCAGAGCCATTGTTTCCGCCATAACATATATCATCTATGATGGTATTTGTTGCTGTGATTTTCGATGGCTGGGTAATGGTAACATCTACTGTACCTGTACACCCAAGTGCATTGGTAATGGTTACAGTATAAGTGCCTGCAGCCAAACCACGTGTTCCATTAATAGAATCAAGGGTTGAACTTGTAATACCCCCTGACCAGGAAAAGGTATAAGGGCCTGTTGAGCCAAAAGCATACAAAACAGCAAGCCCGCTGGTGCCGCCATAACATGTTTCATTTTGCTGGTCCAATACGGTGCCCAAAATTACACAATCAGGTTTTTTATCATTACTTTTTTTTGTGATGCTGGCCTTGTTACCTGACTGTGCAAAAGAGCTTGCAGATACAAACAGGGCGCAGCCCATAAGAATTACTGAAGAAATTTTTGTAAATGTTGTTTTCATGTTTACCTGTGTTAAATTAGTATGAATATGACTTATATCATGATTTTGGCATGGCGAAGATAGTAAACTAAATGAATAAACGCATATACCTGCCCGCAGAATTTAGCTTTCAGCTATTTTTTAGCATTATACCCTTATTAACAACTCCATGTGAATAAATAGTGTTGAGAATATGTTTATCACATTAAAAACTTTACAGGCTAAGGCTTTCAGGGGAATTATTTAATATTTTATTAATTCAGTAGCAATACGTAGTTAATATACAGGCCGGAACTTTGCAGCATAAACAAAACCCATATACGCGATGAAAAAGCAAATACAATATTCCCTGATTCTCCTGGTAGTAGCTTTTTTACCTGCATTCGCTTTCAGCCAGTGCAACAGCCAGGACCAGGGCGGTAGTATTAAAATACTTACCTGGAACATATATATGCTTCCACGCCTTTATATCCATACCGGGCAGGTGAAAAGGGCTAAGGAAATAGCTGAGATACTGAAAACACAGGACGCAGATATTATAGTATTTGAAGAAGCCTTTGATAACAAGGCCCGCGGAATAATAAGGGAAGGGCTTAAGAGCTTGTATCCTTTTGAATCAGGCGACCCCAGGAAGAATGTTTTCTATAAAACCAGTTGCGGGGTATGGATATTGAGCAAGGTACCGGTGGAAATTGTGAAACAGATATTTTTTAAAAATGCACAAGGTTCCGACAGGTTTGCATGTAAAGGCGCTATTTTACTAAAAGGTATGAAAGATGGTTTTTGTTTTCAATTGGTTGGCACACACCTTCAGTCAGACCCCAACAACGGAAAAGACGTTCAGGCAATAAGAGCTGTGCAGTACAACCAGATTCGCAAAGAACTATTAGAGCCTTACGCAGAAGAAAATGTGCCTCAGTTTGTAGCCGGTGACTTTAATACCATTGAAGCAGATTCAAATAACCACAGCCAGTTGGTTGATTCGCTGAAACTTAACCAATGCACCCTGGAAGGTGAAAAATGTTATTCATACGATTATGGCCATAACGATTTAATAGTAACCCTCGCTAATCAGCCCCAATTGACAAGGCCCCAACTGATTGATTATGTATTTTATTCAAAACCGGGACACCTTGAATTAGAGGGCAAAATGCATATAGTTACTTTCCGCAAACAATGGGATGCAGCGCATTGTGACCTTTCAGACCATTTTGCTGTAGCCGCAGAGTTTCATTTTTTAACTGACGACACCCGCTCTCTGACAAATATAAAGGGAAGCAAATAGTTTCTTTATATTTTATTTTTTAGTTAATATCTCTTCCAATTTAATAGTCCGCTCAATCCATTATAGAAATATATTTGGCTCACTGATTATCTGATTATTTATTAAAGGTGTTCGCTAATTGTAAATCACGGACTCAATAATGAAAAAATATATAGTGAGTAATATAAATTACCTTTATTAAATATTGATAATTTATATTTGTATAGCTAATTTAACAGATGTCATTAAAAATAAAAAATCTTTCTTCTAACCCCTCTATACTTGCAGAGAGGGGAAAGGGATGAGTAGTTAAGATGGACGTACACGGGGCAGCGGAAAAAATACTAAAGGCAGTACATGATGACCTTAACGGAAGGCTTTACTGGTCGAATTTTTTAGAAGAACAATCTGCCGGGCACAGCGAACATGAGGCAGCCAGGCTCAAAGGCACATTCAACAAAGCCCTTATTATACTTATTGATGAAAACCTTTGCCGCAAGGTGGCAAACAACATAATTGAGCTTGCCCAAAAAGGTATTGAGGCCAATGGCGATTACCAGAAATACCTGAAAAAGAAAAAGACCCGGACCCTCCTTGAAAAACTCAGGAGGATAGCGCCGATTGCTTCATTTATTATTGTGCTGATTAGTTTTATTATAAATTTTATTATCAAAAAAACTGCCGAGAAACATGCCGCGCAAAAGGCTAAATCAATGCAAACAAAAGGCAGTAATAAGAGGTAATGTTGAATTTTGAATTCTATAGATAAGGAATATATTCCGACTGCGCCTTCGCGAAGCGCTATGGCGGAGCAAGGCAGGCTCAACATGACGCGGTATTGTCGGCCTGAGCTTGTAATGTCAGTCTGAGCTTGTCGAAGACCTATCCATTGCATTCATTTAAATTCAAAATTATTCACTACCTTGCATAAAATTCCTAATCATTATAAGCTATGATAACACGCCCGTTCAACTTTTCAAAATGGATTGATGAGAACCGCCACCTGTTAAAACCTCCGGTAAATAACAGACTCGTTTATAAAGATACTGAGTTTATTATTATGGTTGTAGGCGGCCCTAATGCCCGTAAAGACTACCACTTTAATGAAAGTGAAGAATTTTTCTATCAATTGGAAGGAGATATATTAGTGAAAATACAGGAGAATGGCAAAGCTGTGGATGTTCCTATAAAAGAAGGAGAGATATTCCTGTTGCCGCCACGCACCCCTCACTCCCCGATTCGTGGGGCAAACACAGTAGGACTGGTGATTGAACGCCAGCGTCACCCCGATGAAAATGACGGATTGATGTGGTTCTGCGAAAAATGCAATAATCCTCTTTATGAAGAAAAGTTTTTCCTGACCAGTATCGAAAAGGACTTTATACCAGTGTTTAAAAGATTCTATGGTTCTAAGGAATTGCGAACCTGCAAAAAATGCGGACATGTTATGGAATCGGATGCCCGTTTTGTGGAGGAAGCGGCCAGTTAAAAAACAAGGGATAAATAGTCAGTTGTCAGTAATCGGTTGTCAGCCCGCTACTCATAACTTATAACTCATAGCTCCTTTTCTTACTTTTGCAACCATGAACCTGCCATTATTTATAGCCCGCCGGTATTTGGTATCAAAAAAGTCACACAATGCCATCAATATTATTTCAGGTGTGGCGCTGGGCGGAATAGCTATAGGCACTATGGCGCTTATCATTGTATTATCGGCTTTTAATGGTATCTCCAACCTTGTCCGCTCGCTTTACAATTCATTCGGCGCCGACCTGCAGATTAAAGCCGTAAAGGGTAAAACCTTTATCCCCACCGGGCCCAAGTTTGAAAGCATAAAACACTTTGAAGGCGTTAAATATTTTACTGAAGTAATGCAGGACAGGGCTTTGCTCAAGTTCAACGACAAGCAGGCATTGGCAACTCTGAAAGGCGTCAGCGGCGATTTCAGGCCAATGACACAGTTCGATACCCTGATGCGGCAGGGAAATTTTTTACTCCGCAAAGGCGACCTCGATTATGGGGTTTTTGGCAGGGGAATTGGTTATACCCTTGATGTAGCCCAGACAAACGCCGACTATTATTCTATAACCTGCTATGCTCCGAAACGCGGCATTCAGCAAGGTTCAATAAATCCGGAAGATGCCATTACGGAGAAACATATTTTTCCTGCCGGGGTATTCTCCATTAACGATGAATTTGATTATGGTTATGTAATTGTTTCCATAGATTTTGCGCGTCAATTGTTCGATTACCAGGACAGTTCGGTAAGCAGCATTGAAATAGGGTTGGCTAAAAATGCCGATGCTGAAAAAGTAAAACAAAAAATAAAAAAAACCCTGGGAAGCGATTATAAAGTAAAGGACAGGTACGAACAAAATGAATTATTGTTCAGAACCCTGAAGACTGAGAAACTGCTGACATTTATTATCCTTGCCATGGTGCTGGTTATAGCCACATTTAATATTGTAGGTTCGCTTTCCATGCTCATCCTCGATAAAGAAAAAGATATAGACATACTTTGGAAAATGGGAGTAGATAACAGTTCTATACAAAAAATATTTCTTTATGAAGGCATGCTCATAACCTTTATCGGAGCAATTATCGGGCTTATCATAGGTACGCTGATTTGCCTTATCCAAATCAAATTCAAACTCATCCGGTTCAGCTCTGGTTTTGTTGTAGATGCTTATCCTGTAAACCTGCAAGTGGCAGATTTCATCTATGTTTTTGCTGCAGTGCTTGTCATTGGTTTATTTTCATCCTGGTACCCGGTAAGGGTGTTTGCTTCTAAAGGGGTAGGGAAATAGGGTGATTCTTCTGCCACGAATTTCACGGATTATTGCTGCATCCTCGCAGAAGATTCAAATTGTCAGTCTTGAAGACACCTTACCGAAAATCCGTAAGCCTTAATGGCGTAGCCTCGCTTCGACTGCACGTTACTTGCGTACAAGCCCCGGAACCATGCATCTCCTGAACTATACTCGGTAGCCGTCCAGAAGTAGGCATACCCGCCCAGACTATAGGACATGCCATTGGGGGAGTAACCAGCGGGCAACGCATTGAATTCTCTACTATAAATTTCATCCTGATTGAATTTACTTTCTAAATAGTCAAACCTCAAAAACTAGTACAATCCTTTATTTTGGGGTGTTTTCAACTAAAAAAAGTCAATAAAAATCTGCAAGAAACAGCGTAAAGAAGGCGAAAAACTTGCAGATTTGCTACATGAT
>JBKQUY010000098.1:0-10769 GCA_052325425.1 Bacteroidia bacterium | reverse complement strand
GAATTACGGATTACAGCCTGCTTTTTACGTTGCTGTTCAGCCACAGCATCTTTTTTATCCTGCTCAGCTTTCTGAGCCGCCTGTTTTTGCTGGAATTCGTAATTCATTTCAGCCTGAACCGTTTTTTTGGTGTTGGCCTCATTGACAAGACTGTCATGACAGACAACGTATTTTTTGTAATCTGCTATACTTGCTGTATAATTGCCCATTGCGCTATCAAGGCGTGAACGGTCGTTATAAATATCCGGTATCAGGTTCTTTTCCCCAATCTCCTGAGAAATGACGAGGGCTGAATCAATATATTTTTTTGCGAGAGTATAATTCTTTTCTTTGAGATAAACATTCCCTGCGTTTTCAAAGTTATGGGCCATACCATCCTTATCGCCTGTTTCTTTATCAAGGTGAAGCGACTCAAAATCATATTTCAAGGCATTGCCAGGGTCGTTCAGCTCCATGTAAATAATTCCAACGTTGCTTTCGTCTGCCGCAATTTCTTCTTTATTGCCTATTTTCAGGTCAATGGATAATGCCCTGGTATGATATTCGAGCGCTTTGGTGTAACTGTTTTGCGCCTGGTAAATAAGACCAATGTTACCCAGGTTAACTGCAACGCCCTCGGAATCCTTCATCTCCTGGAATATAGTAAGGGCCTTAAAATAATATTCAAGTGACTTAGGATAATTGCCCATCCAGTAATAAATAATCCCGATGTTGCCGTAATTCCGGCCAATGCCGCCTTTATTTCCTAAATCCTGGTTAATGGCAAGGGCTTTAAGATTGCATTCAAGCGCTTTGGGGTAGTTGCCCTGGTTGGCATAAATAATTCCAATGTTTCTGAAGGCGTATGATAAGCCAATTTTATAACCCGATTGTTCAGCCAGGGATTGGGCGTTATTGGCACACACTAATGCAGTATCATATTTGCCCGTTTGCCATAATGTGCTGCTGAGCGCATTTAAAGTATTTACTTTATTGGAGTCATCCTGCTGGGTTTTCAGAACATTTTTTAGTGAGTCAATAGTATTTTTTTGCGCCGTGCAAAGCGAAAAATGAAAAATGAAAAGCAAAAAGCCATAAATGGACAGGGTAAGATTCTTCACGGTTTATTTACATTCATACTATTGAATCACAAAAGCAATAAATGAAAGAGATGCTTTTCGCTTCTCAAATATAACAAAGAAAGTAAATCTCCTTATCGTCTTCATAGACCTTGGTCATTTGAAGGGTAAGTGGTAGAATAATAACAGGCATGCTACTGACATCTAAAAACTATAATCTTACATAAAAAAGCCCCTGACAGTATCGTCAGGGGCTTTTTTGCTAAGAAGCCGGAATGTTTATTTTATTACATTCATTTTCATGGTAGTTAGCTTATCATTAACAAGTACCTGTACGAAGTAAATACCGGGTGCAAGTTGCGCTCCCTTTATTACTGTTTTGCTTTGCTGAGGCTCAGACTGGTACATTACCTGCCCAAGGATATCGATAACCTTCAGGCTTGTAATAACATTATTTTGAGCGTCAACAGTTGCCTCCCCGCTTGTCGGGTTAGGATACAATGTTACATTGTCATTATTTGAAACAGCAGGTATTCCTGTGTAAAAGTTTACGGTGAATGACATGGTGCTGATGCAACCATTATTATCAGTTACGGTAACCGTATAGTTTCCCGGTGCAGCGCCGGTGAGGTTTTGCGTAGTTTCACCATTCGACCAGCTAAAGGTATAGGAGGATGTTCCGCCGGTTACACTAAGGCTTACGCTTCCATCAGTACTTGTGCCCGATGATGCGTTTGTAACAACCCCGTTAACAACTATAGGGCTTGCAGGCTGTGTAACATCGTAAGTTGCCGTATCAATGCAGCCATTGTTATCGGTTACCTTCACAGAATATTTGCCATCGGGAAGGTTAAATATATTCTGTGTTGTAGCCTCATTCGACCATTGGTAAGTGTAAGGAGTAGTTCCACCACTTAAGGTTAGGGTAACAAAACCATTATTTCCCCCAGAGCAGCTTACATCGCCTATAGAAGGGGCAATTGCAAGTACTGCGGGTTCAATAATTGTAACCGGTATGGTTGTAATACAGCCGTTGGCATCTTTCATATAGCCTGTATAGGAACCTCCTGAAAGACTGGTAAACATATTGGAAGTTTGATATACCGTCCCATTAAGACTATATTCATACGGTGTAGTTCCACCCTTTGCGAGCAATTCAATGCTGCCATTATCCTGGCCATGACAAGTAACATTCAACACGTCGCTTTGCATAGTTATAGGGAGTGGCTCGGCAACAATAAACTGCTTTTCACTTTCACAACCTGCCGCATCACGAATTGTAACATCATAAGAACCAGCAGCAAGGTCAGTGAATACATCGCTTGACTGGAATGAGCTGCCTCCGTTAATACTATAGGCCAGTGTTCCTGCGCCACCCGATGCCAATACGGTAACTGCGCCATTATTCTCACCGTTGCAGCTTAAGTTGGTTATATTGGTAGTAATAACAAAAGCACTGGGCTCAGTTAATGTATCAACCTTAGTACCGGTACATCCGTTGGCATCTTTTACAGTAACGGTGTAGATACCTGACGGCAGCTCTGTAAACTTATTTGATGTTTGCCAGTTAGTTCCATTAACACTGTATTGCAGTGTACCTGTTCCGCCTGTTACCAACGAAACAGTAATAGTCCCGTCTTCACCTCCATTACATGCAATATTGGTAGATGTGGAAGCCGAAATTACCGGGCCATTAGCGTCACTGATGGTAAGCGGGAATGTACCTGTACATCCTGAACCGTCTTTTACAATGACATAGTAGTTACCGGCGCTTAAATCAGTAAATGAACCTGTACTGTTAAAGGTAGTATCATTAAGGCTATAGGTGTACCCTGAGCCGCTGCCACCTGTTCCTTTTGCAAGAAAACCGCCGTTTGTATTGCCACATGTGGCTGACGTGGTATTTATGCTCGCGGTAACTTCCGTAGGCTGAGTTACAGTGGTGGTAGTTGTATAGGAACAGTTATTCTGATCGGTTACTGTTACAGTATATGTTCCTGAAGGCAGGTCAGAGAATACTCCGGTATTCTGTGGGGCATCGCCGCCAATACTAAAAGAATAGCTGCCTGTTCCTCCTGTTGGAGCAATGTTGATGGAACCATCATAAGAACCATTGCAGGAAGTGCCCGTAGAAGATACAGTGGCTGCAACTGCTGCCGGTTGTGTTACCATAGTTGTTGTAGTTCCGATACATCCTGCGGCATCTTTTACATAAACTGTATAAGTACCTGCACTTACATACGGGAAATAAGTAATGGAATAATAATATTTACCATCAATGCTGTAAGAGTAAGCGCCGGTTCCGCCTATAGCAGAAGTTACATTTATCGTTCCGTCGCTGCCGCCATTGCAGGTAACACCGCTTGATGAGGCTGTTAAGCTTATAGCAGGTGGTTGCTGGATAACTATATATTGTGCCTGTTTACAACCCGCTGCATCTTTCACCATGGCATTGTAGGTTCCCGCTGTAAGGTTGCTGAAACTGCCGCTTGTCTGAAAAGTCAGGCCTCTGTTTATGCTATATTGCAGCACTCCCGAACCGCCTGTTGCATTAAGAACAATAGTTGCATCATTCCCTGCATTGCAGCTTACGTCGGTCTGGCTCATGATACTCAGAGTTGGTCCGCCGACATCGTTTACAGTTACATTATCCGGCAAGGTACATCCATTTGCATCTTTAGCTGTAATTACATAAAATCCCGATGAAAGGCCTGTAAATGAACCCGAAGATTGATAGGCATTTGAATTCAGTTGATATTGAATCCCGCCTGCTCCGCCAGTAGCGCCGACTAAAATGCTTCCGTCGGATGTTCCGCAACTTGCATTTGTTGTTCCTGTGGATGAAAATACAATAGGTGCAGGTTGCGTAATATTAAAGTCAGCCGTGGCACTACAACCCATGCTGTCTGTAAGGTATAAAGTATAATTGCCTGCCGGTAAGCCGGTAAACGAAGTACCCGGTTGGTAATTATTCCCGTCAATGCTATATGAATATGAAGGAATGCCTCCGCTGCCCAAAGCTACAAAGCTGCCATTACTCAAGCCATTACAAGTTACATTTACAACAGAAGCGATACTTGCCCCAATGCCAACCGATATTCTCATGGTTTTAACGGCATAACAGGTATTGTTCCAACCTACTAATGTGCTGGTTAGTTTTACTGTATAGGCGCCTGGCATTGCATAGGCATGAGAAGGGTTTGCATCATAGCACAACGGAGTGTTATCGCCGAAATCCCATTGATAGTAATGAGCAGAACCGGTATAACCTGCAAGCCCGATAATATTAAACATACTATCGGTACTCATTTTTGTGGTATTGGTAAATGTTATTGATTGCGATGGTGAAGCACATGTTGTACTTGCTGTAAATCCGGCAGTAATAAAGTTCTTCATTACAGGAACAAGATAAAAATCTTCATTTAAACCAAAGCTGGTCATTGCGCTTGTCCAGTTATCTCCTGTTGAAGTACCCGCAAGTGATGCAAGGTCCTGTCCTTCGCCTTCTCCGCTTCCGTTAATCTGGAGTTGAAAAGATGGTGAAACAGGGGATATGGATGCTAATTGTACCTCCACGGCAAAGTTGTTACTGACAGTTACGCCACCATGAGGGAAAGTTACCGTAATATAACCCTGGTCATACCACCACCAGGTTGCATTTTGCGATTGGATAAGCGTAGTTGGCCTGCCGGAAGCATCTACATTATATATACCAACCTTTAATCCAACCATGCCGGGGAGAATCCCGTCATAATTTCCATATACCCGGACTGAACTTACTTCGCCGGGGCCGGAATAGTGATACGTTTCGGCAGCTTCTTCCTGGTAACCCGGAGTAAGGGTATAATATCCTGTTGGCCCGACATTTTTATGGTTGACAAAACCATTTACGTCGGTGCAGGAAACTGCACCCCCTGTTTCAACTGCATGTAAACTCGCCAGGCCCAGGATGACACCTATGGCGGTTGTAATAATTTTCTTTTTCATAACATTGATTGTTAAATTGTTAAATTGTAATTTATTTTCAGGCAGCAAAACTACCTTGGCACATTATGGTATAGCATGATAAACTGCAATTGAGCAATTGATAGTTGACAATCTGAATAAATCATAATACATCTCTATATCCCTTATGCAGTAAGGTATTTAAGGTTATGCAAACAGGGCATTGTTATTCATTCCATGAAAAATCATAAATTTTTACATGTAAAAAGTCAGTACATTATAAGCTTGCGATTGAGTTGAAAATATGATTTGGCCATTTTATTGTTTACAATATTTAAATGAAATTGACAATGATATATGTCAGTGAAACGGATAATAATAATCATACTATTCTCTTTTCCTTTAAAATAATTTTGGCGCCTGTATTCATATATAATAGAGGTAAATAAGTAAGGTGTATTATGTTAAAGATTCTTTCTCATAAATTTGTTTTTGTTTTACTTGCTTCTCTATCCTTGCTTCTTGCCCGGTTTGCCGGTATCAATAATATATTCAAACCCCCTTCCGGACAGAATGCTGTTTCTGTTATGAAGAACCTGGCAGATAGTATTGCACCCAATAATGAAATTATTAATAGCAATAAATATTTAAAATTACCCGGCATTATTGGCGAATATTATTCAGGAAATCACCTGAAGGGTAATTGGCTTGAAAGCAATAAATTATTTATATCAGGTGATACAGCTATGGGTACTATAAAAGAACCTGGCAAAAAAAGACTCTATTCATTGGAATAGTTTTTGTGGGCGGCCGGATAAACCTGCATAAGAGTTTGTTTGTATTGAAAATAAAACGTCCTGCATTTCTGCAGGACGTCGTTACAAAGAGTTATTCTTTCAACAAATTATTTTGCGCCTTCAGGTTTTTTTTCCATTGGCTTTTTTTCTTCTTTTTTCTCAGTTTTCTTTTTTTCTACCTTCTTTACCGGAGCCTTTTCTGTTTTCTTGGTCTCTTTTTTCTGCTCTTTTTGTTGAGTTGCATCCTGTGCAAAACAGAATACAGATGCCAATATGGCGGATGCAAGCAATAAACTTAATTTTTTCATTTTTTTATCTGTTTTAATTGGTTAAGTAATGGGTGCGAAACTATAATACCTGTATAGTTATATAAATGACTGCTGTCAATTTTGGTATTGAAGTATATCACCTGTAAATTAAATTGCCAATAAAGGAAACATATGATATTTTTTTCGTTTTTAGCTTAAATTTCATCGTGTTTTTAAGAAAACTTAACAGGTTTTTAATAAAATCTACGGTTTTGTTCATAAATATGTCCCGAATCATGTATATAGCATAAAATTAGTGTATCTTTGCATCTTGAAATTCATACTGCGGGGTAGAGCAGAGGTAGCTCGTTGGGCTCATAACCCAAAAGTCGTTGGTTCGAATCCAGCCCCCGCTACTAAACCGATTAAAAGCCCTTGAGAAATCAGGGGCTTTTTCGTTTACGGGTAACAAAGTAGTAACAAAATTGCCACTCTACCCTAACTGTGGCGTCCTGAAAAAGGTTGACTACTTTTCCCACTAATGTTGTAAATAACTATTTACGACAAGCTAACCAATATAATAATCAAAATTAAAAATGAACTTGAATAGTTCCCTTAATAATATAATGATATTGAAAACTAATTGAGTTGTGGGTAGGTTATTTTTACACAATCGAAAAAGAAATTCTTTTGGGTAGGAATCATTTTATATTTTAATTTTGGGGTATGAAATCTTTTCAATTAAATTTTTACTTATTATTTTTATTTATTTCTATTAGTTTTTTTGCCTGTACTAATAATACATCCATTAATACATCCATGCAATCTCCTATAGTAATTTCCAAAATACCAATTACTATATCTGCTCATTTATTTAGAATTATTCATGTCGGGAAACCCAAAATAAAACGACTTGAAAATATTACAAACCGTAAAAATATCATTGACACCGATAAACCAATAATTCAGCCAATATTTTTTTTTGCTGAGTTTATTGACACTAAAAATCACTTATGGTTATGTTCTCGAGATGGATTAGTTTGTTATCACGATAGTGCCTACATATATTCTAGAGCGCAAGGCTTACCTGATACAAATATTTCATGTATATTACCAGATAAGAAAGGAAATATTTGGCTTGGAACTGAAGATGGGAGGATAATAAAGTATGATGGAGAGAATTTTACTATTTATGATGACTTAAATATACATGATTCTTTGCAGGCACATTGGGGAACTTCAATACGTTGTATTTATGAGGATAAAGATGGGAATATCTGGATAGGAACAAATAATAGAGGTATTATTTCTTTTAATCAGAAAACTTATACCATTTATTCAACTGCTCAGGGATTATGTGATGATTGCGTTAATTGTATTATACAAGATCATAATTACAATTTTTGGGTTGGAACATCAAAAGGAGTATGCCGATTTGATGGTAATACATTTACTACAGTATCTAAAAATCAGGGAATAATTGACCGTATATACGTATGGTGCATTGCAGAAGAAAATAATGGCAACTTATTGCTTGGGACCCATTATGGACTTTGGACTTATGACGGGAATAAATTTACAAACATTTCTACAAATGCTGGAATACCAAAATACACACAAATTGTTCATATGTTTATTGATAGGGAAAAAAATATTTGGTTCAATTCAATACAAGGTATCTGTAAATTTGACGGTAAAATATTTATCAATTATACACCACCCTGTTTAGAACATAATGATATTGGTGGTATTGTGGAAGATACAAATAATAATATGTGGTTTGGTGCTTGTTTCGGAGAATTAATTAAATTCGATGGTAAAAACTTTACTGCATATCAGGTTTTGTAAATCCCTTATTTATACGATTCTGCCATTTCCGTGTACCCCCGCTACTAAACCGATTAAAAGCCCTTGAGAAATCAGGGGCTTTTTCGTTTGATAGTATGTTATTGCGATATATGATATGCAACCCCAAATGAAAAACTTAATAGGGCAACTGTTACCGGAGAATATGTGGTATTATTCCATTGAGTACTTGTAAGACCTGTGTAGTTACCTCCAACATCAGTTACTTCAATAGCGTTGTTTTTGCTGGCACCATAAAAATCCAAATTAAGTGATACTGTAAGTTTTTCGTTGGGGTCAAACATAATTCCAAACCCCATGTCATATGCTGTGGCCAGAGTTTTCCCCTGCTTAACGTCAGTAGAGCCACTACTCCCCCATCCATTAGGGCTATAACTACTGGAATCGAATTTTACTTCCGGGCTATTCAAATACATTGCGCCTACTAGGAATCTTATATCAAAAAAAACTGTCTTCCCGGGTATATTCAATTCCATTCCTGCCAGGCCCCATCCACAATAATAAGGTGCATTAGGGGCTGTAAGCAGATCCCCATTATAATTACCCATATTATTTTCACTATAACAGAATTTCCCCACTATGCCCAACCAGTTCTCACTAATAAGATAATCTATTTTACAATAAGCCATTATTCCCATTGCTTCTGAAGGGGCAGGTTGTATGAAAGTAGATATGGGGCCAGATGTTGCTACATTTAGAGACAGATATGTAGAAGATTTTATAACAAGAGAATCCTTTTGAGCAAATACATTTGAAGAAGAAAAGAGTAGAAAAAAAATGAAAGGTGGGAAGGTGTTTTTCATTAATTCATATGTATTATAGCAAATATACAAAACCTATAACAATGTTACATTAATAATATAAAGCAGGGATGGATAGCTTTTAAAATCTTAGGAACCGTCTAAGTTTGCTATCTTTAGCAGCCAATATGAATAAAACGCATAAAACAGGATGGATAAGTGTAGTTGGTAACCCCAATGTGGGTAAATCTACATTGGTAAACGCTTTGGTGGGCGAAAAGCTCTCTATAGTTACCCATAAACCCCAGACTACCCGCCACCGCATTACCGCTATTGCCAACGATACTGATTACCAGATGGTTTTCTCTGATACTCCAGGTGTGATAAAGCCACATTACAAAATGCAGGAAGCGATGATGAAGAGGGTAGGCGAGGCCATGGAAGATGCTGATATAATAATGGCTGTAACCGATGTTGAGGAAAATGGTTTTAGCCCCGATGTTATTTTGAAACTTCAGAACGCCAAAGTTCCTGTAATTGCCATATTGAATAAGGTTGACCTTAAAAAACAGGAAGATGCCATGCAAAAGCTGGAACTTATCAAAACTCAGTTGAAGCCTAAAGAGCTGTTGGCAGTATCTGCTTTACATGGGTTTCATGTGCCTGAACTTAAAAATATGCTGATTGGTTATTTGCCCGAAGGTGAGCCGTTCTTTCCCAAGGAACAAATGTCGGACCTGCCTGAGAAATTTTTTGCCGCTGAAATTTTACGCGAAAAAATATTGTTATACTACCAGAAAGAAATTCCCTATTCAGTTGAAGTAATAATAGAAGAGTTCAGGGAGACGGAAAAGATTACTTTTATACGCGCAGTTATTTATGTTAACCGCCATACGCAGAAAGGAATAATAATAGGGCATAAGGGCGCCGCGCTGAAAAAGACCGCTACGGCAGCCCGCAAGGATATGGAAAAATGGCTGAACGCAAAAGTGTTTTTAGAAGTGCAGGTTAAAGTAAAGAAAGACTGGAGAGACAGTGAGAACCAATTAAAAAACTTTGGATACTTGTAAAAACAAATTTGATGATTTGATAATTTGGTGATTAAACTCCAATACATTATGTCATTATCAAATCATCAAATTACCAAATTATCAAATCGAATTTATGTCAAGAATTGTATCAATAGTAGGAAGGCCCAACGTAGGCAAATCAACATTATTTAACCGGTTGACAGGTGTGCGCGATGCGATAGAAGACCCTACCGCCGGAGTTACGCGCGACAGGCATTATGGCAGGGTGGAGTGGAACGGTGAATGGTTTACCCTGGTTGATACCGGTGGCTATGTGCATGGCTCCGATGATATTTTTGAGGACGAAATCCGCAAGCAGGTGCAGTTTGCAATTGATGAATCGAACCTGATTTTATTTTTAGTGGATATTGAAGAAGGACTCACTCCTTATGATGAAGCTGTTGCCGATATGCTGCGCAAGAATAAAGATAAGGACCGGAAAGTAATCCTGGTAGCCAATAAAACCGATAACCATGAGCGTGCCGCTCAGTCGGCTGAGTTTTATGCCCTCGGCATTGGCGATTTACATGCTGTTTCTGCTATTAGCGGAGCCGGAACAGGCGATTTGCTGGATGATATTTTAGAACATCTTTCCACGCTTAAAGATGAGCATTACCCCGAAGGATTACCGAGAATTGCTGTGGTGGGAAGGCCCAATGTAGGTAAATCATCGCTTATTAATACATTGCTTGAAGAAAACCGCCAGATTGTTACCGAGATTGCCGGTACAACCCGCGATGCCATTGATTTGCGTTTTACCCGTTTCGGGTATGATATGTTGCTGGTAGATACTGCCGGACTGCGGAAGAAAGCCAAAGTTCATGAAGATGTTGAGTTTTATTCGGTGATGCGCAGCGTAAAAGCCATTGAGCGTTGCGATGTATGTCTTATTTTGATTGATGCCACCCAGGGCTGGGAACAGCAGGATATGAGTATTTTTTCGCTTGCGGTTAATAACAACAAGGGCATTGTAATAGTAGTAAACAAATGGGATTTGGTGGAAAAAGTAACCAATTCGGTTGATTATTACAGTGAGGCTATCCGC
>JBKQUY010000097.1:0-9737 GCA_052325425.1 Bacteroidia bacterium | reverse complement strand
AACTACGCTCACTAAACTTCCTGACCATAAAGCCAACAGACTACATGAGTTACTTCCGTGCTAAAAAAAGTACTTTGGAATCTCTTTTTTACTATTTTTGTGGAAGTATTAACCGATAGCTTACGTTAATTACAATTAAACACTTATAACCCATGAAAACTAAATTACTGCTTTTCTTCCTTGTATTTTTTGGATTAGCCAATGCCCAATACATTGTGGCTAATTATGACGATGATTTAATAAAGGAACTGAAAGCCGGCCCTCTTTATATACTTCCCAGTGGTGATAAAGCCTTTGATGACAGTTTGGTTTCCGCGGTAAAGAAGTATTGGAAAATATGCGAGTCTAAAGTACCTGAACCCAGCGAGATTAATAACTTGCTCAAAGATGAGAAAAATATTTTCATAGCCCCAAGTTTCGGGTTTAATAAATATTACCCCAAAGCATTTGTTGTCAATGTGTCAACTTACATTATAAAGCACACTGATTCTCCTCAGGAAGCTATTCAGTTGAATATTTTCCATGGTGACAAGCATAATAAAGGTACAGATAATATTTATTCTATCCCGCTGAATTTTGTCTGGAGCTATTTCCTGTTATATGATATAAAGCTGGCTGGCAGCGGTATTGGGTGTATTGTAAAAAATCTTAATGATAATGTGCAGATTACCATTGATAAAAAAATTAAAATACGCACCTATTACCTGGATGATTATGGGAAAATAATAAAACCTGAATTAAGCAAACATCCGGGGGCGTTAAAGACAAAAACGCTGTTGGTTGACAAGGCTTTTGTAGATTTTTATTTGCCTGAAAAAACTTTGAGCGGTTACAAATACCAATATAAAATAATGTCGGCATCTGAAATTGCCGCAATATTGAATTCACCTGATTGCAAAAATTATTGCTTCCTGGCTGATGAATGGTATCCGGCATCACTTGAAATATATGATGGCGAAACAATGGATAAGATATGGAGCGGAGAAACAGCCGGAATGGGCGGAAAGATAAACGACAAATTAATTTCAGCGCTTAATCAGGCTATTGAAAAAGGCGGCAGTAGAAAATAATTAAGGAACTTTAGGTTTGAATAAGTTTTCTACACATTAAGCAAGTTTTATTGCATTTCATTACCTATTTCTTGTCACTCGTGCCATTATTTGTCGGAGTGAATGTTTATTTCATTATGATTGCTAAAATTAATTCCTCGATTACAGGCTTGGTATTAATCTGATAGGGACAAGCTTGGCAATTAACAATTTATTATAACATAAAGACTTGCTTAATTTATGAAGCATTATAAAATAAAATGGCAATGAAAAGCAAATCCTTATTAACAAATTTTCTTGCAAATTTTCTTGCGATTTTCATTGGGGATATAATATTTTATGTGATACATCCCATTAAAGAAGTCACCAGTGCCAAATATGCGGTGATATTAGCTGTAGCATTTATACCCGGAATGTTACTTGGTAATTTTGCAATATGGATACGTTGCCACCCTTCATCATCCAGTATTAACGGCATACGTTTACCAGAATTGATCATTGCCATTACTTCATTTGCTTCAGTAGTAATAATACTAAATGAGTTAACTACTTCTCCGGTAGCCTCACTAATCCATGTGTCATAGATACAACCTAATGAAAAGACACCTTTATCTTTAGGGAATATAAAATGAGGGTATTTCATTTTACCGACATCCTTCCATTGATAATAACCATCAACTGGAAGAATACATCGGCTTTTAGCAATAGATCGCATATACATCGGCTTTTCAAAAATTGTTTCAGCTTTTGCATTTAATGTCATATTGCTAACCTCTTTTGCCTTCTCCTCTCCTTTTGTCCAAGAAGGTATCAATCCCCACCGCATCAGCTCGAACCTTTTACCGCTTCTCCATACTAACACTGGCAATATAGGGTGAGTGTAACCATTTACATGATAATATTTATATGCATCAAGTTCCACATCAGGTTTTATGCCATATTTCTTCTCTAATTCTTCAGTACGCTGCCTTGCAGCAACATTATAACACATTTCAATTCTTTAATTAATGAACCTTTAGCACAACAGTTTTTAATGTCTTTAGTATCTAAGCATTATTCTGTTTCAAAAGTAATATTTATAAATTGATATTCTTTCATGGCAAATTATAGTGTTATTTACTGGTTAGCAGTCATAACAAGACACAAAACTACAAGACACAAATTATAAATCGTATGAAAAACGCAGTAGACCAAGTAGCTCTAATAGAAGCCATTGTTAATGACCTGAAGCGCGATGCTTTAGAATTCAGTAACAACGGAAACGTTGCCGAAAGCAGACTTCGTAAGAGCAGCGAAGCGCTCAAAACTCTTGCACAAGACCTACGAAAGGGTATACAGGAAAAGAAGCGCGCTGAACGGTTAGCTAAAAAAGCAAAGGGCTTGAACTCTACTTATTAAATAAGAAAGCATACGGAACCGCATTATTTTTCATGTTGCTGGATTCTATGGCTTTAGGCAAAAGCACCTTCGTATGGCACAGGAGTGGCTTTGGATGGCAATTTTGGGCATCATGTTACCTGCCGCCGCATTATTTTGCACTTTTTATAGGCTTATACGTGTCCGCCAGTATTTCTCAGTTTGGTCGGGCAGATTTTCATCATATCCCGCATTAATACCAGGTTATAGTAAATGTTATTTTATCATAGCTCGCTGTCTTCCAATACTATATATGATATAGGTTCGCCGCCAAAGCAGTAATTTTAATAGATACGAGCACCAATATAGAAGGTGCTGGTAAACTGTTTTGAAGATATAAATTATATAATGTGGTATAAAAGGGTATCTAACCTCCGATAATATTATCGGAGGTTAAACGAATGTATAATAAGAAAGCTAATTATTTAGGCCGTTGGTGCTACCGGGGCTTGGGCTGCACTGGTATTATTTATTAATGACTCTAAGAATGTTTTATAAAAAGTAAAATCCTTTTTCAGCTTATCTTTATCGCCTGAATTTGCATTAACATAATTTCTTATCGCATTAGGAATTTTACTCTTATAACCAGTCTTCAACTTCTCTTTAATTGTTTTATGTTCTTTGCTACTAAATGAATCCCACGCATTCAACATTCCACCTTTAGCTGTTTTATCAGGAGAAAAGACTGTACCCGCCGTACCATTCAAAACCTCCTTTAGATGCTCATTAAAAAAATCAATCATTAATTTCTCGGGTAACAAATCTTCAAGAGTTAACTGTAATAAGATTCTTTTCGACAGGTCTTTATATGTATAGAAGAAACTACCGGAATCTTTAAACTCTTCCTCAAAAATCTCCTTCTCAGCCTTTCCAGGGCCATCTTCATCAGCAATTGCATAGAATCTTCTCTCGTTACCTACAAATGGTTTTATAGTCAGACATATTTTGCTTGCACTACTGCTCCATAGAATGCCGTGATTTTTTACAAATTCTTTTAAACCAGCAATGTCGGTATCTTCAAATAACTCTGTCATAATTTTAAATACTTCCTTATCAGTCCATCCTTCAAAACATAAATTGTTTTCTTTCAATATGTCAAATAATGAGCAGCCCAATGCTTGAAATAACACCTCTTCTTCGGCAAAATTCTCATAATTTGCCTGTTTGACGATAGTATTCTCTCCCTCTTTTTTCACGATAATATGCCTTGAAATATTTGCACGATCAATGAAAAATATTGAATGTGAAGCAACTATTGAATAATTCTTCTTACTTAACTCTATTATTTCTTTTAGTAAATGCCTTGTACCTGAAGGATGCAAACTAATATCTGGTTCATCGAATATTAAAATGGAATTCTCCAACAACTTATTTGTCTTATAATCTGCAGACAGCATTAATAAAAAGGATATGAATCGTTTAAACCCATCGCTTCGCTGATTGAAATTATATAGATTTTTTGAGTCCTTTACTTGAACTAAGAAATTCTTATTGCTTTCGTTTACAATAATTTCCACATCCTTATATTCCCTTTCCTTCCATACTTTCTTTAAATGTGTAGTTGCCGCATCCGAAAGCTGTTTCTTTATATTATGGAAAGCAGATACATTGTTATAAAATTCATCAATTGTTTGCTGAATATTCGTAATACCTGTAAGGTGAAATATATTTCTTAGAGGTATGCAACTATCAGGATTTGTTTTAAATGTATCAAGCGCAATAGGCTCCGTCAGGAGGTATTTACTATCATATCTCCAGTAAGTTATTACTGGAAGATTTAATTTAATGATTTCATCAAACAACGATCGTATATTTGAGTGTACGTCTTCTACTAATGCCCGTTTTATACCTTGAATACTGGATGCCTGAACTTCAGTATCAATGATGATAAAATCTCCCTGAGCATAATTATATTTAATTTCCTCATATACTCCTTCAACAGGAGCCGTAGCAAAAAAAGTTTTTTCCTTTATTGAAAATGAATTTTCTTTAAAAGAAAAATCTATTTTCGTCGTTTTACTGTTTTCTTTCGTCAGCGTAAGTGCATAAGTAATTTCTGAAACAAACTCTTTTAAGAATTGAGGGAGCGAATTAAAAGTTTCATTATTATATGTGATTGGCCAATTCTTGTATTCTGCATTTTTGAAATACTTATCAAACACAGTTCTTGTTTCGGTTTCCGAAAGCCTAAATGTATAGGTTACTATCGGTTCTTTGTAATCAGAATAATTTCCATTAACCGGAGTTTTGCTATCATCTAAAAAATTGAAAGAGAAATCTGGCAATAGAGCGGATATTGCTTTTAAGATATTAGATTTACCCGATTCATTTATTCCTAATAAAATTAGGCACCTTTCCACCACATCAATAGTTACATCATCTATTGACCTGTAGTTCTGTATTCTAACTTTTTTAAGTTCCATGATAGGTAATTTAGTGATACAAAGATAGTTAATTCATATCTTGGGGGTATTATGGTAAAGAATATAATACTTGAGTTCCGGGATGCAAATATTTCATTTGATTCAAATGGTTCAAATTCTTCATATCAGTTATCTTTTTCATAAAGTAACCCAACTGGCTTTGTCATATATTTTCGCATTTCGTTACCTGAAATCATCAGTGTATTAACGGATGAAAAACAAATATGATACCTCGGTAGTATTTCTATATGCCACGGGCAATGAGCATTTATTGCCGGAAGAGTTCAGAAAGAAGATACCCTACAGTACCATTGCTCATTGGCGTAAGATGGATTATGGTAAATATTTGGGGCATGAATTCAGGTATCTCTTCAATGATGCTACAAAGGCTGCTGCCCTTCATAGTGAGAATGAAAACTTAAAGAAGGCTCTGACTGGAATAAAGCGGTCGTGGGTAAAGCTATCTCCTTATTTACTGAAGCTTGTTCAGAAGGCCCAGAAGGATAAAGTATTGCAGGGCAAGATATTGGAAAGCATCGACATGTTAAAGCAGCAGACGGGCTTGGATTACGCATTAAAGCTGTTCGGCCTATCGAAAACATTATACCAGCACTGGGTATTGGAGAACCGCGCCACGTGTTGGGATTCCTATCTATCATTGTGTGTAAAGAGACATCCTTATCAGTTACACTCAAAGGAAGTAAAGACGATGGAGAAGATGCTCACCGACCCTGAGCTTTATCACTGGCCCATATCTGCAATTGCAAGTCATGGTTACAGAGAAGGCAAAGTAGTCGCCAGTCTTGATACCTGGTATAGATGCGCCAAAGTGTTAGGCATAACAAAGAAGCCTGTAAAGAAACACATAAAGACTAAAGGTATTCGGGCAAGTTGTCCGAATGAATACCTGCATACCGATACCACATATTATCCCATGAATGAAAAAGATACGGTGAGCATAACCTTTGTGATGGATAATTATTCAAAGATGATATTGGGTTACCATATATCTACGCATGCAAACTTTGAGACTGTGCAGGCAGCCCTTGTAAAAGCGCTGAACACAATCAGCCTTCATCCCGACCAACAGTATAGAGTGCCGGAAGAAAATCACAGTTACCTGGTTACTGATGGTGGAAGGGAAAACCATAACAGGATGTTGGATGATTTTATAACGAATCTCTCAGGGCATAAAATAACTAAAGTATGGGCCTTGAAAGATATATGGTTTTCAAATTCACCGGTAGAAGCAATCCATAGAACAATTAAAGGAAGGTACTTGCGCAACCGCAAGTTTGAAAACCTGGAAGCATTTGTGAAGTTTATTGCATGGGCGGTGAAAGACTACAATGAAAAAAGACCTCATTACAGGCACAGGCCATTAACGCCAAAAGAAGTATATTTCGGTCATAAAATTGGTTTCGACCATGATAACAAGGTTATGAGCGCGATAAAAATGAGAATAGACCAGAACAAATGTTCAAAGTGTAATGAATGTCAATGTATTAAAAATGATATGGAACGTTCAGATGCTTCAAAAAGTGAAGGCGACCTACGATGTATCGTAGATTTATCTGTCGTTTTTCCGTAAAAACGAAGGGGTAGCCTGTTTCACCTACGTTTCACCAAAATAAATCGGCCACATACAACTGGCTGATATTCAAAAAATTAAATAGAAAAGTACAAATCCGCTCGGGACCTCACTTTGGGGTTCATATCGCTTCATATCTTACCATCTCTGCACCTTTGGCAGTAAGGGTTTTCATACCGGTTCACATCGGTTCATATCGAGACACTTTTGTTTTGGCAGTGTTTTGGCAAGTAAAAAATGTTTTGGCAGTTCCGGTAGGTGCAATAATAACGTAAAGCGGGTTCTAAACTCCTTTATAGTTATACATCCGGCTTATCAGGTCATTGTGGGAGTATGAAATCAGATTAGCTACCTCTCTTTCAAATGTTGGTTTATGATTCAAGTTCAAGCCTGCATCCCAAAGTTTTTGGGTTATTCCATCTACCAGTGAATCGATATTTGTTTTTATGTCTTGATGTAACTTAGAATCAACAGATAGTAGTACATCTATGAAGGATTTCCTCAAGTTTGAACCCTCGGTTTTTACAAATTCTGTAACCTCTGACCTTACATCATCTGTAATTGTTCCAGCGGAAAGTTTTATTTGAAGCGAATGCAACGATGTGTAAAATGCCCTTATCTCATCAATATGTGGTTGAACAATCAATTCCTTGAACCATTGGAGTTTAATATTTTGTTCCTGAAGACTAATATTACGTGCAAGGTCCTTTCTATCTTTACCCCGTTGATAAGTAAAGATGTACACAACTAAGAATAGGTTTACTGCTGCTATTATAACATTTGAAATGTCGGCAGCGTCGTGAATTGAACTACTCTGTTCTAATTGACAAATAAGCATCAGTTCACTAAAGCGGTTTCTTCCCTCAGAATTCTTTCGACAGCCTCTTGTAAATCACTCATAATCTTATACCTGCCCTCATTTTTAAACTTGAATTTCTGGAAAAACCCATCTTCCTTTAGTTTAACCACCACATTATAAAAGAATTCCTCAAGAAAAGAGGGATTGATTGAACCAATATCCGTAGGAATAACAACTATAACCTCGTCATTATTTGACTCGATTTCATCAATTTTGGACTTATCGCGAACTTCGATACCTCTATCTCGTCCAGTAAATACACGGCTACCAGGCGTTCTGTACAGTTCTAAGTCTATTACATTATTGGTGCTCATTGCTTATTAGTTCAGTGTTAGATTCCTTCAAACAAATCTTTGCAGAGATTATTGTTCCAGGAAAGTAATTTTCTGCGAAGTTAACAAATTTTTTGTCTGGTTTCTCTTCAAGGTCTCCAGAGTGATTGAAAGTCATCATCTTATACTTTCTATGATTATGCCCTTTAACTTTTTCTATTAGGCGATAACTTCCATCAAAGGTAATCCTGGTATTACCTGAAACAATGGAAAGGTATGAAATGTCATCCTTATTATTGTCACCTTTCAATTTAAAAAAGCTTTCGATGAACCTTATTGACCCATTTCCTCTGTTCCAGTCCGCTTTACTTGTTACACCTTCTTGTAAAGCATATAACGTCCAAAGCGTTTCTTCTTGGAATTCAGCCCTGGTAAACAGACCCTTTTTTGTATAACGCTCGGAAAGATTACGCATTTCTTCAACTACATTCTTGTTTGGGCAATCAGGGCTGCTAAACTTCTCATAAATAGTGTTTCCGAAATTCAGTATTACTAAGTTGAAGATTCCCACGTGTTCACCATTTTCATTAGAATCTAAAAAGCAACCAATAGAAAACCTTTTATCCCCTGATGAATGTTCTTCAGCATTAATAAGCACCTCGCCTAAGACTTTAAACAGGCTATTTTCGGCTTCGGCAGTGAGAGTCTTATTCATTTTACGCATGCAGGTTTCAACATAATCAACAAGTTTGGTTAAATCTATCTCCCTTTGTTGTGATGCTTTTGGATTCTTTATAAAACTAAATCGCAATTTGAAAGGTATTACATCAGGGTATGAAAGATTTAGTCCCCCAATACTTGCGAAACTGCCAATGGAAAAAAGAATCTTTTTAATGCTTTCATTCTCATAATTAATTGGTGCAATTTTCTTTACCTTCACTTTGTGTCCAACTTTTCTGCAATGAGTAAAGTGTACTATAAACTCACCAAGAATTATATCCATACAAATGGAAGCATCCACGTCAATTCGTTCGCAATATTGATAATCTATAAAAACTTCACTTGCGGACTGATAGTATAAAACATTAAAAAGACGTTTAAGAATATCAAAACTTTCATCGTAGTTTTCTGTCAGAGAAAATATCTTGGGCATTGTAAATGTACTAAAGTCGCCCTTGACTTTTGTGGTATTCCTGAATGCTTCTTTCTTTGAAGCAATGTACTGAATTGTCTCACTGTAGGCTGGCTTTGGTCCCGTTGGTGCAACGTATTGTTTACCTCTAAATGTAGACCTCCGTGACTTTCCCTTTATCCGTGCATTCTTATTTGCATCATCCAGAAACTTGAGATAACCAATTCTCTTTCTCCAGTTCTTCCTTTTTCTCTTATTGCTTTTTCTAAATTTAGCTTGAGAATAGAGTGCCTCGTATTTCCTTTCTGATTTCTTTCTACTCATTAGTGGTAGTGTTACTATACAAAACTAAGACTAATTCTCGTTAAAAAGTATTTAGTGAACCATCGGTAGAATATTTTAAATTTGAATATTATAATTCATCAAATGCTCACGAAAGAATTTAACGCCCTACCTCTCGACCAAAGGAGCAAAACAGTATTCAGTGAAGGCAAGCTAATAGGGATTTCCAGGGAGCATCCGATACATAAAGGGTTTTATTACAAGTTGAATGACCTCAAAGTAGATGTCATTTATGACAAGGAGCGCAACCAATTGCTGGATGTCATGGCCTGGGATAATAATGAAGACAGGTTTTCATTCCTCCGATAGCCCCATGACTACAAGAGAATTCCTGGAACTCAAAATAAACGACCGGGCTAACAAAGTATGGGCCGAAGGTGAATTCATAGGTTCACGTGCATACTATGGCTAAAAAAACAAACTATCCAAACAATAAATAATACTGACATATTTATCGGGTTAGGTCATTCTTTTCTTAGTGTGTTCCACTTTGTATTCCACCTGTAACATTAAATGAATTAGGCGCAGATGAATCAAAAAGATGGAATCCATTTAAGAGGTCAGTATGAATTAAATTTTGCGAGAACATATCAAACTGTCCTGAGTGGCTAAGTTCAAGATAATCCTGAGAAGTAGTCAAACTAATGAATGTC
>JBKQUY010000096.1:0-22352 GCA_052325425.1 Bacteroidia bacterium | reverse complement strand
AGGCACAACTGTAACGCATTCCCCGCTTGGGGAAGGATGGGATAGGGCCGGCACTTTTCATATTGCATGCTGCGATTGTACCGGGCATGGGGTTCCGGGGGCGTTCATGTCACTGCTTAATATTTCTCTGCTGAATGAAACAGTAGTGGAAAAAAATATTATCCGGCCAGATTTAATATTGAACGATGTAAGGGCAAACATAATAAAGGCGCTTAACCCGGAAGGTTCAGATACAGGTAGTAAGGATGGGATGGATTGTATTTATTGCTCGTTTGATTGGGCAAACAATACTGCAAAATTTGCCTGTGCCAACAACTCGCCCTGGCTAATACGCAAAAATGAATGCATGGATTACAAAGCCGATAAAATGCCTGTAGGGCTACAAGGTGAAAAAAACATGCCATTCACCCTGCAATCGGTTAAGCTGCAAAAAGGCGACTGTCTTTACCTGTTCACGGATGGTTACGCCGACCAGTTTGGCGGACCAAAAGGCAAAAAATTTAAATACAAACAACTTCAAGAAAAACTATTAGCTATTAGCCAACAGCCAATGGCTGAACAAAAAAATATACTTGAAAAGACCATTGAAGATTGGAAAGGCAGCTTAGAGCAGGTTGACGACATTTTAATAATAGGGATAAGAGTATAATTCCAAAGGAGGAAATCCCGACACTTTTTTATCGGGATTGACGACATTTTAATAATAGGAATAAGGATTTAGTGAAAAACTAAAAATGAAAAATATAGTTTGTAAAGCTCATAAAGTTATAAAGTTTGTAAAGCATGTTTGCCGAACAGGCAAGTTCTTATTGACTTTAGGAACTTTTTACTTTATAAACTTTTCACTCTGCGTTGCGCAGCAACATACTATCGACTCAATACGCAATATATTAAAAACAGAGCGGGATGACACAAACAAAGTGAATACCCTGAATACATTAAGTTCAAAACTATGGAGAAATGGCATCTATGATACTTCACTAATATATGCTAATCATGCTCTAACCCTTGCCACGAAGCTTGGTTTTGAAAAAGGGCTTGCCGGAGCTTATAGTAATATCGGAGTTATCATTTACTACCAGGGTGATTATATAAAATCATTGGATTATTCGTTAAAGGAATTAAAAATTGATGAAGAGTTAAAAGACCAAAAAAAAATAGCAAAATGTCTCAGCCATATAGGTTTGGCCTATTTCGGCCAGGGTAATTATACAAAAGGGCTGGACTACTATTTAAAATCGTTGAAAATGGCCGAAGAACTTAATGATAAGAGCCTGATTGCAATTTTGCTGGGTAACATTGGGCTAATCTATTATGATCAGGGCGACTATACAAAATCATTAGATTATTATTTTAAGGCATTGAAAATGGCCACCAACCTGGGAGATAAAAATGGAATTTCATCGGACCTTGGTAATATAGGACTTACATACTGGCTTATGAAAGACTACGATAAAGCGCTTGATTATGATCTCAGGTCACTAAAAATGGATAAAGAAAGCGGAAACCCCTATTTAATAGCAACAGGGCTTGGTAATATTGGTAGTGTTTATGCTGATGAATTTAAAAGCAAAGTATCCGGCCCCTCCGGCAACCTGGTAGAAATGAAATATGATACACTTAACAGCAAAGCATTAACATATTATTTTGAGGCTTTGAAAATGGAGGAGGAAATTGGCGATAAACCGGGAATTGCCAGGCAATTAGGTAATATTGGCGGAGTTTATACAATGAAAAGAATATATAAGGAAGCAGAAAAATATTTATTGGATGCATTGAAATTGGAAAAAGAAATAGGTAACATATATGATGAAGAAGTATTCGAAGAATCGATAAGTGAACTGTACGAAAAAACAGGTTCCTATCAGCTTGCGCTGGAAAACGATAAGAAAGCAAGGGCATTGAGAGATACGATTTATAATGCGGAAAAGCACAAAGAAATTACCCGCAAAGAAGTAACCTATGAATTTGAAAGAAGGGATGATTCCATAGCTGCTGAACAGGAAAAGGCAAACATTATCAGGAAAGCTGAAATAAAGCGAAAGAATATAATTACTGAAAGTTCAGTTGTTATTTCTGTGCTCACTGCCATTCTTGCATTGCTATATATAAACAGGCAACAGCTAAAGAGAAGAAAAGACAAAATGCTTTTTGAAAAAAACCTGGAGTTATCGGAACAGCAAAATGCCCTTTTAAAGCTTGAAAAGCAGCGAACAGAGGATGAACTTGCCAATGCAAAAGCTATGCTCGATGACTACATAAAGAATATGATGGAGAAGAATGAGTTGCTGGAACAATTTAAAATTGATGTGGAGAACCTGAGAAACCTGAAAGCAAAGGAGATAGATGAAAGCAGGATTGTGCATCTTGAAAGTTTAAACAAAGCCACCATACTTACTGAAGAAGACTGGAATAAATTTAAAGAGCTTTTTGAACAGGCATTTAAAGGATTTTTTATCCGGCTGAAAGAAAAACTGCCCGACCTGACCCAGGCTGAAATAAGATTGGTCTGCCTGACCAAACTAAAATTAGACACTAAACAAATGGCAGGTATTTTAGGCGTATCGGCCGATACCATAAAAAAGACGCGCTACCGGCTAAGAAAAAAACTGGGTTTATCGGAAGAAGGCAGCATAGACGATATAGCCATATCTATCTGATTATCAATACAAACTTAAATTGTCCACTTCATTGTCTACCTTAATTCTTTTTCATGGCATTATAATGATTATACATTTGTTAAACTTAATAAAATGATTGCCGCAATTTTCGCGGCAATCATTATTTATTGCCTCCTCTACCCTTTATTGGGCAATTTCGTTGTCAAGTGTGCGGTTGAAGAGGCGACCGGGCATACATGCATCGGTTGCGGGTTAACAAGAGGCATTCACCAGGCGTTATTGCTGCACTTCGATAAAGCCCTGCAATGGAACAATAGTTCCCTGTTAATATTATCCTTTCTAATTATAACCATCTTATTAAGGATTGTCACCAGTGTAGTAATTTCAATAAATAACTATGAAAAACATATAAAATTCATTTTATATGCCGACTTAATCTTTTCTCTTTTACTATATCTTTACTGTTTCAGGCATTTTTTCACCAATCAAATCCTGAAATAAATAAGCTCAACCACCCAGTCATTCCTGATTAATTTAATTTGTCCACCCTTTTGTCTACCCTATTTATTAGCATATCACCCTATATCCGGTGTACTTTTGTCTCAAATTCAAAAACAAAATAAATAAACGACCCAACATTTGTAAAAGTTACTTCGTTTCTCTTTTGAAAGCAGATAGTTGTAAACTTAAAAAAGTACACCGGCAATTAAATTTATGAAAGAAAAATAAACAACCAATTAAAACTCAAAACACATGAAATCAATTTTATTAGGTCTTACAATTATCACAGTCCTCTCTCTAAGCTCATGCGGAGGCTCATCAGTTAAAGAAAATGCATTATCTGCCGACACAGCTAAAACAAACACAGCTCCACCTGCTGCACAGGCAGCGGTTAACGACGACGGCTGGGTACTTACTGACTTAAGTAAAATTACCGACCAAATACCGGTTTCCATGAAAGTGCCTAAAGGAGCCAAAATGGAAAAGAACGATGCCGGAGGAGTAACTGTCCATGTGAATGATTTCTATGTTATAAATATTAACAGTGTAGCTTCAACAGCTATAAATGAAGCTATTGCTATGGATAAAGGGTCGGTTGTAAATGACCACATGGTGTATATGAACAACAAAATTATTACCGAAGAACCCAATGGAATGATTTATTCTTTCCAGGAGAAACCCGATCCCGGCAGCAACACGGTATACGAACCCCAGGCACACTTTTTTTATTATTTGCAAAAATCCAATGGGAGTACAATCTATTCAATCTTTGATGGTCTCGAAAATGGTCATGCAACGGTAAAAGGTTCAATGTTCAGCCAAGACCTTGCCAATAAAACCTATGCCATAGTAAAAGCTTCTGCAAAAATGAATTAATTCAATAGGAATAAACTATGGGGCCATCAGAATTTCTTGTGGGAATGATGGATGAACCAAGTGATTTTTTGACTGGTGGCCCCTTACTTAAAACGTACCTGATAATTTAAAAAAACACTTTCTCTTTTAGGATTAAAATGAGTAGGTAAAAACGGAACAACTAATTCACTAAATTTAGATACATGAAAACAGTTTTATACTTTTTCACAATCGTCACAATCCTTTTGCTAAATTCGTGCAAAGGCCCATCGGTTAAAGAAAGTAAATCTGATACCGGCAGCACTAAAACAAGCGCTCCTGTTCCTGCCGCCTCAACTGCTTCTCCGGCAGGTACTGCCCCGGCATTGACAATTAATGAAGCGGATTGGGAGTTAAAGGACCTGAGTAAAATTGCCAAATACATTAACATTTCCATGAAAGTGCCTAAAAGCGCCAAAGTGGAACAGCAGACTGAAGTAGGTATAGTCATCAGGTTAAGCCCTTACTATACCATTAATATAGCATCAAGGGCTGAATCAAGCATTAAAGATGCCATGGAATTCGATAAAGCTCCGATTAAAGACACAGCTAACAAGAACAGAAAAGTTTTAAAAGAGGAATCAAACGGTATGATTTTTACTTTTCAAATACCGGATGAATCCAATGGCACTAAATATGAACCGGAAGTGCATTTTACCTATTATGTTGGGCAACCCGGCAATCTATATGCAATATCGGATGATTTTTCGTCAGCCGATACTACAAATACTGTTAATGGGTCATATTACAGTGAAGATGTTGCCAATAAAGTATATGCCATTATAAAGAGTTCAGCTAAAGTAAATCAATAATTTAATAACCAATAAATACTACAATATTATGAAAAAGACACTAACTATTTTATCTGCTGCTTTATTATTCAGCATAATTTCCTTTGCACAGGATGAACATAAATTAAAACCCATACAAAAAGATTATAAATATGGCTACGGCTATGATGACAATGGCGGGATATTTACCATTCCTCCTAAATATGATGATGCTCAATATTTTGAGGAAGGTCTGGCTTCCGTAAAACTTGGCGACAAATGGGGTTTTATTAATGAACAAGGGGTAACAGTAATTCCTTTCAAGTACGATTATGCTGGCCTGTTTGTAAATGGCTATGCATCGGTAGGTATGAATGGCACAAACGGGAAGTACAAATATGGCATTATTAATAAAGCAGGTGTATTGGTTATTCCATGCAAATACGACGGGCTGGGTGATGTGCAGGAAGGATTGATATCGGCTGCTGTTGGCAATAAGATGGGTTTTATAAATATAAAAGGCGTAGTTGTAATTCCTATGAAATTTGATTGTGCTCCGGGTCTGAACCTGACAGATTTCTCTAATGGTTTTGCAAGAGTACAGGTGGGGAATAAAGTAGAGTTTATTGATAAAACAGGTAAGGTAATAGCCCCACCGAAATATCCATATGCAAGGGATTTTGTTGAAGGTATGGCAGCCGTTGGTAAAGACACCAACTGGAAAAAATATACCAGCGACGGAAGCAAGATAACAAAAGCATGGGGCTTTATTAATACTTCCGGGCAAGATGTAATTTCTTGTCAGTACGAAAACGTTGGCGATTTTGAAAAGGGTAAAGCTAAAGCCTACCTCGATGGGTACGTATTGGAAATTGATAAAACAGGGAAAATAGTTGATACGCTGACTAAACCAGCACCCAGGTATAAAGCCGTTTTAGATTCTACCATATCCACCGGCAGAATTAATAAAACGGGCAGAATTACTGTTACATACAACGGAGGCTTTATAAAAAGCCTTACCCTGAATAATACACCGGTATATAATGTCTCCAGGACGCCCATAAATATTGATACAAAAAAAATGGGCCTGAAACCGGGCAGCAAAGCCACAGTTAAAATTGTTTACACTAAAGGGACTACTGTAAAGTTTTTACAAGGCCAGGGGTTGGAATAACGATGAACCTATTGTAGATAAACTATACAAATTATTGGTTAAATAAGAAGACGGGGTGCATCCAGCAGAAATCCAAATTGACGGGTTAATCTTTATAAATTTGCTACGACAAAGGAGTATGTTTTTTTGTAAGAGAAGATTTGTTATAATCAAAAAGAAATAAACTTATGGCCTCATCCAGAAAATTCATACTTAAAAAACAGAAACCTACCGATTCTGCAGGTTATCTGTATATGGAAACAAAATACTCGCCAAAAGTAAAAAGCAGTGGTAAATTTCTGCGTGATAGCACCATATCACTTCACCGTTGGGGAAAAATAGAGGAGAAATATTGGGCTCCCGTTAAGCAACGGGTCAAGAAAAATCCTCATGTAAATTGGGAATTTATCAACCAGGAAATTGAGTTATATGAGAGTCAGTTCTGGTGTATAGTACACGGGAAATAAATTGATGAATGCTCTTATTAAAATAAACACAATGGAAACAAAAAAGAAAAATCAATCAAATAATTTGCCAGAGGATAAGATTTCTATGGAAATAAAAAGCATATTAACTGCTAAGGATGAGGTTACAAAGCAAATTGAATCAGAGAAAAAATCACAGGATATACATTTCAGTAAAGGATGGGCGATAGAAAAAGAACTTGACAAGGTTCTTGGTACTGCTAAAGAAAAAGAGCTGAAAAAGCAGATAACCTTAGAAAAAAACCTGAGAAAGAGTCACATGCTCAAGCAGTTTTCACTTGAAAAGAAACTAGTATCATTAAAGAAAAAACATTTGCAAAAACAGATTGCCTTACAAAAGATATTAATAAAAAGGGCTGAGCAAACTGTAGCTGAAACAAAAAAGAAATCAGACATTGCTTACCTGGGCAAACTAACCAAAGACCTGAAGGGTATGGAGTCGCGATGGGAAACCTTTACTGAAATATTATAAAAACTAAAAAAATGAAAAATAAATTTAAGGACTTCAATTTTAAACTTGCAGTAATAGAGGTTTTAATGTATCAAAAGGGATTGCTGAAACCCAAATTCAATGTGTTTGATTTTTATAAAAAAACACATAAAGGCAAAGAACTTGACCCAGTCGACAACCAATTGATTCCTGAAGCAAAAAAATATTTTGAAGAACTCGATATTCCTTCCGAACTTCTGAATAAAGTAGATAAAATTGCGCAGCACCCCGGCAATAAAACTATAGAACAGGTAATCCCTATTTGGGATGGAGAAGGCACTGAATTCGACATCCGCTCAACCGATGACCTTAAATTAATGCCAAATCTTAAACAGGCTGTCCTTTTTTTTGATGATGCTGAAAATATAGTGGAAAAATTCAAGAGCAAAGGTATTAATGCCAGTTACTGGCCATAATACAAAAAGCCAACACAAAGTTAATTAAGACAACACAAATCTAATCTCCAACAAAATATGAAAACACAATTTAAAGATTTCAGTTTTAAACTGGCTGTAATACAGGTTTTAATGTACGACAAAAAATTGCTGAAACCAGAATATCACTCGAATGTAGCAAACCCTAAGCAGGACAACAAAATGATTCCACGGGTAAAAAAATATTTTATGGAACTGGATATTCCTTCTGAACTCCTTGCACAGGTTACAGAAATTGAGCAGGACCCAAATAATGATGTTATACTGGAACTCATACCTATCTGGGACGGGCAGGGCGAAGAATTTGTTATAAAATCAACCGAAGATGTTAAATTGCTACCTAACCTTAAAAAGGTCACCATCTTTACGGGAGATGCCTTTAATGAGATTGATGAACAATATATAAAATTCGGAGAATTTGCCGCCAAAGGAATTGAAGCTTATGGCTATGGCATAAGCAAGAAAGGTACCCCTGGTGCATATAACAAAATAGAGGAATTTAAAAAGAAAGCTAAAACAAAATAACCATGTCAGATAAAGTACAAACAAAATTCAGAGAGGTAATAAATTGGTATCAATCATATACCCGGAAGCGTTATGCATTTAATGGCCCTGCTGATGCCGCTGAAATAAAAAAACTGGAAAAACTTATAGGTGAAAAACTTCCCGAAGATTTAAACGACTTATACTCTGTTCACGACGGAGAAACTGACGGAGGTACATTTTTAGGAGAGGATTTTATGAAGATTAGTGACATAATTGATTGCATAAATACTTCAATCATTATTTGCGAGGAAAACGAGGAAAAAAGGGAAAAACTATCACTTGCGAAACCGGACCCTAAAAGAAAAGAAGAGGTAATTAAAAAAATTCTTCAATCATATAAAGACCTTGAAACAAAGAGGGAATGGTTTAAAATGGAGTTTGAATGCGGTGCCTCTGGTTATAGCATGCCATGCCTTTATCTGACCCTTGAAGATGCTACAAATAGTAAATGGGTCAAAACACGAAAAGAAATACATTATGACCCAATTAAACCACTTATGGAGGAGCTACTTCCATTAGAAAATATGAGCGAAGATGGGTATATTACGTTTGACTTATTTAAGGATGGGCACTACTCTATAAAAGATAAGAGGGACTCGGGCGATTTAAGCAGTACATTAAGTTGCTACCCTGAAAGCACTATAAAGAAAATATACTTTCACCTTAAGTGGGTTCCGCTATTCACCGACCATGGCGGAAACTATATTGGCATCGACCTTGACCCGGATGTAAAGGGCGCCAAAGGGCAGGTAATTAATTTTGGCCGGGATGAAACAGAGATGGTAGTATTGGCAAAATCCTTAGCAGATTTCTTTGATATATGCATAGCTGAAACAAAAAAGAAAGATTTGGGTGAATTTAAAAATCTCGGAAAGTATCACCTTCATTATATTTTAAGCCAAATTGCAAAAGCAAGTAAATGAAAACTATACCTGAATTAATAAAACTTTATGAAGTATTCTTCAAGAAATTGACAGCAGATGAATATGTACCACCATTTCCATTCGGTAAAACAGGTCGCTCAAAAAAATCTGAAAGCCCGACAGAGGCACAAATAAATTCTTATATATCCAGGTTTAATATTGTTGTCCCTGATAATATAAAAGAGTTTTGGAAGTCCTTGAGAAATACTTACCAGGTAGAGTTTTACTCTGATGAGGAAGGTACATGGGATATTGGATGCAGTTCTATCCCACTAGATTCCATAGCGGATCCAACAGTATTTAACCTGGAACCAGACAGCATAAATAGCGTGAAAGGGAAAAACTTTTATGAGACGGGTTTGCAATTAGCTTTCACCGACATGAAAATTCTTTTCGACGGCACCAAAGAAGAAAGCATTTATGGCTTACTTCCCCACTATGAACCACCACCTGCCACAGCTACTCCCAGGGAAATGAGAATACGGAAAATATACCTTAATCAAAGCCTGTTATACGAGCCCATAACGGATGCAATTGCACCCGATTTCCGCACTTTTTTTGAACATTGGCTGGCATCAGGCTGTTTTTCCATTGGTCAAAATAAAAGATTTAGTCATCACTGGGATGCAGTAAAAAAAATGGTTCCGGTTAAAATACCCCTGAAAGAGAATTTATGGTTGAAATACTGCAGTAAGTTATACAAAGAAGATTTATTGCCGGAAGAGCCGGAAAAAGGCAAGCGCAGCCAACCCCTGAAAAAGTTCCTGGAACAATTCACCCCTACAGATACAATACCTGCCAGTGAAGAAACTATTGCCAGATACAAGGGACTCCTTCCACACAGCCTGCTTGAGTTATGGAAATTAAACGGGTTTGGAAAATACAATGACGGGATTATTGAAATCGTTAACCCCAATGAGTTTATTGATTTATGTGCGATAATAGGGAAAAGCCGGAATGGAGATTATCAGGGTGTTCCGATTATACTGAACAGTTTCGGCGATTTTTATTTTTATCAGAAAACGGATGAAGGAAAAGACTTTATAAATCTATGGTCTGCTGGAGGCGGCTTTTTCAGCGGTGGCGATTTTAATATTAACTCTTTTTTCAATAATAAACTAGACCCTGACCAGGAATTATTTAAAAAGGCCAAAGCAAAACTCGGGCCACTTAAACGTGACGAAATATATTATTATACACCTATGGAAGCATATAACCGCAATGCCTCTATAAAACATATTGATAAATGTAATATTCATGAGTTTCTCACTAAAATGCTGCCTCAATCGTCTGTTTATAAAGATTTTGTGTAACCTGGGCGGGGAAGATGAAGCCGGAAATAAGATGAGAACTGGCGAATTATCATCTTGTGAAATCCTGTAACTGTAAACGCAAAAGAGCTGCTTTTAACCTGGCTAAAAATGACCAAAACAGTTAAAAACGATATAAAATGTCTCCAAGAATCTCTGAGTATAGGGATTACACCTGACAAAAGAGAATAATCTATCATAATACTAATGAATCAATTAAAAAAAACAAATGAAAACACTTCCTGAATTACTAAACCTTTACGAAGATTTCTTCACTAAATTAAGTGCAAAAATTAATACAGACCCTAATGACCCTATTGTTCATTCAACAGAATTTGAAAACCCAACTGATACTGAAATAGATGCCTTTGCAAAGAAATTTAATGTATGTATCCCTGATGATATACGTTTATTCTGGAAGTCTTTGAAAAATGTATATGATGCGGCTGTTTTTGATAATGTGGAATGGGAAGCCGGATGGGATTTTATATCCTTGGACATAATCATGCGCGATACTCCAATACTAAGGGATCTGGCAAAAAATTATGAACCTACAGACCCTATAAAAAAACTCCATCAAACAGGCATACAGTTAACTTATGCTGAGCCCATACTTCTTTTTGATGCCAACCCTGAAACAAAAACTGGAAGCATTCACCACCTGCTCTGGGATGGTTCTCCTTTACCGGATGCCATAGCTCCCGATTTCAGGACTTTTTTTGAACATTGGCTTGCAGCAGGATGCTTTAAGGTGCGCAATTTTGAAGCTTATTGGGATGTTGTAAAAGATATTATCCCCATTAAATTGCCTTTAAAGGAAAACTTATGGCTAAATTTCTACAATAAACAATACAACAAATAGTATAACGATGATGGGTTAATTGTTGGGCATTCAAATGCCTGGTAAAAACCAATGAAGTCCCGCAATATTGCGGGACTTCCTTTTTATAGTGCAACAAGCCATATTTACCCTGCCATAAATCACCATTCCCTGCTCTAAATCATGTCATTCCCTGACATTTTTACCTACTTTTCGGGCTGGTGCGGTATTTGATACCCTTTTAAGAGTTATTAATTGTGAAACCAAAAGCTGAATCTTAACTGAACTTATAACTCATAATTCATAACTTATAACTTTAAAATAAAAAACATGAATTTCGATAATTTCACATTAAAATCACAGGAAGCCATACAACGGGCTCAGCAAATTGCCCTTGGCCTTGGTAACCCCACTATTGAAAACGGGCATATACTTAAAGGCATATTGGAGGTTGATGAAAACGTTGCACCTTTCCTGTTTAAAAAGCTGAATATCAACCTGCCTGTTTTCAGGCAGGCCCTTGATAAAATAATAGACCGTTACGCCAAAAGCAGTAACCCTACGGGGCAATATTTATCGCCCGATGCTAACCAATCGTTGCTGAAAGCTACAACTTACCTTAAAGAATTCAAGGACGAGTATGTATCTATTGAGCACCTGTTGCTGGGCTTACTCGGTACCAAAGATGTTATAGGCCAGTTGATGAAGGATAACGGCATCACCGAAAAAGACCTGAAAAAAGCCATAACTGACTTACGCAAGGGCAGTACTGTAACCAGTTCGGGACAGGAAGAAACCTATAATGCCCTGAATAAATATGCCATTGACCTTAATGCACTGGCACAGGCCGGTAAAATGGACCCTGTTATAGGCCGCGATGAGGAGATTCGCCGGGTATTGCAAATATTATCGCGCCGTACCAAAAACAATCCCATATTGGTAGGTGAACCCGGTGTAGGGAAAACAGCTATAGCCGAAGGCCTGGCCATGCGTATTGTAAACGGCGATGTACCGGAAAACCTGAAGACCAAAAGGATATTTTCGCTTGATATGGCAGCCCTTATAGCGGGCGCCAAGTACAAAGGCGAGTTTGAAGAAAGATTGAAATCGGTGGTAAAGGAAGTAACTTCTGCCGAGGATGTAGTATTATTTATTGATGAAATACACACCCTTGTGGGCGCAGGCGGTGGCGAAGGCGCTATGGATGCAGCCAATATACTCAAACCTGCCCTTGCCAAAGGACAATTACGCGCTATCGGGGCAACCACGCTGAATGAATACCAGAAATACTTTGAAAAGGACAAGGCGCTCGAACGCCGTTTCCAGAAGGTGATGGTTGATGAACCAAACGAAGAAGATGCCATTTCCATATTACGCGGTATAAAAGAAAAATATGAAGCGCATCACAAAGTGCGCATTAAAGACGATGCCATTATAGCTGCCGTGGAATTATCGCAACGTTATATAACCGACAGGTTTTTGCCCGATAAAGCTATTGACCTGATTGATGAAGCCGCATCGAAACTGAGGCTGGAAATAAATTCTGTTCCCGCCGAACTGGATGAAATAGAAAGAAAAATACGCCAGCTTGAAATTGAACGTGAAGCTATAAAACGTGAAAACGACAAAAGCAAGCTGAACCAGCTTAACCACGATATTGCAGAACTGAGCGACAAGCGCTCTGACCTTAAAGCGCAATGGCAGAGTGAAAAAGAAGTGGTTAACGCCATACATAAAATAAGGGAAGAAATAGAAGCCCTGAAGCTGGAAGCTGACCAGGCAGAGCGCAGCAGTGATTTTGGCAAAGTGGCCGAAATACGTTACGGCAAAACCAAGGACGCTGAAAAAAGGCTGGCAGACATGGAAAAGAAATGGGATACCATAAAGGCAAAAGGTTCGCAAATGCTTAAAGAAGAGGTGGACCGCGAGGATATTGCCGGGGTGGTATCGCGCTGGACGGGCATACCTGTTAGCAAAATGATTCAAAGCGAAAAGGAAAAACTTTTACACCTTGAAGAGGAACTGCATAAACGCATTGTGGGGCAAGATGAAGCCATTGTAGCGGTAGCCGATGCCATACGCCGCAGCCGGGCAGGGTTGCAGGATGTAAAAAGGCCGATTGGCTCATTTATCTTCCTTGGCACTACAGGTGTAGGCAAAACTGAAGTAGCCAAAGCGCTCGCCGGTTATATGTTCAACAGCGAACAAAATATGGTGCGCATTGATATGAGCGAATACCAGGAAAAACACAGCATATCGAGGTTGATAGGAGCCCCTCCCGGTTATGTGGGATACGATGAAGGCGGGCAACTTACCGAAGCGGTAAGGCGCAAGCCATACTCAGTGGTATTGCTCGATGAGATTGAAAAAGCCAACCCCGATGTGTTTAACATATTGCTCCAGGTATTGGATGATGGCAGGTTGACGGACAGCAAAGGCCGCGTGGTGAATTTTAAGAATACCATCATCATCATGACATCGAATATAGGTTCCAGCATTATACAGGAAAGCTACGAAGATGTCGGGAAACTCGATAAAGAGAAAGTGTTTGAAAAAACAAAAGATGAGGTGTTTGAATTATTGCGCAGGAGCCTGAGGCCGGAATTTCTGAACCGCATTGACGAGGTTATTATGTTCAGGCCGCTTACGCAGAAGGATATGAAAGCTATTGTTCAATTACAGTTCCAGGATGTGGTGAATAAACTTGCCACCGAAAACATTCGCATTACAGCAACCGAAGATGCGCTTGACTGGCTTGCCAATACTGGTTTTGACCCCGCTTTTGGCGCAAGACCGGTAAAAAGGCTGATTCAAAAAGAGGTGCTGAATGAATTATCTAAAGAGATACTGGCAGGTAAAATAGAGCGCAACGCTGATATAGTTATGGATGTATTCGACAATAAAGTGGTATTCCGTAAGCCGATTGAAACGGATGTGAAGAAGAAAACTAAAGTTAAATGATGAGTTATGAATTATGAGTAGTGATATTTCGTAATTTTTAACGGCGTAAGCCCTCATGAGTTCCAAAATAAATAATAGATATACGAATAATTCGTAATTAATAAAAACCATGGGCTACGACACCTTATCAGAAGCAATGAATGAGTTGAAGAAGGAAGGATATACCGAAGACTTCAACCTGCAACATGATTGCCTTACCTGTAAAAATGGGACAAAAAAAGTATTCACAGATGACTTTGTAATAGACAAGTTCTTCCGCTTTGAGGGAAATACCGACCCTGATGATGAATCTATACTGTATGCCATATCATCTCCTAAACATCATATTAATGGAGTATTGGTAAACGGTTATGGAATATCTTCGGAACCTCTGACCAATGAAATGGTGGAGAAACTGAAAACGCATAAGTAAAATAGAAGTTGGTATTAAGTATTATATATAGTAAGAGACACATAGCTGCAGAGTACTGTGACAAAACCAGGCAGCTTAGATGCTAAATATTAATATAGTTTAAGGAGGAAACGCCAGTTTCATAGTTACCTTTGTGTTATAAAATCAAACCCTATGAAAACAATAACACATAAAGCAAATACAAGAGGCCATGCCAATCATGGTTGGTTAGATAGTTACCATACTTTCAGCTTTGCCAACTATTACAATCCTGAGCGTATGCATTTTGGGGCATTGCGAGTGCTCAACGATGATACCGTTGCCCCGGGAATGGGCTTTGGCACCCACCCCCACGATAATATGGAAATTATCAGCATTCCCTTAGAAGGCGACCTGGAACATAAGGACAGCATGGGAACGCTACAGATTATTAAGCATGGCGATGTGCAGGTAATGAGTGCCGGAACGGGCATTCAACATAGCGAGATGAATAAAAACAAGGACAAACCTGTTAAGTTTTTGCAGATATGGATTTTCCCGAATGTAAAAAATGCTGTGCCCCGGTATGAGCAGATGACCTTGCATGCAGCCGACAGGAAAAACAAATTGCAACAGATAATATCTCCCAAAGAGAATGCAGTAAACCTATGGATTCACCAGGATGCATGGTTCCATATCGGAAATTTTGACAAAGGAAAGACGACCGAATACCCTATAAAGCGAAATGGCAATGGTATCTATGCGTTTATACTGGAAGGCGATTTTACCATTAACGGAGAAAACCTGAACCGGCGTGATGGCATTGGTATTTCAGATACCGGTTTCATAAATATTGAAGCCAGCACTGATAATGCAGAAATTCTGCTGATAGAAGTGCCAATGAATTAGAATTAAGTAGTGAGAATTGAGTTCCGACAAGAATTACCGCCTATTAAATTTAAGATTGACTACCAAAATCATTGAAAAAGAAGTATTTCGTACGTATGTTTTTATTATATTTGTACGTACAATATATTGACTATGGAAACAAAGCTCACATTAAAATTAGATTCCGGCGTAATAGGTCGTGCCAAGGGCTATGCCAGAAAAAGGAATACTAGCTTGTCAAAGCTGGTTGAAAATTACTTAGAGATGGTAACACATCCCGAAGATGAAGACACCTCTGGTATTTCACCACTGGTTAAAAGTCTTTCAGGAGTATTAAACCTGCCTGCAAAACATAACCGCAAAGTTGCTTACGGTCAATACCTGGAAAAAAAGTATGGCAAAACAAATGGATAAAGTTTTCGCCGATATAGATATTTGCCTTGACCTGTTGACGGGCCGTAAACCATATTACCATCCGGCAGCTCATTTATTTACACTTGCCGATACCCATAAAATAAAAGTATGTGTTTCAGCCTTATCATTTTCAATAATTGACTACCTGCTTAAACAACAGTTCAATAATGTTCAATCGCGGGCTTTGCTTGTAAAATTCGAGGTAATGGTTTCTGTACTTGAAGTCAACAATAAAATAATAGAACTTGCTTTATCATCGGGTTTTAAAGATTTTGAAGATGCAGTGCAATATTATACCGCAATTGAAAGCGGTATTGAAATATTTCTTACCCGTAACTTGTCCGATTACAAAAAGGCTGAAATAGCCATTATGACTGCTGAAAACTACCTGAAAAGCAGCAATCAGTAGCACTTATTTTACTGACGACTGATAACTGACGACTAATCAAATATATCCCGCGATTTTATACGATAAATATCCTATCCATTCATGAAGCAATGTTTCCCATGAATCGAAGGCGCCCACATCGGGCACAAGAAAATAGTCGAGTTCAAACTTCATTGGGCCGGCTATTCTATCCGTTGTATAGGCTAATGTATGTACTCCTGCTTTGTTAAAGCAACCGATGGCCCTGCGCATGTGATAACCTGATGTTATCAAAAGATATTTTCCGTGGGGTGCAAGGCTGTCTAACAACGGTTTTGCAAAAACAGCATTTTCATGTGTATTGCGTGAACGCTGCTCTATGACTATATCTGAATCGGGGATTCCAATATCAAGCAAATATTTGCGCAATTTAGGCGCCTCAACATTGGTTCCGATAAGGCTGCCTGAGCCGCCGTCGAGTAACAACTTGCGCACATAACCTCTTTTGTAAAGCCTCAATGCGTGCAACAACCTGTCAGCCCCATGTGAAAACTGTACCCGGTGCAATTCGTTATCGTATTCAGTATAACCGCCCAGCACAATTGCAACGTCATATTTACCATTGATGGCAGAATCTGCAATAGCGGGCACTTCCCACTTTATCATAAACTCATTAAGGATAAAATCATTTGAAAAAAAGTAGAATACTACTGCAGCAGTTATAAAGAGGCGTTTTTTTAACGGCTGCCTTTTTACCAGCAATCCGGCAAGCAAGAGTATAAAAATCCACACTGTAGGGGTAATAAGGAAGTATAATATTTTAGATAGAACAAAAAACATTAGATTAATTTATAATTTTTATACTCTCCGGGCTTCCAGCCAAATGTTTCGAGGCAGAAGCGGTATATCCATTCTTTCAATTTAAGTTTCTTCTTTTTTTCATCGTAAACAAAATCCCAGTCTTTCCTTTTAATACGGGCTTGCATTAAGGCGGGGTGAGTGCCCTTAAACTTTACAAGCGGGTCCCGTGTAGTGTAATTGTATTCATTAGCCTCCCCTACATTCTTTTCAAGCCACTCATCTTCATGCCACATTTTATGGTACGATTTCTGCTTATTTTGCTGGTATTCGGGGTGCTTAACCCATCCGTAATGATATACAGTAACATTGGCAGGTTTTACCTTCAGTTTCTCGCCTCCATTCAGCAATTCTTGGTTTGTGGGAGGCTTTGTAAATTTTCTGAATCCCTGGGCATCCCTGAATGAACGTATATGTTTATCGTTGCGAATTATCCTTATATCATGCCTGTACCAGCGATAAGGAGCGCCGATGTAATCGTATGAGCCGTAAAAATGATTATAGCTGAATAGCAATCCTTCCACATTTTTATCATCCTTCCACTTTTCCATAGCTTCTTTTATTGAGGGAATATCCTTCTCATGCAATATTTCATCAGCCTGCAAATAAACCAGCCAGTCCGCATCGCCAGGAATTGCGCCTAACACTTTATTCGTTTCTATGGCCAGCAATACCCCGCCTTTGCGCAAGGAATCATCCCACACGCTTTCCATTACTCTTATTTTAGGAGAAGGAATGCTTTTAATAAGATTCAGCGTGTCATCATCTGATTTGCCAACGCTTACAATAACTTCGTCGCATAGCGGTAATAATGACTCAAGCGATTCCACCACGGGGTAATCTAATTTTATCGCGTTACGGATAATAGTAAAACCTACTACTTTCATAAATTACACGCCGGTATAGGTTTGGGGAGTTAACTTCTTTAACTCGGCTTTCACGGAAGCTTTTACCTTCAGCGTGTCTATAAACTTTGTAATTTGCTTTCGGGTAATGGCTTCATTGGTGCGGGTAAGCGCTTTCAGCGCCTCATAAGGGTTCGGATACCCCTCACGCCTCAATATGGTTTGTATCCCTTCGGCAACTACCGCCCAATTGCTCTCGAGGTCATGTTCAAGCGCGGATTGGTTAAGTATAAGCTTATTCAATCCCCTCATTACAGATGTATAGGCAATAAGCGAATGAGCAAACGGGACGCCTAAATTCCGTATCACGGTTGAGTCGGTCAAATCGCGTTGCAGACGCGACACAGGTAGCTTAGCGGCTAAGTGCTCAAAAATTGCATTGGCTACACCAAAGTTGCCCTCGGCGTTTTCAAAATCTATAGGGTTTACTTTGTGCGGCATTGCCGATGAACCCACTTCGCCTTCTTTTATCTTCTGCTTAAAATACCCCATTGATATATAGCTCCACATATCCCGGCAGAAATCAATATATATGGTGTTGATACGTTTCATGCAGTCGCACAGCTCTGCAAGGTCGTCGTAATGTTCTATCTGGGTAGTATATTGCTGGCGTTTAAGGCCAAGTTCAGCCAGAAAGAAATTGCCGAATTTCTTCCAATCGGTTTTAGGATACGCTGCGTGGTGGGCATTAAAGTTGCCTGTTGCACCGCCAAACTTTGCCGATACAGGGATGCTTTCCAATGCGTTTAACTGGTTCTCTGCCCTTTCTGCAAAAACCATAAATTCCTTACCCAGGCGGGTCGGCGAAGCCGGCTGGCCATGAGTGAAGGCAAGCATAGGTACATTTCTCCACTCGTTGGCAAGGGACAATATTTTTTTCAGCAATTCTTCAAGCGATGGCAGAACTATTTCTTCAACACATTCTTTAAGCGCAAGAGGAACCGCCGTATTATTTATATCCTGTGAAGTAAGCCCGAAGTGGATAAACTCCTTATAAGCAGATAGACCAAGAACATCGAATCTCTCTTTTATAAAATATTCCACCGCTTTTACATCGTGGTTGGTAACACTCTCCAGTTCTTTTATACGTTTGGCATCGGTTGCAGAGAATTTCAAATAAATATCTCTCAGTTGCCCCATCCAGTCCTTCCCCTTGAGGGGAAGATTTTTGGAAGATTTTTTAATTCCTTTTAACTGGGGCAAGGGTAAGTTGCAAAGGGCAATAAAATATTCTATCTCTATGCGCAGGCGGTACTGTATCAGCGCGAACTCTGAAAAATAGCCCGCGAGCCTTTCGGTTGTTTTCCTGTATCTGCCGTCAACGGGTGATATAGAAGTAAGGGGTGTAAACTCTTGTATCTTTGCCATTATAATTTAGTATAAAATCGCACGACGAAGATAGTAAAATAGGACTTTATAAACTTTATAAATTCAAATTATGAATTTTAATAAATTATTTTTGATCTTAGGCACAATGGCCATAGCATCCTGCTCCAACAGCCAGAATGGCAACATCAGCGCCACCAACCCGCCTGCCCTGAACGCCCCTTCCCCATTCCGTATTTACTCCGACGCGTTTAAAGAAGGGGAAGACATCCCCGGGGTTTATACCTGCGACAGCTCCAATATTTCGCCGCAATTGCACTGGAACAAGCCATTTAAGAACATAGCCAGTTTTGCTCTTATTGTTGACGACCCCGACGCGCCTATGGGAACCTGGGTACATTGGGTATTGTATAACATTCCCGCCAATGACACAGTGCTGGCAGTCAATATGCCCAAAGACACTATGCTTGCCAATGGAGCAAAAGAGGGAATACCCAGCTTTGGAAAACCCGGCTATGGTGGCCCATGTCCCCCGAAAGGTGTTCACCGGTACTACTTTAAAATCTATGCACTTGATACCATGCTGCCATACCCGGCCGGGCTAACCAAAAAACAGTTGATTGCTGTCATGAAAGGCCATATATTGGCAGAAGCTGAATTAATGGGAAAGTATAAGAAAATTAAGAATTAAAAATTACGAATTCCGAATGAAAACAAAATTCATTCTGATGTTATTGTTTTCTACAGGTATAGGGCTAACTGCTTTTGGCCAAAACCCGGTTGATACAGGCTTCACTGTTAAAGCCGAAGCAAGGAATGTATTGGTCAGCGGGCTAAAAGAAGGCAAGTGGATAGAATACGAGGATACCGTTAAAGGCATCCATCCTACACGGAATTCAAATACCGCACCCTTATATCGCCTTGCAGTATATCATTTTGGCAAGGAACATGGAATAGTGCGGCAATACTGGAGAAACGGGAAATTGTATTCGGAGATAACATTTATGAATGGGGTAGAAAACGGAGAAGCTAAATTCTACAATGATAATGGGAGCCTGAAAGTTGAATACTTATACGCAAACGGAAAAAAGAATGGGGAGGGAAAAGAATATGACAAAAACGGGAAAATAAAGTCAGAAACTACTTACAGGAATGATAGGCCGGAAAAAACCAAATACTTTGATGAAAACGGCAATGAAATCAGGAAATAGATTGAGGCTGAGATTAAGGAAAACTCTAACCCTTGCTGTACTTTTATCCATTTGCCTTACCCTGAATGCTTTTGGCCAAAACCCTGTTGATACCGGATTTACAAACAAAGCCGAAGCCAAAAATGAAACGGTTAGTGGCGTAAAAGAGGGCAAGTGGGTTGAATACAACGATACTACAAAAGCCGACGAGGCGGTTTCATACCATCTTATTGTCTATAATGATGGTAAGCCGGCAGGAATAGTAAGGTCATATTATCGCGGAGGCAAGTTGCAGGCTGAAACTCCATACAAAGACGGACAAATGAATGGAGTAAGCAAAGTATATTTTCCCGGCGGGGAATTAGAGTGGGAAATTCCTTATGCCCATGACAAAATAAACGGGCTTGTAAAAGGTTATAATACAAGCGGAAAATTAATCCAGGAAGCGCCCAATACAGATGGTAAAAGAGAGGGCATAGTAAAAAATTATTCTGAAGACGGAACGTTGCACAGTGAGGCTCCATATACGAATGGGGAACTAAACGGAATAAAAAAAGAATATGATGAAGGAAGCGGAAAAACAATAAGCGAAGAACCTTACTCTAATGGCAGAGAAGACGGGGTGGAAAAAAAATATTATACCAACGGAAGATTAAAGTCAGAAATATCTTACACAAATAACGAAAGGAATGGAATGGCAAAATATTATTACGATACCGGGATACTGAAGCTGGAAATTCCATATAAGGATGGGAAAATAGATGGAACAAAAAAAGAATATTATGAAGACGGAAAATTAGAGCGTGAAACGCCTATGAGTAATGGCGAACCCTTTGGAGCATCTAAAATGTATTATGAAGACGGAAAATTGAAAAGCGAAACTATATATAGCCCGGAGGGAAAAACAACGAAAAATTACGATGAAAACGGCAATGAAATCAGGAAATAGATTGAGGCTGAGATTAAGATTAAGGTTGAGGCGCAGTTGATTACTAATTGCTAATTATTAATTAAACCGCATTCGGCAGCATAAGCAAAAACGGCATGCTCTTTTCCCAGTTAAGGGCGTAGTAGTTATGTCCGAGAGAAATATTCTTTAAATAATCAACGCGGTTATCGAAGTAATATTTTTCGCTGTTAATGGCCCAGGCATCTTTGCCGAGGTGCGAAGCGAGGAACCACTTCTCAAGCAGCCTTGCAATAATGCCATTACCTTCGGAGAAAGGATATATGAGCATTACCCATATATGTATCATAGATGCGTAATACATAGCCTCTTTTCCGTCCAATTTGCGTTTTGAAAGAGTCTTTATGTCCTCAAATAATTTTTCTATGGTGCTGCTGATATGTTCTGCCTCCACAGCAAAATATACTGGCTTGCCGGTAACATTATCGAATATGCCTATAGGGGTTTTACGGTATTTGCCACGCTCCGATGCTTTCCATACCATCTCTTTCGAAAAGAGGGAATGGGCCCTCATGAAATTTCTGGAGCTCATCTTATTCTTCGAGGCAAACTTATAGGCCTTGAATAAACCGTTCACAATCATCAACGATTTCTTTTTATCGCCTGTTTTTTCTTTCCGGCTATTCAGAAAGGCGTTGAGGCCAACTTTACTGCCATCAATTTTTAGTGAAAAAACCGCAGAAGCAGCAAGGCTTCTCTCAAATTCCTTCGCAGAAGAAATTCCTTTAGCAGGTTTCGGGCTGACAACCTTATTCAACTGCTTTGAATACTCCGCGAAGTATTCGCCCGACAGAAGATTAAATTTTTCCCTCATATATGCCGCAAAATTACAAAAAAAGATTCAGATTGAGGTTGAGGTTAAGATTGAGGCTAGATATAGTAACTGAATGTAAATGTTTCCGTCACTGCGAACCGCCTTCCCTAAAAAAAACAGGCGGTGAAGCAGTCTCAGTTTTATTGCAAAATATACGCTAGCTATGCAACTGAAGCTGGCATGTTAACTCAAAAACCAAATACTGAGATTGCTTCGTTCCTCGCAATTGTAGAAGTTACTTAATTCGGTAACAGATTTGCTAGTTCAATAGGTTTTTTATTATTAATTCCTTGGTGAGGTCTTTCATGGTTGTAATAATAAAGATATTGTAATAATTCGTCTTTA
>JBKQUY010000095.1:0-27835 GCA_052325425.1 Bacteroidia bacterium | reverse complement strand
AACTACGCTCACTAAACTTCCTGACCATAAAGCCAACAGACTACATGAGTTACTTCCGTGCTAAAAAAAGTACTTTGGAATCTCTTTTTTACTATTTTTGTGGAAGTATTAACCGATAGCTTACGTTGACTCGATTAAAAGCATCTCGAATTCACTTTTCTTTATTGAAATTTTGCCTCCAGATAGCGGATAGAATTATCTGCCTTTTTGTGAGTATGATGATAAGAAATATATTGGTATAAAAGGGAGATGATGGCCTGTCTTTATGCAGGGAACTTATCACATGACTCGTAGTTCGATAGAAGGACACTCTGTTCAACTTCTTGGAGTTCTTCCAGGTAAGAGTGGCTTTAAGTTTAATTTGAAGAAGGTAAGTGAGGTTAGTGTTTATTTTTTTCATTATAATAATAAATGCCTAGAAATATTATTATTATAATCACAGGCGATTGCCCGATATGAGCCAGGCTCCGAGATATATTGAACCCATGCCGGGAGAATGGCGTAATTATTTTACCGGCAATTGCAAATATAATCGAAAGTAAGCATAGTAGAAAATAGCCGGCAAGTGATAAATATACATAAGTACTCTTCCTGTAAGCGAAGTAAATGACTATTGCCGTAAATATGCCATAAATAGCAATGAATAAAAAAGTAAGAACCCATTTGGCAGTTAATATATTATCGTAGCTGAAGGATTTAAAAATACTTAGAATACCATTTAATGGGGGAGAAGGGGAATTATAATATAAAGCAGACGCTCTTTCATTCAGCGAAAGAAATATATAATTTCTGAAATACCCAAGTAAAAAGAAGCAGACAGAAAAAAAGAGAAGCCCGATAATAATTTTTCTACTTCTCATTTTTCTTTATTTCTTTAAAAATAACGCCTCTCTATCCGTAATTCTTTTTATCCATATAAACCAGAGAATGAAGATAAATCCATAAACAAGAATAGTAAAAGCATAAGTATGGTTAAAGTCGAGAAAATTCCTTGAACAATATCGCTGAATTAATGCAAGAGCAATAATCCGTAATATATTCATAAAAGTAATCAATATCCATCCCAATGGTATATACCATAATTTGTGCTTCCAGAAACCGGGAAATGCAATTATAAAACCTGAGAATATGGCGCATAACTCAATACTATCGCAATTATCTCCCATCCAAAGGCCTGGTGTTCCATCAATACCAATAAGTCTTGGTTCGCGGCCAAATGTTGCAAAACCAAGCATGTCGAGCAAATAGCGGGCGGTATTCATCGTTGTCTTTACCACCCAAATATCTACCGAGCTGTAAGGATGAAGCCACAATTCGTAAACAAGATACCAGAAAACATAAAACCCAAGGGCTCTCAATAAAAACTGGTAAAGTGGTTTTTTTAAAATGGAAAATAACATGGCCTGAATTTAAGTAATCATAAAAAATGCCCTTAGTTGCTGCCGTATCCGCCATAACCATACCCGTATCCATAACCATAGCCACTATAATACCCGTACCTGTTATAGTAGTATTTTGATTTTTTCTGCTTTACATTATTCAATACAAAACCGAAATGTTTTATTTTGTTGGCTTGTATAGTTTCCTGAACATAATTTATAGAAGCTTTATATGCAAATTTGGTATTAAGAACAAATAAATTTGCATCAGATAAGTTCATAAGTATAATAGCATCCGATATAAAACCTAATGGAGGTGTGTCTATCACTACATAGTCATAATTTGCCCTGCCATAATTTATAATTTCTTTTACTTTTTCTGAGAGAATAAGTTCTGAGGAATTAGGTGGAATCGGTCCGCAAAGTATAACATCCAGTCCTGTAACCGGGCTGGGTATTATAGATTCCTCAATAGTTGTTTTTTTTATGATAATGGTACTTAGGCCCTTGTCAGGAGTAACATTAAGTACTTTATGGATACGCGGCTTATGCAAGTCAAATTCCAGCAATAAAACCTTTTTTTCAGCTTTTGCAAGAATTGCCGCAATATTCATAGAGCAAAATGTTTTTCCTTCCGAAGGGCCATTTGATGTAAACAGAATCACCTTTTGAGATGGTTCGGTAAGCATATATTGCAGATTTGTACGTAACATACGGAAAGATTCGGTAAGCGGAGATTTCGGATTATCCTCAATAGCAAATGATAAATCAGTCAACGAGGGTGCCGCAAGTATTTCCCCAAGAACTGGCAGGGAGGTTTTTGATTTAAGCTCTTTTAAGCTTTCAATACGGTCAAAAAACAGTACCCTGATAAGAGCTATAAGTACTGCTATGGCAATTCCTATTCCAAGGTAAGTATTATATATTCTGGACCGGTTTGGAGATACAACACCTATTGAGCGCGCTGTTTCAAGAATTTTTGTTTCGGGTATAATGGCAGCTTTTTCAATTATTGTGGTAGCTCGCTTTTCAAGCATAGATTCATAAAGCCTGGTATTTACATCTTCCTGCCTTTGCATGTTCAATAAGCCCCGGCGCTTTTCGGGCATGTTGCGTATATCAATAATACATTTGTTAATTGCCGAGTCAGTCAACGCTAATTTGTCATTAAATGCCCTCCTGGAATTATTAATATAGGTAAGCATGTCAGACGTAATTCTTTTGATGTCTTTTTTTGCATCAATGACATTTTGATTTTGTTCGGTTGTATTACTGCCAAGTGAAGCAATAATTTTTAATTGCAAGGTATATAATTCATTGGTCATTTGCTTTAATAACTCATCCTCAGAATTCAGGTAAACCGATGGAGGCAGGAATTCAGGGTCTTTCCCTTCTATTATATATTGCTCAAGGTCGTTTAATGCGCCTAATTCTGAAATTATTTTGTTTTTAGTATTTGTAAAGTCGTCGTATTGCTTGAAATACGTTTCATCTTCCTTTTCAATGCTTATAATATTCTTATTTTCTTTATATTTTTCAATCTCATATTCAATTGTATCAATAATATCAGATACTTCTTTCATCTCTTTATCTATATATAGCAGGGTATTGGCATTTTTGCGAAACGCTGTATTAACAGTATTTTCAATATAAAGCCTGTCTAATGTGTCAAGAAATGCCACGGCCCTCGAAGGAATCATATCTTGTATCGATATTTCAAGTACATTGGTATAATCAGGGTTTTTAACATTGATAGAGCTTGAAAATTTGCTAACCATCGTGGATGTATTAAACACAATGAATTTATAATCTATATGTTTAATATCCTCCATTGAATTCGGATCTAATTCCATGGTACGGGACACATGTAATTTCATATCCATATTTATAAAGTCATCGCCGAAATTTCCATTTTGTGAATAAAGCTCGTCGCCTTTGGAATAACTTATTTTGAAATGGTATTTGTCGAGTATGGTGAAATTTATTTCTTTTCCGTAAAACGCCTGGTTAATATAATATGGGGTTATTTTGAAAGGTACTAATGAATAAACTTCAGTTTTACGCAACCTGCCTTCAATAAAATATGATACATTAACATTTAACTTATCTACAACCTGTTTTATAAGGTCATAAGATTGAATTACCCTGATTTCATTAAAATTGTCAACATAGCCCTGGTAAACCCCGAATGCATCCATCGGGTTTATTACTCCTTTTTCATACTGGTCATTTTCCTTAAGGAGCAATTGAGTCTGGGCGGCATAAACATCCGGAAGCCGGTATGCATATAAATAACCTATGGCATAACCCATTGCTCCAAGCAATAAAATTATCCACCAGTTTTTGCGTAAAGCCTTTAATACGAGGCCTACTTCAGGGGAATCTAAAATCGAGCCACTATTTCTTACAGGGGCATTAACTGTAGGTTCCATTAAACAGTAATAACCGCAGTTAAATTATGATTTTTTTGCAACAGCACAAATGAAACTTTGAAAATATGAAATCAATACCGGGAAATTTTTTCCTTTTTTACTTTGTACAAAGAATAAATACCATAAAGCAAACCGGCTCCTATAAGCAATACTGCCCCATTATTGATAGGTATTGTGCATGGCGGTGGCCAGCATGGGGGTGGAGGAGGTTGTGAAAAAATAGGAGAAGCACATAAAATTGCGCAAAAAAACAATATTTTCTTAAAAACTCTTTTATTCATAATAGGTGAAAAGTACCTCAAAAGTAATGAAAATAGATTAATGATAAAGTTTTTTAATAACCAAGCCGCTGGCTGTCTGTACTTTTATTATGTAAACCTGCCCAGAAGGCAAATTAACCTGGATACTGTTATCATAAGCATAAGTATTTATATCAGCACTTATTTTCTGACCAACCATATTATAAACCGAAATTATAGCATTGCCTTGCTGCTGTAAGTTAAATTTAACGGTGGCGCCTGCCTGGTCAGGAATTACTGATATTTCTCCCGGTAAAACATTGATGAATGAAACATTGTCAGGGCTGGCACAGGTTTCACCCGGAGCAAGTTTTGTGAAGCGTAATATATAGTTTTTTATCTCACCAGGGTTTGAAACAGTAAAAGTATAATCGGGAGAATCTTCAAAATTAGCCAGTATCCGTCCTGAAGATTTGTCTATGAGGGTTACACAATTGTAGGAACTCAATCTTTCAAGGCCTGTAGCTGTGAGGGTATAGTTGGCAGAAACCACTCCTATAGCGGTTAAGGGAACATCCATCACTTGCGCGCTGTCAGGCAACCTGTTCAGCTCAAGGTTCTTATTATCTTCACTAACTGTATAAAGAGGCGGAACATCAGGTAAAATGCTGCTTAAAAATAATGCGTCGTCTTCCTTCTGGTTATAGCTTGTGCTATAATTCTTACCAAAAGATACAATAGCTGGAGTCCAATATTCATTGGCATCATTATATAATGTAAAGGTCACAATATTCTCACCTGAAAGCGGAGTAACTTCTTCGGGCGCATCAAGAGTTGCAGCGGAAGCTATCTTATCGGTTTCCAGGAAAGATACAGCGCTTGAAACTTCAATACCTTGCCCCATAGCAATATTAGAGGTTGATGAAGTCCAGCTACCCCCCGAAGTATAAACCTGATATGATGCTAAGCCGTTATGTGCAGAAAACGTTGCCCAGTTAATGGATGACGGGTACGGATTGCCTACAAACCCTGAACCGGCGGCTATTGTACCCTGCACGGGTACACCATGGGTAATATAGGAATACGGCGCCATTTTACTCAAACTGTATCCAATCCATAAATATACCGCTCCGCCCTGGGGAATTACATAGTCGTTTGCTGCGCTTGGGCTGGAGAAGTTGGCGGAGATGGCTGTATAAGTGCTGGGTGGAGTAAAATTATATACAGAAACATAGGAACCTGCACTTCCGTCTGGCCCTTTCACACCGCTCATATAAAAGGTAGCATCTGTGCTGGTTCTGTTATTAATATTCCAATCCGCAAGAGAGCCATAATAGTATGTCCAGGTTTTTCCGGATACTGTAGTCGTACCAGTTTCTGCGGGGGAATATACAGGAGAAGAAAGTCCCATGAAAGCAGCTGTATTACGTGGCAAATAACGCTCAACAATAAAATTAGCGGTTATTGATGCTCCGGCTGCAATTGGCCCTACACTGGCAGTTGCAGCGGTACTGGTAGATACAAGGGTCATGGTGTTTGAACCGCTGGCTGCCAATATTCCACTAGTCATGGTTATTAAATTAGTAAAGATCTCGCTGGTATTAAGAGTAACTGTTTCACCACCGGTACCTGCTATTGTAAGATTATAAAAAGAAACTGCTGTACTTCCTCCAATTGACTGACCGCCTGACCCGCTCATACTTAATGTTCCGGTACCGGCAGTAAATGTGCCGTTATTTGTAAAATTGCCGTTTCCGCCACTTCCATTAACAGTAAGCGTACCTGCTTCAGCGTTAAAGGTACCGCTATTTGAAAATGAGCCGGCATTAAGTGCATAATTTGAAGCTGAAACATCAAAAATGCCAGACGATATTTGTAAGTTATTGGTTGCAGTTTCGCTAATGCCCAAAGTTACCGTTCCGGTGCCAGATTCGGTTAAATTATAAAAAGAAGTAGAAGCAGTGCCACCTAATGTAGCGCTACCAGAAGTATTCATTGTTACCGTTCCATTACGGGCAGTAAAAGTTCCCTTATTGGTAAAGTTACCTCCAACTGTTAAATTGTAATTCGAGGCTGAAGCATCAAACGTGCCAGAAGATATTTGAAAATTATTAGTTGTTATTTCATTGTTACCTAATGTTACCGTACCGGTGCCGGATTCAGTAAACTGATAGAAAGAAGTGGAAGAAGTGCCACCTAATGTAGCACTGCCTGATGTGTTCATAGTAACAATGCCATTATGGGCAGTGAAGGTTCCATCATTTGTGAAATTGCCGCCAACGGTAAGGCCATAATTAGAAGCTGAAACATCAAATGTCCCTGCACTTAATATAAAATTATTGGTTACATTTTCCGCATGGCCAAGAGTAACTGTTTCACCACTGTTACCTGTAGCTGTTAAATTATAGAAGGAAGTAGTTGAACTACCGTTAATGGTTTGTCCCGTAGTCCCCTTAAAAGATACGGTGCCCGTTCCGGCGGTGTACGTTCCGCTATTTGAAAAATTACCATCAATATTAAATGGTCCTGTTGTAAACGAAACCGTTCCGGTGTTTGTGAGGTTGCCGGTAAGATTAAGGGTACCTGTGGTGAATGAAACCGTTCCGCTATTTGTTGTTATGCTACCGGTTATGTTGCATATTCCGCTGCTGAAGGATAATGTGCCACTATTAGAAAGATTGCCGGTAAGGTTAACAGTATTGGTAGTTTCACTTAATGTTGCATTTGAATTAATAGTAAGGTTACCTGCAATAGTTAATGGAGTACCGGAAGGGGTTTTAGTAGAAGCGCTTGCTCCTGTGGAAATTGTAAGGTTGTCATAAGTTGGTGTGGCAGATACTGTTTGAGAACCATTTGCCTGGTATGTAACTGTACTGCTTGATAGAAGAGAAATATGACCATTGGTAAAATTGGTTGGGAACAAAGTATTGGTTGTTGAAGTTGTAGAGCCAAGTAACAATGAAGTTCCCGATGCCATAGAAAATGTACCGGTTGCATTACCTGTCAACTGGTATTGCGCACTATTTAAAGTGCCTGTGCTGATTGTTAAATTATGAGATACTGTTTCACTTGCGCCTAATGAAACTGTAACTCCAGCACTTGGATTAATAGTAAGATTATAGAATGTAGTTGAACTACTTCCGCCAATGCTTTGGTTGGAAGTCCCGTCAAAGGTAACCGTTCCGTTTCTTGCCGTAAAAGCTCCTGTTCCGTCGGAATTAGACCAATTACCACCGACAGTAAGACCATAATTATTGGTAGTAACATCTAATACCCCGGCCTGTATGGTTAAGTTATTGCTAACAATGGTGCTGGCAGGTAAAGATAATGTGCCGTTACCACCGCTGCTTGTAATAACAAGGTTATAATAGGTATTGCTTAAAGTTGTCCTTAAAGTAACAGATGAAGATGATGACCAGGTAACAGTATTGCCGGATGCAGTGGCATTTAAAACATCAAAACTACTTAAAATCTGGGTGGCTGTTATTGAACCATTATTAATAAAAGTGCTTGGGCACGATGAACTGCCTCCAAAATTTAATAGTCCATTATAGCAGAGAATAGTAATAGTGCCGTTATTTGTTAAGGTAATACCCTCGTTGGCAGGAACTCCAAAATATTCATGGGCATAACTAACAGCAACCTCCAATGGGTTTTCAGCATTAAGGGTTAAATTTACTCCGGCATCAATAGTTTGAGGGGTGTTTCCAAACCAGAACCCGCTTGCAGTGCTTGATTGGGTAAATGTACCTGCTGACCCTCCTCCATTGCTTATAACAATTCCAGTGCCCCAAAAAAACACATGTCCAACAGTTGAAAATGTACCATTATTTATCAGTTCTCCATATATTTGGAACTGGCCAGTTCCGGTAGTTAGAGTATATCCTGAATTTATAGTAACATTGTTTACAACAACCGTAGTAGTTGAAGTTGAAACATTGGTATTAATAATGGCATTGTCTGTAGTACTTCCACCGAAACCAGGGTATTCAGTACCACCATTTGAGGATGTCCAGGTAGAAGCAGTTTGCCAGTTTCCACCAGAAACAACAGAAGTATAAGTAAATCCTTTTACTAAGAAAGGAAATAGAAATAGGACAAATAATGTAATTTGCTTCATTTAAGTCGAATTATTCGTAACAAATATATATAATTTCCCGCATATACGAATATAAACCCCTAATGGTTTCAATTTCAATATATAACTTATTAACAGTTTAATTTATTTGTATGTTTGTTGCTATTATGATTTCAATATAAAAATCATGGTATTTGACTATATAATAAAAAAGTACAACCCTAAAATCAGGGGAATACTTCATATTGGTGGCCATTATGGGGAAGAAATGGAACAATATGAAAAACATGGAATTAAGAATGTTGTATTTTTTGAGCCGCTGACAAAAAACTTTAATATTCTCAGAGAAAAAGTGGGTAACAGGGGTATTTTGGTTAAAGCTGCCCTTGGCTCCAAAGTTGGTAAAGCAATGATGTTTGTAGAGTCGGCTAATAATGGGCAATCAGCTTCTATTCTTGAGCCTAATTCGCACCTCAAAGAATATCCTAATGTGATTTTTAATGAGAGAGAGGAGGTAGATGTAAATACTTTAGATAATTTTATGCAAGAAAGAAAACTGGATATTGACAATTACAATATCATTAATATTGATGTTCAAGGATATGAATTAGAGGTTTTTAAAGGCAGCATTGAAACTTTAGGCAGCATTGATTACATTATGAGTGAAATAAATGTGGGTGACCTTTATAAGGATTGTGCAAAGGTATGGGAATTAGACGCTTTTTTGAATGATTACCATTTTGAAAGGGTTGAAACTGATTTGAATGGGAATAGCTGGGGTGAAGCATTTTATATAAAACGCGGATTGGTAAAAAAGAATCCTTTTAAAATATTTTCGAAGGTTTTAAGGTTGAACAAATGATATTATAATTATAAGATTTTTTTAGGCATAAACCTCCTCTTCATTCCTTTTTTTATTTTCAGCATAAGTTCCTTCCGGCTAAGCCCTTGTGCAGCGTCTTTCCGGACAATAAAAGCATAATAGTAATTTAATATTTTAAATAAAAAAGCATAATAATAAGCTTTAGTGCGGTTTAAAGGTTTGTAAAGCTTAATGAGTTCTTCGTATGCACATAAAATGGTCCAATAAATATGTTTTTTGTCTTTTTTCTTTACAAGGTGAGTATTTAAAAGCCGTGCAGTATTAAGTATTCTTTTTATGTTTTGTATTTCCGTTTGGCTGCTCCACATACCGGTTGCATGCTGGCGATAAACAGACATAGTTTCACTAAAATATTTGATTTTTTTATCTCCGGTAACTAAAGCTAAAAGTGCCCAATCGCTTGAAGGGCTGTTGCTATACCAGGTTGGCAAATTCTTTAAAATAGGCTGGTTACGAAAAACAACAGAGTTGATATGTGCCCATATATTTAGCCGTAGTAATTCTGCAATTGTACTTGTCTCAGGTTGGTCTCTTTTCATTTCCAACTTTTTGTTATTGAAATTAGCTTCATGTATTGTTTGCACATGGTGGTAACAAAAGGCATAATCAGTATGGGCTTCTAAAAAATCTACCTGCTTTTGCAGTTTATTTGGGTCTGTCCAATAATCGTCCCCCTCGCAAATGGCAATATATTTTGCCCCGGAATTAAAACAAGCATCAAAGATATTTTTTACATTCTGATAAACATCATTTTTAGTTGTGAAAATTAGTTCAATTTTATCAGGATATTTATTTTTATAGGAAATACAGATGCTTCTGGTATTGTCATTCGAACAATCTTCACCAATAAACAATTTATAATTAAAATTCATTTTTTGATTAATGACCCCTTCAATTGCTTGGGCAATATAGCTTTCATGATTGTATGTAATCATGCACACGCTTACTTGTAGTTTCATCTAATATTCTATATTCTTAATTTCTTATTCCATCGTGTTCGGTGCAAGTATTAAACTTGCCAAAGCAATAGAGATTCAACAGCGTCTAAACCAAAAACTGGAATATGTAATGTATCAAAAACTTTTTTTCGTTCCGCAAATGAATCGTCAATAAAAATTGAATTCATGTTTCTTATGTAATCACTTTTATTTTTGTTTGTATCCAATATTATAATTTCATCAAATAATAAATCACTAATTGCGAATTTAGAAAGGGATATTTTAATATCATACTTATGTTTTGAAAGTAAGATTATTCTTTTACCCATGTTTCTCACTTGATAAAGGAATTTTATTACATCTGTATTTACAGTATTGTCAACAATAATGGTATCGTCAAAATCAATATAAATATAGGAATAATTTTCTTTAATAGAAAATCTAGCAAATAAAGCACGATCTATTTCTACATCGAGGTTGTTGCTTAAAATTTCCACTTCGATTCCCATTCTATCAAATAAACTTAATTGTATGAAATTAACGCCCATAGATCTAAATAATGCAGTTGTTCCAGCAATTCTTGGTGCTATTTCCATTAAAACTAATTCACCATTTGCACGTTCCTTAACTTGATAAAACCAAACACCTTGAAATGAAAGTGTTTGGTTAATTATTTCTGCAAGTTGCTGAAATTTATGGTTAGTTATTTGCTTAGAATTAACACTAATACCATTGTAGATTCTTATTCTTTCTCTACCTTCTGCAAATAAAAGCTTCCCATTTTTATTTGTAAAACAATCAATAGTATACTCTTTTCCTGGTAAATATTCTAAAGCAAGTAATGTGGGATCTATATTGAGGTAAAAATCAATTTCTTCTTTTTTATTTACTTTATATGTTCCTTTCGTCCCTTGACCTATATCTGGTTTTAGAAAAATAGGAAAATCCATTTTTTCTGTTAATGAATAGATTTTTGGAACAGGAATAATTTTATCGAATATTTCATAGGTTTTTCTTTTTGATCTACATATTCTGCAAGTCTTAACACAAGATGTAATGACAGTTGCTTTAATTATATCTTGGTTTTCACTCATTTTCAAAATGGCGGAATCATGAGTAGGAATAACGAAGTCAATCTTATATAGTTCTATAATTTTGTTGAATTGATCAATAAAATTTAATGCATCTATAAATGGAAGTTCTGTAATATAATTCTTGTAAACAAATTTTCCGTGGTCATCAACGCTATTAGCGCCAAATAATTTAAATTGCTTGGAATATGCTAACGCTCTGTTTACTTCTAAGCCAATTTCTGTGCCACATGGGAATACTAAAACATTTTTCATTTATAGTTTTTGTGCTACTATCATTATTGCCCCCGCGTATTCAGGCAATTCATCAGCCAATTGCCAAAGACCTTTTATTTGTTCTTCTCCAATAATATTAGTGTGTAACATTTCAATATTTTGTTTATCTGAAAATAATTTAAACGATAGGCCATGTTTCCCAATAATAGAAAACCCACATTTTGTAATCTGTTCTTCCAGCAATTTCCAGTCATAAACTCGATAATGCCCATGATGCTTATCATTTTCTGTAAGATCATAAACTGAATTTAAAAGATTCATTTTAACTGCTAATTGTCTTGAAAGTGCATGCGCATTGGGTACCGAAATTACAATTATTCCATTTTTACTAAGAAAAGAACTGATTTTTGATAATAGAATTATTGGATCTTTAATATGTTCTAAAATATGATGAAAAATTAGGCATTCAAATTTCTCATCGAGACTAAAATTTTCAAAGTAAGATTCATAAAATACAACATTTAATGCATGTTGAACTCTTTGTTTAGCGATTTTTATAAATTCGCTTGAACCGTCAACAGCGACTACTTTTTTTGCTGATTTAGATAGAATTTCAGTCATTTGCCCCGAAGCAGAACCAAATTCTAAAATTGTGGATTCTTTTAAATTAATATAATTAGTCAACTTTTCAAGAAACTCGAAGCGCTTGTACTGTTCATATATATTGTCAATATTATATGTATTGATAAGATCGTTTAAATTATAATCTATCTTTTTGTTTGCCATATCATTTTTTTATTTAGTAAAAATAGTTTCTTTTCTTTGTCCAGAATATTAATACGTAACTTATATTTTATAGATAACTATTTATCTATTAGTTGTAATATTTAATGCTCTAATATATCAATAATAATTTTGATATTAATATAGCATCTTCATTAGTTAATTCATAAAACAGAGGCAGGCATAGTGTTCTTATAGCATAACTTTCTGATATAGGGCACGAATAGACGGAAGTAGTATATTGCAACCTGTTAAGCGAAGGGTAAAAATATCTTCGGGGGAAAATATGTTGCTGGGCAAGGGCTGCTTTTACTTTTAATAAGGTATTTTCATCTTTAAAAACTACAGGGTAATATGCGTAATTATAATTTGTGTTTTGAGGTATAACAGGCCTTAGCAGATTAAGTTTATGGAGATGTTTATCATATTCCTTGAAAAGCCGTTTCCTTTTATCAATGAAACCGGGTACTTTATCTAACAGGCATAATCCCATAGCTGCATGAAATTCGGAGTTTTTGCCATTGATACCTATAGAAAAATATTCATCTCCTTCATGCCCAAATTGCCTGAAAAGATAGATTTTTCTGGCCAGATTATCATTATTGGTAATTATAGCACCGCCTTCAATGGTATGAAATAACTTAGTGGCATGAAAACTTAACGTAGATATGTCCCCATAACTTGCCAAAGGTCTATTTTTATAGGTAGTACCAAAGGCATGCGCGGCATCATATATTACTTTGAGGTTATGCTTTTTCGCGATTTTTTCTATTTCATCAATAGCACAAGGAATACCATAGACATGTGTGGCCAATATTGCTTCGGTATCAGGAGTTATTTTAGCTTCAATCAAATCCGGGTTTATACAAAACGTTTCAGGGTCAATATCAACAAAAACAGGTTTGCAATTTTCCCAAAGTATGGATGTAGTGGTAGCGACATAGGAGAATGGAGTGGTTATAATTTCTTTTTTTAATCCCAATGCTTTAATGGCAATTTGTAATGCAATGGTACCATTTGAAGTGAAAAAAAAATGTTTTACCCCAAAATATTTTTTCAGTTTTTCTTCCAATTCAATTACCAGGGGGCCATTGTTGGTTACCCAGCCCGATTCCCATATTTTTTTTAAATATTGATTATATTCATCTAATGGAGGCAGGTATGTTTTGGTTACATTAATCACTATCTATACTAAATATGAGTTAAAAGTAATTGGTTATGTCCATTCATATCGTTTGCCAATATGGCTAAAAAATGCCTCATTATGCGATTTAAACAATAGTGACAGGGTTTTTGCCATAGATTCATTCATAGGATTAGCATACTTGCCTTTATTATGGTTCTGGTGTATTTCAGCATTATTCCATCTTATTGGTTTTATATTTAGGAATAAACAAATTTTTTTCATTACTTCTTCCGGGGTGTTTTCCAGGTCTTTATCTTCAAAAATAATAAATCTCTCTTTAGGAAAGTATTTGTAATACTGTTTCAGTTGTTCCAGGTAAAATCCCATACTTAATATTCCAAGAGCAAATTTGTTTTTTCTGTCATTAGGATGTTCTATAAAGTCCAATTCTTCATTTACAAGTTCCATAAAGCCCGGGAACCCATCGGGGTTACCAAAGGTACGATTAAAAGAATATTCAGTCTCCGGATTCATATTAATAAAGTAGCGCTTAATGAGTTTTTCTTTTTGAATAGGGTCGGCATTAAGTTGCCATAACATATTGTAATGAGAATATGCCCTTTTTACCGGGTCCCTTACCATCAGAATGAATTTCATATCTGGGTTGTATTTGGCAATTCTCTCGGAACAAAAAGGATAGTAGAAATAATCGGGAGAGGATTCATAATATAACTTATTTCTATTTCCGAATTTCTTCCAGCGTGCATGGTACCAATCAATGCCCAATGAATCATAGTTATAGTTGTTACTGAAAAAATAAAGTTCTTTAAATGGGGGGCTTTGCAGTTTGGGATGAAGGCTTAGGAATTCATGAAGGGCTGTAGTACCGCATTTTTGAGCTCCTACAATGAGGAAATCTACCTTTTTGTTTTTTACTTTTCTGAAAAAAAACATATTGAGTTTTGGTATCAAATAAACTAATTACAGAATAAAACACTTTCAGCCGAAAACATTGTATAGTGGTTAAAATAAAATCGGTATCCCATATCAAGGTTTTTAATAAATTCGGGAATACGTTTAAAATCCTGTTCACTATGGTATAAAGATATGGCTAATTTAGGTTTATATTTTCGAATGGTTTTTTCTCCTCCTTTTAAAGCTTCTATTTCGGCTCCTTCAATATCCATTTTTATGAAATCTACTTTTTTGATTTGATTTTTGCTTACTAATTGGTCAATGGTAGTTGTTTTTACTATACTTGATTTTTCGCTAATGGGGCTCATGCTGACTTTTGTTGCGGGTCCAAATTGTTCGTAGTATACAGGTATTCCCGGTTCTGACCATAAAGGTATTTGCATTAATTCTATTCTTTCCTTTAATTGAAGGTTGATTTCTATGTTTTTCGATAATATTTCTATATTTTCGGGAACGAATTCAAAGCTATAAACTTTTCCCCTATTCCCCGCATGATGGGCAAAGAATAATGCAGTATCACCATAACAACCGCCTGCATCAATAACATAATCACCTTCATTAACTGTAATTTCTGGAACAGATTTATTATAGAAATAGCATTTATAAATAAAATCATAATATATACCTGTTTCCGTAAAATAAAGTTGAATAGGATATCCTATGGGATTCAGGCTATAGAGTGGCATCTTCCACTCGCCCGAACTCCCCCCTTGAAGATAATTATTCTTCACAGCGAGGTTATTTTTGATATAGGATACTTTATTCCAAAATTCAGGATTATTCATTGGTAATTTTATTTTCTTGTCGCCAAGTATCCTGTAAGCGCATACTTTTATAAGTAAATCCCTCGAATAATCATCTTCCAGCAGACCGTATAAATATTCAAAATAATTTATTTTATCAGTATATCCTTCAAGAGATTTTTCAGCAAAATCTATTATGGTTGGTATGCTGTAATATCCGCGTTTATTGAGTTCTTTTCTTATCCATAATTTTACCGGATTCTCCTGTTTTTCTATTTGCGGGCCAAACCTGAAAGTATCAATATTATTATTATAATTATTAAAGAGATTTTTTACAATTACTTTACTTAGTTCTATACTAAATGAATTATGCATCTGGTTTCAATTTTTAATTGGTTAATTAATTTGCACCTCCCATTTTAGTATTGGTCTGACAACGCCTGGCCATTTGCCATACCAATTTCTGTCTCTATCAGCTTCATGAATCTCAAATTGAATGACATCGTTAAAAATATGTACAGTTTTGCTGTTACGTACATACCCCAGGTCTATCCTATACATCATTGCATTCAAAAACCTTGCTGGTATGTTGCACCTGAATGTAATCCGTTCATTAGCGCAGGATATGGGGGGAGATGGTGATGCAAAAGCAATTGCACCGCCAATGTCACAGAAATGAGCGCTCACATTCATACTATCAGTGGGTATAATATTTTCAATGGTAAATTCAATCTCTATTTCAGATTCTGTAGTAAGGCGTTTATTTGCCATCAGGTCAGGTGAATCAATTTTTATGCTGAGTAATTTTGAATATTGGTTAGCTGGAACTTCCTCAATGCTCCATTTTTTTTCAAGCACACTTGTAGTCCCTTCTGAAATATAAGCATCAATTACCGATGATGCGTCACTTTTTTTTATTAGCCGGCCATGTTGCAGTAATATTGCACTGGGGCACAAAGTCTTCACTGCGGTCATATTATGGCTCACAAATAAAACTGTCCTGCCTTCTCCGGCTACATCTTTCATTTTACCCAGGCATTTTTTCTGGAATTCAGCATCACCCACAGCCAATACTTCGTCAATAATCAATATTTCCGGTTCCAGGTGGGCTGCTACTGCAAACGCAAGGCGTACATACATGCCCGATGAGTAGCGCTTTACGGGGGTGTCAATATATCTTTCTACTCCTGAAAATGCCACTATTTCATCGAATTTCTTTTTTATTTCCGGTTTGGTCATTCCCAAAATAGCACCGTTCAGAAAGATATTTTCCCTTCCTGTAAGTTCAGGGTGAAAACCTGTCCCCACCTCAAGTAAGCTGGCTATGCGGCCTTTTACTTTGAATTCCCCTTTGGTGGGGCTTGTAACCCTCGATAAGATTTTCAGCAAAGTAGATTTGCCCGCACCATTTTTGCCTATAATGCCTAATACTTCACCTCTTTTTACTTCAAAGCTTATATCCTTAAGCGCCCAGACATAATCACTTTCACCTTTTACTTCGCGTTTGTTTTCAGCGCCTATTTTCAAGTATGGGTCCTCTTTCCCTCTTGCCACATGCCACCATCTTGTAAGGTCATGAGACAAAGTACCTGTGCCTACCATGCCTAAACGGTACAACTTGCTAATGTTTTCTATTTTAAGTACAACGTCACTCATTAAACCGTATCCATAAAGTTTTTCTCGGTCTTGTTAAATAGCAAAACACCAATGAATAAGGTAACAATCATAAAACATGCGCTATACCCAATCAAATGCCAGCTAAATATACCTTTAGAGAAAAAGGCGTTTCTGAATCCCTCAATAATTGATGTCATAGGATTAAGTATAACAAACAACCAGTGCTTGCTATGCGGTTTTAACATGGATAACGGGAAAAGAGCAGGCGAGAGGTACATGAGCAACTGAATAGCTAATGTTACCAGGTAGCTAAGGTCGCGGTATTTGGTGGTAAGCGATGAAACAATTATTCCGATACCCAGGCCCAGCCCTGCCATTATTATAATAAGCAGTGGAAGTGCCAGGATATGAATATTAATGTGCAATACAAAACCCTTGAAAAGCATAAAATAGACAAGAAAGATGAAAAACAAGGCAAACTGCATTACAAAGCTTATAAGGTTACTGACGACTGTAGATAAGGGCGTAATAAGCCTTGGAAAGTAAACTTTGCCGAATATGCCCGCATTGGTAACAAATGTGGTAGAAGTTTTATTCACGCATGACGAGAAATAATTCCACATGGTTAAGCCCGATAAATTAAATAACATTGCTGGTATTCCATCGGTTTCGATCCTTGCTATTTGCTGAAGAAATATGAAGATAAGCGATGTGAACAAAGGCTGCAAAAAGAACCATAAAGGCCCTAAAATAGTTTGCTTATAAGTGGCAGAGAAATCTCTTTTGACAAAAATTACCAGCAAATCCCTGTAATGCCAAAGGTCTGCCAGGTGCAAATCAAACCAGCCTGCTTCAGGTTTTACGAGCAATGTCCATGTATCATCTTCATAAGAAGTGGTACTTTTCATAATACTTTGCGTATCCTATAGTTTTTCAACAAAATTATAAAAAAATTGACTGAGAATCGGAAGCAATTAAATTTTCAATCATTATCTGTTAAATATAAGTTATCTCTCTCCATCTATTGCATTCCTATTCGTAACAAAACCAGGTTTTTGTTTTATTCTGATTGTTGATTCAGTTATACCAAAGCATCCCATAATTACCGGGATGCTTTAAAAAGGTTAATCCTGGGCGATAACAACTTATTATACCCCCAAATTAACCCATAAGCCATACTAATTATAATAAAAGGGTAAGCAGGAATCAAGAACCTGTTCTCGCACTGTTTTAAAATAAAGGAGTGTACTAATATTGTATAAAGAGGAATTGCAGGAATAATAGCTTGTAATGACATCTTAAAAACTACAGGCAGCAATAATATAATACCCAAAAAACCAGCTAAGAGTGAAAAATAATAGAAGGTGTTGCAATAATAAGTAATATAGTTATTTATATAAACCTTTGCGACAGTGCTGGTAAATAACAACATTGTTTTTAGGCGGAGAAGATTAGCTTTTACATAGAATAAAAAGGGCTTTTCTTTCTTGATAGACTGAGTGTAAAGGTTGAGTTTTGCAATAATAACCGACTGGTAAATTGCTTTTTGTGATGCAGATACTTTCGATTCTAATCCAAATTGAGTTATCATGTTTTTTAATAACTTTATGCTATCTGCATTGAATTTTGAGGTATATATATAAGCTGGAAATGGGACCGTATCGGTTTGTTTTTTTTCACCAAAAGTGCAGATCTTTTTATCTACAAACCAGCGGGCCTCGGTATTGGTATTCTCGAAATGTATATCCCCTTGCCAGGCTTGCAGAAATTCAGTTATAGAAAGAAGATAGCTATTGGCAATCCATGGAAATAAAACAGTTCTGGTCAGGGGGATAACTTGTCTATACGCTGCATAATTACGCTCCATCCAGGTTCCATCAACTATTACAAAAGGAACTGCAAAAATGATTGCAGGCAGAAGACTTCTTCTGGAACGAATAAGTGAAATTAATAATATTAAAAAGAAAAAAGCCAATAATGGCAAAAAAGCCGGCCTTAAAAAAATAGCCCATGTTAAAAAAATACCCGAAATAAAAAGGTATTTCGACTTGTAATTATTAAAAAAGACTGTGATGAAATATACGGAAAGAATAAGCGTAGATGCGGTTTGGCTTTCCGTAAGAATAACAGGGTCAAGAAGGCTTGAAAAAGTACTTATAAGATAAAGGAAAAAAGTAATATGAAAAATGTTTTTTATCTTGAAGATATTTTTTGCTGTTAAGGCCAATGCATATACGGAAAACGTTGATAAAAATAATTGGAGAAGTATAACAATATTACAGGCTACAGCTTTTGAAAAAAACAATATCAAAGGAAAATAAAACACACCATATCCCGGCATCTTAACATCGGGTGAATAAATACCGTTCTTTAAGAGATTTTCGAAAGGTAGCAGATAAAAATTGCTGTCACCGCGAAGGCCACCCCAAAATCCGGCAAAGCCTGTGTACTGGCTAAAATGGATTACTGATAAAAAAAACAGGAGTCGGACAAGAAAAGCCAGCAATAACCAATGTTTCCATTTTTGAGGGTCAATAAGTATAATTTTTTTTATTATGGAAATCATTATTACATATAAAAGTAAAACAGCTTTTATTTCCTATAGCTGTATTTTATTATAATTAATTAAGCTCATTTAATTTTTTTTACCAGATAATTCGGGTTGTTTATGATAATTTCGTATTTACCTGATTCTTTAATTTCACTTATTACTTTACATACCTCCCAATGGGAATTATCAGCAGAGTCATCAAAAAGGATAAATCCTCCGGGTTCTAAATATTTATCAACATTTTCAAAATCTCTTTTTGCATATTCATAAGTATGATTTCCATCAATATAAGCAAAGCTTATTTTACCACCCAATTGTATTTGTCTGCCAAATACATCTGTTTCTGTTTTATTTTCTTTCCATAATTTAAAGAAATCATCAGAAAACTGTTCAATGGTATATGGTAAATGATCTTTGCTGAAAAAAGAAACGTTCCGCATATAAGTTCCTTTTACAAAATCTCTGTATTCCTTATTGGTTATTCTACTCCCATCCAAAAAACTATCCGGAGGTCCTGAATTTTCAAAAATCCATTTATCAGTGGTTATTAGTTTATTTGATTTATTGTTCTTCAGTATATAAAAACTAATTACATTGGTAGATAGCCCACAGAAAGAGCCTATTTCTATTATGGGGTTGTTTGAGGGCAAATGTTCAATTGCGTATTCGAAACAATACATATTACCGTTGTTAAGCATGCCGGCATTTGCAAACCATAACCATGTGAAGAATTCGTATGGCTTTGCTTGCATTTGGCCAATAGGTTCCTTTCTATTAAGAAGAACGTTAACTATTTTTTTAGATAAAATTATTACTATAGGAGGGGACAATAGTTTCAGTATCTTCTTTATATTTTTTTTCATTTTTAGGATTTTTACAGTATGTATAGCTTAAAATACGATTTAAAAGCATTGAGGTTTCCTAATTTAGCTTTGCCAGCAATTTGCTGCATTTGTCTTTTACTTCCTGGGCATCATCTCCCTTATAGCTTGTATTGCTTATGGCCTGCTGCAGCCAGACTTTGGCATCGGCTTTCTTATCCATTTCATAATAGGTGTATCCCAGTTCATAGTAATGAATCAGCCAGTCGGGTTCGTAAATAATGGCCTTTTCAAATGCATCAGCGGCATCTTTATATGTCTGTTCCGGAAGCGTTGCCCCATAGAGTGTTTTAACCGCGAATTTCTCCATCCCGTTAAACTCGGCGAGCCTCCTGCTCCAGCGTCCAAGCAGGTGATAGGCCCCGGCATGATGAGGGTTTCCCTTCAGGCATTTGTCAATTTCATCTTTCATTATTTTGGCATTGGCAATCTGCTGTTTGTTGCTGGCATATTCATTAATTACTCCGACAGCAAATGCATAAGCATAATGCGCTTCTGCACTGTTACTGTCTATTCTCAGCGCTTTTTTGGCAAGGTATAATGCCTTGGTGTAATAGGGCATGCAGGCGCTCTCGCTAACCTCTTTATCGTGCCACACTTTAGCCATAAGATACGATGTATATTGCAGGTAGCTAACGCTGTTGGAATCCTGCTTAAGCAAGTCCTGGAAGATAGCAAGGGCATCCCTGCTCTGGCCCGCGTAGCGTAAGGTCAGGGCTTTTTTTTGCAGGTCGGCATTGCTTTGCCCTATAGCGGCTATACTGATGCCGATAAACAGCGACAGCGCAGTTAAATTCTTTTTCATTTTATTATAAGTGTATTACTTCTCCGTATGCTGCCGCGGTGGCTTCCATTATGGCTTCGCTCATGGTAGGGTGGGGGTGGACCGCTTTCATAATTTCATGCCCTGTGGTCTCTAATTTGCGGGCTACCACTATTTCAGCTATCATTTCGGTAACATTATAGCCAATCATGTGCGCCCCAAGCAGCTCGCCATATTTGGCGTCGTAAATAACCTTTACAAACCCGTCTTTTGCTCCGGCGGCGCTCGCTTTGCCCGAAGCGGAATAAGGGAATTTGCCTATTTTAAGCTCATATCCCGCTTCTTTGGCCGCCTTTTCGGTATAGCCTACCGAGGCAATTTCGGGCTGGCAATAGGTGCAGCCGGGAATATTTTTATAGTTAAGCGGTTCCGGGTTCTGGCCTGCCATTTTTTCAACGCAAATAATGCCCTCAGCGCTTGCCACGTGAGCCAGTGCCTGCCCGCCAACACAATCGCCTATGGCATGTATGCCCGGTATATTGGTCTGGTAAAACTGGTTAACCACTATCTTGCCCTTGTCAGTAATAACGCCGATATCTTCAAGTCCTATATTTTCGAGGTTAGAAGTAATGCCTACAGCCGACAACACAATATCGCACTCCACAACCGATTCACCTTTTTTGTCTTTTATTTTAACCTTGCAGCCTGTGCCTGAGGTATCAACATTTTCTACCGAAGCTTCGGTGCGGACATCAATCCCGATTTTGGCAAATGAACGGGCCAGTTGTTTTGATACTTCTTCATCTTCAACCGGCACAATATTGGGAAGCATTTCTACCAGGGTTACTTTGCTGCCCATGGTAGCGTAAAAGTAAGCGAACTCAGAGCCAATGGCGCCCGAACCTATAATTACCATTGATTTGGGAACAGATGGCAATATCATTGCTTCGCGGTAGCCTATTATTTTTTTACCGTCAATTTTCAGGTTGGGCAACTCACGCGACCTTGCACCAACGGCAACAATTATATTTTTAGCTTCAATATCCTGGGTTTTGCCCCCATCAGTTACTTCAACCTTTTTTCCTGCTTTAAGTTTGCCTGTACCTTTTATAACTTCAATTTTGTTCTTTTTCATTAAAAACTGCACCCCTTTGCTCATGCCATCGGCAACATTGCGGCTGCGCTTAATAACTGCCGGAAAATCGGCTTCGCCACCGTTTACTTTTATACCGTAATCGGCGGCATGCTTAAGGTATTCAAATACCTGCGCGCTTTTTAGCAAGGCTTTGGTGGGTATGCAGCCCCAGTTAAGGCATATACCACCCAGTTCGGCCCTTTCTACAATAGCGGTTTTCATTCCAAGCTGCGATGCCCTTATAGCGGCTACATAACCGCCCGGGCCGCTGCCTATTACAACCAAATCGTAACTCATAAACAGGTTTTAATTGATAGGATGCGAAAATAGTAAAAATGTTATATAGAGTTATGAGTCATGAATGCTGAGTTATGAAAGGTAGCCACAGATTCACAGAATGGAGCTTGCTTTATTATTACTCAAGACACGAAGCGTAACTTCGTGTCTATGAGAGGGGTAGCAATATTTAAAAGTTAAATAGAATAATCTGATAAACCTCATTATTTTTGTATGACATCAGTAATCTCATAATTATCTGCATATAATGAACACAGAGTGGTTAAAGCTTAGACCTTTTGATGGTGATATAAAAAAGGGATTTGAAGAACTTGTTTGCCAATTGGCAGGAGCTGAGAAAGTCGAGCAAAGTAAAAGATTTATTAGGATTGCCCCACCTGATGCTGGAATAGAGTGTTATTGGATTCTGGAAGATGGTAAAGAGATTGGATGGCAAGCGAAATTCTTCAAATCAATGGGAGAATCACAATGGGTTCAATTGGATAAATCATTTAAAACTGCACTTTCAAAGCATCCTGATTTAAAGAAATACATTGTTGCCATTCCTTTAGACAGAGAAGACCCTAAAATTGAAAAGCAAGAATGGTTCATGGATAAATGGAATAGAAAAGTTAAAGCATGGAAAACATTTGCGAAATCAAGTATGACAAAAAAATTTAATTTATCTTTGTAAACATTTCGTATAGATTTATGAAATATGTAGTTTCCTACAACCACCATCACCAGCATTTTATAGAAATGTCTCTGTTTATTCCTGTAAATGGCGATAAAACCACGGTGCAATCGGCAGCCTGGAGGCCGGGAAGGTATGAGCTGGGAAACTTTACCAAAAATGTAAGGGGCTGGGCTGCTTTTGATGAATCGGGCAAAGCGCTCAGTTTCCGCAAAATAAACAAAGACAAGTGGGAGGTAGATACCAAAGGGGTGCGCGACCTGCATGTAAAATACAGTTTTTATGCCGCTGACCTGAATGCCGGTTCAACCTACCTCGATGACCGCCAGCTTTACATGAACCCGGTCAACTGCTGCATGTATGTTCCGGAAAGAATGAATGAGCCTTTGCAGATGGAGTTGCTATTGCCCGAAGGATACCGCATAGCGACAGCCCTGAAGAAGGGTAAGGAAAAACAGGAAGACAGGCATTTCAGGCATGTATTGTATGCCGACAATTTTGAACAACTGGCCGACAGCCCTTTAATAGCCAGTCCTTTGCTCAAGCACAACGCTTTTGTAATGGATGGCATCGAGTTTAATATATGGCTCCAGGGCGAATGCAAGCCCGATTGGGCAAAAATCATAAATGACTTTTTCATCTTTATCAATGAAATGGTTTTGATGATGAAAGGCAGCCCTGTAAAGGAGTACCATTTCCTTTTCCACATTGTTCCTTATAAGTTCCATCACGGGGTTGAGCATCTTGCCTCAACGGTAATTGTCATGGGCCCTTCATACAACATTATGAGGGATGAATTATATAACGATTTCCTCGGCATTTCCTGCCACGAGCTTTTCCATAGCTGGAATATAAAGACTATCCGCCCGGTAGAGATGTACCCTTATGATTATACCAAAGAAAACTACTCGCGCTTAGGCTATGTTTATGAGGGCATAACCACCTATTACGGAGATTACCTGTTGCTCAGGTCGGGTGTGTTCAGCGAATTTGAATACCTGAAAGCCATACAGCGGGAATTTCAAAAGCATTTCGATAACTACGGACGCTATAACCTGAGCGTAGCCGATTCTTCATTCGATACCTGGCTCGATGGTTATGTTTCAGGGATACCTTTCCGCAAGGTGTCAATATATACCGAGGGCTCCATATTGGCATTTATTACCGATATGTTTATCCGCAGCCATACCGAGAATAAAAAAACATTGGATGATGTTATGCGCGCCCTTTATGAAAATGCAAAACTGGGCAAGCCTTATTCCGAAGCCGATTTTAAGAAAATTGTTGAAGAGGTGGCCGGAACATCGTATGATGATATTTTTAATAATTACATCAATAAAGCAGCCGATTTGGGTAAGCCGTTCCGTGAGGCGCTGGCGCATATCGGCATGGCTCTGCATACCTCGCCGGCAAAGAAATTCTGTGAGCGTTATTGGGGGTTAAAATTAACTGAGGAAGCAGCGCGCTTTAAGGTAACTTCCATAGCCCCTGAATCTCCGGCTGAAAACTCGGGCATTTGCGTGGGAGATGAAATTGTTACCATAAACGGCCACATACTTAAAAACAACTTTCACGACTGGTGTTCTTATTATGAAAATGACCAGGTATCGCTTGTTGTCCTTTCAGAACAGATAAGGCGCGAGGTCAGTATTTCGCCTATGCCCGGCAAGGAGTTTTTCCCGCTTTATCATGTAACCAAAATTCCTCATGCCAACCTGGAACAGCAGGCTGCATACAGGATTTGGTGCAACAGGGAGTTCTGAGAATAGTTGTCAGTAGTCAGTGATCAGTTGTCAGAACTAATTCCAATAAATATCAGATTATCAAATACTTATACCTCTGCAATAACTGAAATCTCGACATTAACATTCAAGGGCAGGCGTGAAACCTGCACTGTTTCGCGGGCCGGGTAGTTACCACTAAAAAATGAGCCATATACCTCGTTAACTTTGGCGAAATCATCCATATTGGTAAGGAAGATAGTGGTCTTAACCACATTATCAAGCTTTGAACCGGCTTCTACCAGCACTCCCCTGAGGTTTTCCATTACCTTGCGCGTTTCATTCTGTATGTTGTCGGTTATCATGTTGCCTGTTACAGGGTCTTTGGCCACCATGCCCGATACATATATCAGGTTACCGGACTTCACTGCCTGGCTGTATGGCCCTATAGGGTTGGGCGCGTTTTTGGTTGTTATGATTGTTTTCATTGGTTAGATTTATTTAGTTGTTTATTTTAACACAGAGTTCACGGAGATTTATGAGCTACACAGAGTTTGTAGTTCACTCTCTGTGAAGCTCTGTTTGCTCTGTGTTCCCTGTGTTGAATATATTAATCATTTATTTTTTTCTAAGAAAGGCTATAGCTAAAAACAGGAGTAAAGGTATGCATAAGCAGCAGGCTGCCCTGCCAATATAGTCGCCATTGCGGACATAGAAAGTGAGGCCGTTATATGGGGTGAGATGTTCTTCGATTACTGCAGGTTGCCACCACCCTGTATGCTGCAAAATATCTCCGTTTTCGTTAATAAATGCCGATATACCGGTATTGGCTGCGCGGGCAATGCAGCGCCTTGTTTCTATAGCACGCAAACGGGCATAACAGAGATGCTGGCGGTAACCGGGAGTATCTTGCCACCAGCCGTCGTTGGTTATAATGAAGATTAACTGGGCGCCTTTCTGCACATATTTCCCGACATACTCCCCGTAAATGGACTCGTAACAGATAGCAACTCCCACAGAAGTTTTGGTGTCCGGTGAGTATAGAACCGAAGGCTCTTTCTGAGTCCCAAGCGTACCGGAAATGCCGCCTAATTTAAAGGCTAAATCTGCTATTGGGCCAAGCAGTTTATTAAAGGGCATAGTTTCTACTCCCGGCACTAATTTACTTTTATGGTAATACTGTAGCTTATAATTGTTGTTTAATTGAATGGCGGTATTATATGAATCATAATATCCATCGCCATCCAAAAACTTCCTGGCGCTTTCAGGGATGCTATCTCCCTTATTGTATGCCCTGTTGGTTGACGCCCCTGTAATCAGGCTTAAGCGGGGATGTTTCAGCAGGTACTTTTTTAAGGTTTGAATGCTGTAATTTGAATCCCATCCGTTTTCCCAGATATCAGGGTCTGTAAGGGCTGTTTCCGGGAAGACCAAATAGTCGGTTGTCGAGTCAACTTTGGTATCGGCAAGGCCCAGCATTTTTTCAACCTGGTTCTTAAAATCCCCGCTGAATTTTTCGTTGTAAGGGTCAATATTGGGCTGTACAACCACTATATTGACTTTTCCCTTTCCCTTGTCAGAAGTATTATTGCGTATGGAGAGTATTATGAATGAAAGTATTAGCGGGACAATAACAATAGAAATGGCAGCCCATACTATGCTTTTTGGGCTCTTGCTATCTGTTTTTTCTATCCAAAGGCGCTTGATAAGCTGAAAGAAAATCAGGTTGGCGCATAATATCCAAAGCGAACCGCCCAACGCGCCTGTAAGTTCATACCACTGAACACAGTTGGCATAATTGGCAAAGCCGTTGCCTAAGGTCAGCCAGGGCCAACTGCATTGCCAGTTCAGGTGAAAGTATTCGAATGATATCCATAATATAACCAAAGCAGCATAACCGCTTAGGTTATTGGTCTTCATCCTGATGTAATGGAAAAACACCAGCACCAAAGCCATAAAAAGGGAGTTCAGGACAATGGCGGCAATTCCTCCAACTATGGTAGAATTGATAACCCACCATGTAGAAAGAATGTTCCAGCTTAGGGTGGCAATAAAGGCATACCTGAAGAAAGCAAAGGCTTTAAATTGCAATCTTTCCCTGTAATAATGGTCTTCCACTATTAATAAAGGGCAGAAAGCAATGAGCAACAGGAATGGAAAACCATGGGCTGGCCACCCGGCCCAGAATAAAACCCCTGTAAGAAGAGAAAAGAGATATAGCTGCTTTTTGGAGAATACTTTCACGGGGGAAAATTAAATAAAATAAATAAAACAGAGTTTTAATGCATGTTTTTGAAAAAAAGCTATCTTTACCACACCATTTGAAACAAAAAACACAATTTCTATGGCAAAAAACATTCAGGAGGACGCATCCACAGTAAACCAGATTAAAGCCGGAACCCATATTGAAGGAGAGGTTAAATCGAGCGGCGATATGCGCATAGACGGAACCCTTAAAGGAAAGATTCAGACCCAGGGTAAGTTAGTAATTGGGCCGACAGGTAAAATAGAAGGTGAAATTTCGTGCCAAAACGCTGAAATTCACGGCAGTATAAATGGCAAAATTACTGTTACCGAATTGTTGTCATTAAAAGCGAGTTCAAAATTATTGGGAGATATTGTAATAGGTAAATTAGCCATAGAGCCTGGAGCCCAGTTCAGCGGGTCCTGTGTAATGGGAAACGCCGTAAAGGGCTTATATAATGGAAATGGACAAGAAACCACAAAAGAACGTTCAGAACGAAAATCAGAGACAGTCGCGTAATGCTTTAGCCCGTTATTCGGGTATGGCTTTTCAAATCGGCGGTTCAGTTGTCATTGGGGTGGTTGTTGGAAAATGGCTGGATAAGCAGTTTGAGGCACACCATGATGTATTTACTATTTTGTTTTCAATTTTGGGCGTTTTTGCAGGTCTTTATTTGGTTATTAAAGATGTAATCAAGAAATGAAGCAAGGTTCTTTCTTGTCGTTCTTTCTTCAACTTTTAGGCCTTTCAGCCATTCTGTTTGGCTTGCTTTTTTTAGTATTTACCAGGGTAATTGTTACTCCCGGCCTGCCTTTAGGTTTAATGGTCGCAATTCTCTTTGCCATAACCTTTATTTCCCATTTCATATTAATGAGGGCGGGTAAAAAAAGCCCCCAGGCCTTTACATATTCATTTATGTTTACAAGCGTTATAAGGCTTATAATTTATGGTATTTTTATAGTGCTGTACGGTTATAAACATACATCTATTGCCAAAACATTCGCCATTACTTTTTTCGGCATGTATATAGTTTATACTGTATTTGAAATAAGGTCGGTGCTAAACTTTC
>JBKQUY010000094.1:0-73982 GCA_052325425.1 Bacteroidia bacterium | reverse complement strand
CCCCCCCCCCCCCCCCCCCCCCCCCCCTCCCTCTCTTAATTCAAAACCCACAATGTCATTCCGAATGAAGTGAAGCGAAATGAGGAATCTCTATTTTTCCATCACTGTATAAATCTCTCCAATCCGGATTAAATTTACTAATAAGTTCATTTTTTTTAATTCTTGAATATCCTTTTATTTGTTTTTCTCGTTTTATTGCTAAATCAATAAAATCAAATATTTCATAATAAACTAAATTATCCGTATTGTATTTTTCAGTAAATCCTTTTACCAATTTATTTTTATGCTCAAAGCATCTTCTGGCTAAATCGTTAGTGAGTCCGGTATAAAGCACAGAATGGATTTTATTGGTAAGGATATAAGTATAATAACAATGAATTTTCATTTGTCAGTTGTTGCGCCTAATAGCTGTATTTATAGTTTTAACGGTTTCCCTTCGTAATAATCAAGTACTTTAATTTTAAATACATAGTTGTATTTTGCCTGCAGGTTATCAGATTTGGCTTTGGCCAGGTTGGTTTCGGCGGTATTAAGGTCGAGTGCCGTAGCCATACCCACATCGAATCTTGTTTTGGCATAGTTGTATGCTTCCTGGAATGATGCCACTGATTTTTTCGTGGCATGGTATTTTTTCAGCGCTCCGAGGGCATCGGCATAAGCCTGCTGTATGTTTTTGCGCAGGATAATCTGGCTGGTCTCGAAATTGTAGTAATTGTTGAGGGCGTTAAGTTTGGCGTTACGGTAGGCCATGTTCGATTGCAACCCGTTAAGAATGGGTATATTCAGGCGGAAACCTATTGATTTGTTGAAGTTATCATTAAACTGCTGGCTCCAGGGAATTAATGCGCCCACTTCTTCTGTAGGCACTTGTACCACTATGGGCGTACCCGAAATATAACCTATGGTTTCACTTTCATTAACAACCGATGTCTGGTCATCAGAACCCGAGTACCCCGAACCGGCTGAGGCATTGAAAGTGAGTTTAGGGTATAAGGCTCCGGCAGCAGCTTGCTTTGCATCTTCTGAGCTTTGCCATTTAAGCTGGGCGCTTTGCACATCGGGCATGGTAGTAAGCGCTTTACTGTAAACCTGTTCGGGGCCGTCAATGCCGGGGTTGTCGGGTATATTAATTTCGGGGGTAACAATTTTAAAAAGCTGAACCGAATCAATATCCAGAAGCTGGGCGAGGCCAAGTGTGGCAAGGTCGAGCTGCGTCTGGGCATTCACCTCATTTACTTCGTCATTGGCTTCCTGCGCCTGCACATCGAGCAGGTTGCTGCGCGAAAGGCTCCCGGCATCTACCATTTGTTGCGTGTGCTCAACCTGTTGCAAGGTTACTTCGTGCTGGCTTTTGGCTTCATTTAATAATTCCTGGTCGAGCAATACCTGCAGATAACCTGAAGCAATGTTGAGCGCTATATTGTTTTTGCTTACTTCCACATCGTATCTGCTCGCGTTATAACTGGCCTGGTTTTGTTTAACAGTATTTACATTCTGTTCGCCACCCCAAATGGTAAAAGCGGTGCTTACGTAAAAGTCCTGCGACAAAACCTGGCTGTTGGCAAATGTATTGGTAAAAGGGTCAATGGTGCGGCCATAGTTCCAGGTGTTTGAAATTAAACCGTTAAAGCTTGGAAGGATATTGGCCTTGCTGCTTGTAACATTGTTCTGGGCAATGTCACGGTTTACTTCAGCCTGCTTTATAGATAGGTTATGCTTCCACGCGTAGTTTATGCACTGGTTTAGCGACCATGGCTGGCCAAGCACCATATTGCTATCGTTCTGGGCATTAATGGTGCCGCAGAAAAGAATAGCCCCGGAAGTTAAGCGAAACGCATAATTCAGGGCAAGTTTTTTATGGAGAAATTTTAACACAGTATTTTGAAAGGCAGACAAATATAGTAAAATAGTGAAAGTATGTTTTTATCCATAAGTCTCAACCTCAGTCTTAACCTTAACCTCAACCTTAACCTCAACCAGCTTTATAGCAGTTCCAGCTTAACCCCTGCCGATTCTATATGGGTAATATCACTTAACATCTGTATGGAATAAAATGGTTCGAGTGAGAGCCAGAAATGCTTGCTGACTGCAAAATCGAATCTCAGGCTGAGTGAACCGAGGTTAACCGGGTTGCTCAGGTTGAAACCGAGATTCTCATTGGTTTCTGAATTCATCTGGCTTATAAACAAGCCGATTGAAATTCCTGCACCAGCGCTTAATCTGCATTTTTTTGTATCTAAAAAACAGTAATACATTTTAAAAGGAACATCAAGCGTATAGACAGTAATATTATAAGAACTGGTATCGGGCTCCGGGGATGACGAGCCTTTAATTGCAGGTGGGGTGGCGTTAAGGACACCGGAGCAACCAAAACGGCTTGCTTCAAACCCCAATGTAAAGAACCAATGGTTTCTGAGTATTTTAGAAAGATAATTGAATCCGAAGCCAAATGCTATGCCTGGAGTAACGTGAGAACTATTATAAGCATACCCGTCAGAATTTACTAACCCACCCATGCCCGAATTAAAGGCAGTTGCAACCGAACCGAAAATGGTTATATGCGACGAATCAATGCGGAAAATGCTATCCCGCTTATGAAAAGTAGTGTCGTCATCAACCCCGTAAAATGCCATGTGCCTGTCAGAAGCATCTTGCGCGAATGTGGCAAAAGAACTGAAAGCAATTATGCAGGATAACAGGATTCTTTTCATACGAGGTAGTACTAAACAGAATTAAATTGCTGTAAATATAATTGATATTCTGAATGAATATATCCCGATTTTTAGTTAAAAACCATAAAAATAAAAATCATTACATTTGATTCAACCTTAAAACAAAACAATATGAAACGCAATGCAACAGCCAAATGGAATGGCTCAGGAAAGGAAGGCAAAGGAACGCTGACCACCCAAAGCACAACATTAAACAATACGCAATATTCTTACCTGAGCAGGTTTGAATCAGGAATCGGCACCAACCCTGAAGAACTGATAGCGGCAGCGCATGCAGGATGTTTCACCATGAAGCTGAGCTTTGTATTGGGTGAAGCCGGTTTTACACCAACTTCTATCGAAACTGCCTGCACGGTGAATTTAGAGAGCGGAGCCATTACAAGTTCACATCTTGCGGTAAAGGCCGTTGTTCCGGGAATTTCTGCGGATGTTTTTCAAAAATGCGCCGATAACGCAAAGGCCAATTGCCCGGTTTCAAAAGTTTTGAATACCAATATTACGATGGAAGCGGCGCTCGCATAGAGCCCACCCCGCCCTCCCAAAAGGAGGGAGATTTACCTTGAAATGAGTAACTTTTTAAATGTCGTTTCTCCTTTTTGGTCAGTTATTTGCACCAGGTAAAAACCATCGGGCTGATTTTCCAAATCAATTTCCATTTGGCTATTAGCTGTTGGCTGATGTCTGTTAGCTATTGATGAATAGACTTTTTCCCCTAATACATTATAAACATCCACTGATAACTGACCGCTGATATCTGACGACTGAACAGTAAATTTTCCCGTGCTCGGATTCGGGTAAAGGCTTATTTCGCCTGTTGGTTGATTAATTGTATTTACAGATGCCGGACCGTGCGGCGAGCCCAAAAGTGGGCGAACCATCAGGCTGCCTGGGTAAGGAGAATTGTACCATGGCCCATTAATGAAGTCAACACTGTAAAAGGTCTGGTTCTGGTGATTGTTGCTAAAGTCAATGCCAACATCCATAGAATCTCCTATGGTTTCTTCCCATCCCACATAAATTGTACCGGCACCAACGGCGACTGGTTTTATAAAGGTATAATGGGTGAATACATCTTTTCCCTCATTATAATAAATAGGATTAATTAGCGTGTCAACGCTTGTTGTTATGGTATCACCGGGCGAACCGCCATTGTCCTTCCATAGTACTATTTTAAATGTATAATTCTCAGCGTTTACAAAAACATAATCAAAATAAATGTCTAAGCCGAAAATCGTATCCGGGTGGTTAAGGGTGAACTGGACTGCCAGGTATGTAGGCACCCCGGCATTGCCTTGTACAAAGTAAGCGGCTCCGGGCTGGCCGTCATCATAGGCATAGTAATTGCCAAATACCTGGTTAAATCGCACCGTGTCGTTCCAGAAATCGAAATCGGAACTTTGCTGGAAATAGTGTGTTATGGTATAGGTTGTAGCACCGGTAAGGCTTGCCGGGAAATGATCTGTTAAAAGAGGAGGGTCAGCCTGGTATGAAAAATTATTATATCCTGTATCAACATACGGATATAAATCATAAGCTCCTCCTGAATACCAGGTAGTATCAGGAGATGTATTAATTGTATAGTTATAATATGCATCAATAATGTTGGGAGAAAGCGGATTTTTATTGGCGCTGGCATTATTATTTCGTTCAAACATGGGCATAGGCGTCGTCCGCAAGTCACCCGGTTCATATTGCTCCCATGGCTCTGCCTCATAATTGGCAAGCATAGAAGGAGCGCCGTAAACAAAGGTTAAATCAGGCTGCATGGTATCTGCCGCAGTCCAGTTATAATTAAGATAAACTTCATCAATGCTCCAGTGGTCAACATCACCCGATGTGCAGGCGTAATTCATAAACCTGAACTGGAAACCATCGTACAGGTATGCAGAGTCTGCCGCAGTAAATGGAATCATTACCAGGTGGAAAACCGTATCGGTATCGGGTACGGGCATATAGCCGGTCTGGTACCAGACGGTATGCCAGGTATTTGAACCTCCGGCGCGGAACTGCAATTGCAGGGTATCGGTTGATTTGGGCCAATATCCCAATGAACTTCTGCCATAAACATCTGTGCCAAAATAGGAGCCTGCCTGGTAATAAAAACTAAGGTATATGGAAGCAAGCAATTTGTTTGCGAGGGAAGTTGTGGAAGCCCAACCGGGAATATTCCAGTGAATGGGCATAGAAGTCAGAAAATCGGCTGTATCCGATGTTCCGGGCGGGGCATCGGGGTTATAAGGTTTGCCAATAGAGTCCAGCCCGTCGAATGTGGCAACGCCGAGGGTATGAGGGCAAACCGGCAAAGAATAATTTACATATACTTTTTTGTCAATCCATTTGCTCGGGTCAGGGTAAGGTCCCGGTTTCGAAAAATCATCTAAAAAAGGCAAGGTATCCATAACAACCGATTGGGGGCGCCGGGTAGCCTGCCCCTGTGCGGCGGCCTTCATTAATATAGGATTGCGGTGCAGTGGCGCAAGATGGCAATATTGTTGCTGGGCATGCACAGTGAAAAGTGAAAATTGAAAAACGAAAAGTAAGAATATGATACGATGCATGTTAATATGGATGATGCGAAGATAACGAAAAGATAGAAGGTTTATTTTGTGAAAGGATAATAATATTGATATTTAAGAAGAAATAGAGATTTTTCCCCATTCAAAAATGAATGGTATTTTTGCCGCAAATGAGTAGAAAGTTTGTAAAGCAGAAAGTCAAAGAAACTTTACAAACTTTAAGAACTTGATGAACTTTATAAACTGATAGAATTTTGAAACCTTCTATACCTAAAGGCACACGCGATTTTTCACCACAAGAAATGGTGAAACGCAATTATATTTTCGATACCATAAAGCAGGTGTTCCAGGTTTACGGCTACCAGCCCATTGAAACGCCAAGCATGGAGAACCTTGAAACCCTTATGGGTAAGTATGGCGAGGAAGGTGATAAGCTGATTTTTAAGATACTGAATAGCGGAGATTTTTTAGCCCCTCTGAATCTCCCATTGAGGGGAGACTCTAAGGATGGAGATATTAAGGAAATGGGCTCTAAAGAACTCACCAAATATATTTCGGAAAAGGCCCTGCGCTATGACTTAACCGTTCCTTTTGCCCGCTATGTGGTGCAGCACCAGAACGACATTACTTTCCCTTTTAAGCGTTACCAGATACAACCTGTTTGGCGGGCTGACCGGCCACAGAAAGGCCGTTACCGTGAATTTTACCAATGCGATGTGGATGTGATTGGCAGCAACTCCTTATTAAATGAGGTGGAATTAATACAGATAATTGATGATGTATTTGGAAAATTGGGAGTGCCTGTTATTATTAAGCTGAATAACCGTAAAATATTGCAGGGAATTGCTGAAATAATTGGTGTACCTGACAGGATGATTGACATTGCCATAGCAATTGACAAATTGGATAAAATTGGAATAGATGGAGTAGAGAAGGAGTTAGAAGAAAAAGGTTTTCTAAAGGAGCAAATCGGTAAATTACGTGGAATAATAATATCAGGGCAAAGTCCCATTCAATTTAATGCCCAGAATGGAAATTCTCTACAAGATTATTTTAATAGGCTTTCACCTGATTTTAAGAAAGTGGAGAATTGTAAGAAAGGCTTTGATGAGTTATTTTTTATTGAAGGAATATTAAGTCAAATAAAAGACCAAAGGATAAGTATCCAAGTCGATTTCTCCCTTGCCCGCGGACTCAATTATTATACCGGAACAATAATTGAAGTAAAGATTGATTCAAGTAAATTTAATTCATTGTTTACAAGTAGTTTATGTGGTGGAGGAAGGTATGATGATTTAACCGGCGTTTTTGACCTGCCCAACATTTCCGGGGTGGGTATTTCATTTGGCGCAGACAGGATTCATGACGTAATGGAAGAACTGGGAAAATTCCCTGAACAGGTTACCATATCCACCAAAGTTATGTTCGTAAATTTTGGGGAAAATGAGGCGAAATTTTGCCTTCCTTTGGTTGCTGATTTAAGGAAAAATGGAGTAAGCGCTGAACTGTATCCCGATGCGGCTAAATTTAAAAAACAGATGGGGTATGCCGATGATAAAAAAATTGCCTACGTGGTTTTTGCCGGAGACGATGAGATTACAAAAGGTGTTCTGAAAATTAGAAATATGGCATCAAGAGATGAAAAGGAAATTCCGGTTAACCAGCTTGTAAGTGTTTGTTTAAATTTAGTGTAAAAATAAAGAACCACAGAGACACAGAGAAAACAGAGAACCACAGAGATGATTATTCAAAAATATATACATGAATGTTCAAACAAAATAAATCGCGAAATTATCTCCGTGAACCTTCATGGCCTCCGTGCCTCTGTGGTTTGTAATTGCACCTTTGCGTCTTTGCGAGAAAAAATAATAACCTGACAAGTAATAAGGTTTCAGGTATGGATATTTTCATTTTCTACTAAGGTTTTTTTGAAGGGATAAGGTTTTTGATTTAATTTATTTAGAAAATTAAAGACAAAAAATGATATTTAAGTAAAATAAAGTAAACATTAATAATTCGCAATTAACCCATATTATATGAAACTCTTTGCCATAAACAGTAAAATTGATTTTGCCGCCATAAAAAGCATCCTTGCCGATAAAGCCCGGATTGCTCTTTCAGAAGATGCCGAAAAGAAAATCATTAAATCGAGGAAGTACCTGGATAAGAAACTGGCCACCTCGCATGAGCCTGTTTACGGTATAAATACCGGCTTCGGGGCTTTGCGGAATGTGAAAATACCTCCAAAGGATTATAGCCGGCTTCAGACAAACCTGTTACGCTCTCATGCCTGCGGAACAGGTAACGAAGTTCCTGCCGAAATTGTAAAGCTGATGTTATTGCTCAAAGTGCAATCGCTCAGTTATGGTAATTCTGGTATTGATATAAGCACGGTGGAGAGGCTGATAGAGTTGTATAATAACAATATTCTACCCATAGTTTACGAGCAAGGCTCATTGGGCGCTTCGGGCGATTTAGCCCCGCTTGCACACCTTTGTCTTCCTTTGATTGGAGAAGGTGAAGTCTGGTACAAAGGGATGAAGATAAGCTCCGCGTTACTTTATAAAGAATTGGACTGGAAGCCATTGTCGCTAAAACCCAAAGAAGGGCTTGCCCTGCTTAATGGCACACAATTTATGAGCGCTTACGGGGTATGGCTCTTACTGCAATCACAAAGCCTAACCATAATGGCCGATACCATAGCGGCTATGTCGCTGGACGGTTATGATTGCCGCCTTGAGCCGTTTTCCAGGCTTGCCCAGGATGTCCGTCCGCACAAAGGACAAAAAGAATGTGCTGCCTATATTTTGCAGGTGCTGAAGGGAAGCAAAATAGCAGGGCGTAAAAAGTCAGATGTGCAGGACCCATATTCCTTCCGTTGCATTCCGCAGGTACACGGAGCAATAAGGGATGTGGTTGAGCATGTGCAGGGCATATTTCTGAAAGAGATTAATTCGGTAACCGATAACCCGCTCATCTTTCCCGATGAGGATGAAATTATTTCAGGCGGTAATTTTCACGGGCAACCGCTGGCCATGGCATTCGATTATTTGAGCATTGCCATGGCCGACCTCGGTAATATTTCGGAGCGCAGGACATATAAACTCATTTCAGGCGAAAGGGGTTTGCCGGCATTTCTTGCCAAAGAACCGGGGCTAAATTCCGGCCTTATGATAGCCCAATACACTGCTGCTTCGGTTGTCAGCCAGAACAAACAGCTTGCCACCCCTGCTTCGGTTGACAGTATTGTATCATCGAACGGGCAGGAGGATTATGTGAGCATGGGCGCCAATGCCGCCACCAAATGCTATAAGATTATTCAAAATCTAAAAACAATTCTCGCCATCGAGCTTATCAATGCCGCGCAGGCAATTACATTCCGCAGGCCGGCCAAAACTTCCCCTGTTCTTGAGACGCTTCTTGCCAAATTTCAAAAGCAGGTTCCCTTTATTGACAAGGACAGGCCTATATATGAAGACATAAGGAATAGTGTGAAGTTTATTGATGGAAATATTTTAGGATAGCTGCTATGAAAGCATCATAGTTTATGTAATAAAAAATATTTTGTAACATTGTGTAAAAAAACTGGTATCATGAAAAAGAAGTCTCTTTACTATTCTATTGCCGCTATATTATTGTTTAATGCCTGCACCAAGCAGGGAGCCCAGGGCCCTGCCGGTCCTGCCGGGCAGTCAGTTAATTTAACCGGTACACTGGATGGTATTGTCACCCTGTATAACGAATATGGAGATAAGCAGCCTTATAAACAGTGCACCTCTGTAAGCGTAATATTATATAATTCAAGCAATGCCAAAGTTGACTCAGTAAATTGCGACAGCCTGGGCAAATATTCTTTTAATAATATACCCACAGGCGATTACAGCGCGGTTTACAAAGATACAGGGTACGGAGAATATGTACGTATCCCTTTTCAGAATTTAGGTGGCGGAACCATTGCCGCTGACTATAGCCTGTCGCAAATACCAAATTTTACATTCGCCATTACAAACGATTCCATAAAAAAAATAGCGAACGATACGCAAGTAGTAATATTTGGAACCATTACTGCTGCTCCCCAGACCAGGTATATTGCAGTATTTATGGGCAGTTCATCATCGGTGAACTCAACGCCCGGTAACTATTCGGGGGCTGTATCTACTATAGGTGTAGGCGCGGGCGCAACAACTTTCTCCATTTCTATTCCCATTAACACCATATATATGGGTGGCTTTCCATACGGCTCCCAGGTTTTCTTTATGCTTTATTCGGCTGCATATTTTTATGCTTCTCAATCAGAATATACAGACCTGAATACAGGGCAGACTGTGTATGATGCCTTAGGGTATTCCGCACCTGCTCCTCATCCGTTGACTCTATAACTAATAAGTTAAAAGGTAGCAACCATTATCTTAATTAAGAAGCCGGCCCGTAAAAAGGCTGTTTTAATGATTTTCCTCGCCTGCCGGGTACGGTAGTACGCTAAATTTGCTTATATTTGTTTTAAACCATTTCAGCATAAAAAATGTCTGAGCCGAATGAAGAAGAGGAAAAGCCCGTGGATTTTGTTCCGCAATTTGATGTATTCGGACTCCCTGTGCAGAAAAATGAAGTAAAAGAGCCTTCTTCAGAAGAATCAGGTCTGAAAGATGACACTGATGAGGAATTGGACAAAAAAGTTCAGGAAAGTTCCACATCTGACATGTCCAAGTGTTTTTACTGCAAGTCTTCCGGCCTTACCGAACATGATAAGTTTTGCCCGCACTGCGGTTTCCCGCAGAGAGGAACCGAGCAACAGAAGAGGACTTTCATGATAAAAATAAAATATACGAAGGAGGAGCTTGGAGCAGTAAAAAAGAAAATAAACAGGGCGCGGAATGTTTTATATTTCCTTGCAGGGTTGAATATTGTTTTGGGGATAGCCATAAGTTTTACCATGCAAAACCAGGCAGCAATAATAATAGCCTCGGTGATTATAGGGGGGATTTTCTTTGGCCTTGGCTTGTGGTGCAACAGAAATCCGTTTCCTGCCATATTAACCGGGTTCTTCGTCTATATAGTTTTGCTGGTTATAGAAGGAGTGTTCGACCCGCTTTCCATATTTAAAGGGATTTTCTTGAAAATATTTGTGATAAGCGCCTTTATTTACGGATACCGGGCTGTGAAAGATGCCGAAAAAATGGAAGAAGAATTAGCTTTGACAAATACATCAATAGACCTTAACGATGCCAACGAAGAAGTGTCCGTATTGCCAGGAGGAGAACCGGAGTAAGGCGGTATTTTGCAGCAATTGCGGTAAAAAAATCAGTACTGATATCAAGCCGGATTATGAAAAGCATGTGAAAGGGTTTTCCATTTTCTTTTTCACTCTGTTAGGATATATCGCTGTTCTTCACTTTATTAAACCTGCCGATTATACCATGATGCTGTTGTCGCAGGTGGCATTTATTTTTATAATAATTGTCTTTTTTATCATATACTTCCGCGAGGTGGCTCCTTTATTCAGGCTGGGTTCTTTAAGGTTGCTGACCCTATTCGGTGTGCTTATTTCAGCATGCATAATGGCTTTTGCTGTTTGTAAACTTGGCGATTTTATGAATAAAAGCCTTTTTAACCGCGAGGAATATAGTTATTACGAATATTTCGGCGAATCATCGCACCCGCTGTTGATGGCCATATTGTTTATTGGTGTGGTGCCCGCGTTATTTGAAGAACTTGCATTCAGGGGAATATTATTCAATGAACTGCTTAAGATATTGCCTTACAGGCCGGTAATAATAATTACTTCCTTGCTTTTTACCCTTTTGCATTTTTCGCTTTTATCGGTTATCTGGTTATTTCCCGGAGCTATTGCAGTTGGTTACCTCAGGGCGAAGTACAATACCCTGAATTACGGAATCCTGGCACATTTTACCTATAATACAAGTATCGTATTCCTGCAGGTTTATTACAATCAATAAAGCATTATTCCTTGTTCAATATTCGATATTCAGTTCCTATTTAATCCCCTTAATCACCACCCCGGGTGTTGGTGGCGGCAATGCGCTTAAACCCTGTTTTGCGAGAGCATAATCAGGTTTTAACTGCAAAGCCACATTCCATGCATAGCGTGCCGAATCCCATTGTTTGATGGTAAAATATGCTCCTCCAATATTATACCAAAGGTCAGGGTTGGTATTATCTGCAAACAATCCCTTTTTAAGGGCTATTATGGCTTCAGGCGCTTTGTTCTGCCTTCCGAATGCCATTGCCTGGTTAAGGTAGGAATGGGCAAGCAGCGGAAAATACTGTTTCAGGTTAGGATGGTCGGGGTAAAGCCTTTTTGCAATATCCCAGTATTTTTTCGACGAGTCAGGTATTTCAAGTTTATAAAAAGCAATGCCCATATTGAGATAGCTGTTGGTATAGGTAGGATGCATAGCTATTGACTTACGCAGGAATCTTATGGATTTGTCAATGTCTTCCTGCACCAGCGCTTTCCCAGCTTTAGATGTATCTTTAATCTGTTCGGCCAGATCGAGGTAGCGGGCCCCGGCATTACCATTCACCATTACGCTGTTGGGAACTACATCTACATCATGGGTAAACAGGGTAATATCGTTTTCCCATTGCAGGTTCCTGTTTATACATTCAATGCCGCAAAGAATAATGAGGACAATGGAGCCGGCCATTATTACCTTATTTTTCCCATTGAATGAAGGGCTCCTAATAATGCCGTAAGATAAAACCACCACAAACCCCAACGAAGAGTGGAAGGCAAGGCGTTCGCCCATGGTAGCACCGATGTCAATGATGAAGTTTGAAACCATAGCGAGGTTAGCCAGGTAAAAGAAAATGGGAAAAGCAAGTATCCTTTGTTTAAGAGCCAATTGTATTCCTTTGTATATGATGAACCCATAAATTGCAATGCACAGCCATACCAACGGGTCTGCGAAATTGCGGTAGGGGAGCTGGGCATAAGAATAATCGCTTGAAAGCGGGTAGGGCACAAATAACATAAACAGGTATTTGCCCAGCACATAAATTTCAGAAGCTATTTTCTGCGGATGAGTGGCAAGCATATATGGGTTGTTCAGTATTTCGTCGCTGGGCACATTACGGGGCAAACCCACCGATTGGTAACGGAGTATAAAGTACAAAGCGAATACGCCGAGGTATGGCAGGGTATTGATAACAACATCTTTGGGCTCTTTTTTTGCAACGGTATAAAACAGCAGGGGCAAAAGGAAAATCAGCATGAGAGCGTATTCCTTGGCTAACAAGGCCAGGAAGAAAAACAGCACACCCAGGAACATGTCTTTACGTTTTTTTTCACCCTCTTCGGCATCGGCATACCTCAGGGCAAAAATAAAGGTGAGCAAAATGAATATAAGCGACAGCATCTCATCAAGACTCTTGACATTGGCTACAACCTCCGTATGCATAGGGTGAATGGTAAACAGGATGGCGGCAAGAAATGCAATATCAGGCCCCTTTTGCATATTGGTTAACAGGTGGTGGTCTAAAAAGTAAAAGACAACAAAAATGCAGATAAGGTATGCCAATATGCTTATGGCATGGCGGAAAGTCGGGTCTTCGCCGAAAAAGGAATGTTCAATGGCAAAAACAATAATGGATAATGGCCTGTACCTTCCGCCGGCAAGCATCTGGTTGGCATTCATCTGGTGGTAATAGCTCCAGTATGCGTCATGGGTCAGTATGTTTTTTATTCCCCCGAAACCGTCCTGTACAAATTCATTTTTTGTAATAACTATACCATCATCAAGGGCATATTCATTCATGATGGAATCGGCATAGAAAAGCATGCCAAGGGTTAAAAGTATGATGCACTTTACCTTGAAAGTGAAATTAAATACAGGCTTTGATAGCAGTGCGCCTTCTTCCATTACAGGTACAGCAATTTGAATTTCAGTCTTTTTACAAAACTGCGGTAATTTTTCATAATATTTTTATCAAGCATTCTTATGTCTTTGTATTGCTGGAACATTTCTATAAGTATCATATCAAAGGCAGAACTTTCGACAAAATTAATTTCTGATTCGAAACCGCAAACACATAATGCCCCTGTATCCTCTAAAAATTTCTTAATGTTCTTTTCATCGGTATTAAGCGTCTGGCAGCTTCCAAAATGGAGGATTTTATCGTGGCAACTGTCATGCAGCATGTCGCCCAGTTCATCAAGGGTAACAAATTCTTTTCCTACCTCTATGCTTTCCGGTTTTCCGTGAAAAGCAAAATAGGCAATGGAATAATGGGAGTATTTTTTCAGTTTCCACAAGGAAAGATAGTACTCTAAGTTCTCTCTCGTCCCGCACTGCTTATAAATATATTTAATATCAAGGTTTTGCTGCAAAAAAGTAAGTGCAGCCCGAACACTCGACGGGTCCCTCATATCTTTCTGCCAATCACCCTCCAGGCAAAATACATTCTTTTTATAACTCTGCGCTAAGCCCATATTTTATATATATCCGGCAAAAATAACAGGAAAAAATCGGTAGTCTCAGTTTTGTTTTTAAAAAAATCGTTGCATTTTTGCAAAATATAGGTAAAAATTGCAGGAATTTAGGGTGTGTGTTTTTGCAAAGCTCTCATTTTCAGGTATTTATATCTACATACTATTTGCATACTTTTGCAATGTACATTCTCTGTTTTCTCTCTCATTTCTTATTGTTACTCTAGTGAAGGTAAGTTTATATCTGAAGAACGAACATCCTTAAGATAATGAAATAAGGATGGAATTACGTTTTAAGTTTTAAGCCTCGGTTCAAAAGGAATTTTACCAAAGACCTTTTTCAGCAATGAAAGTTTTTGTATTACAATTAAATTAGAAATTGGAGAAGTATCACTGATGACAAGCATATTATGGCTCATTCAATACATTCAGGTCATCCCGGAAAGCGTCTATATCATAATGAATGTTTATTTTTCTTTCGCTGAGAATTTTTTGAAATTCCATTTGGTGAATTCCTGCAAAGGCGGCTGCCTGGCCGAGTGTAAATATATTCCGCTGATAAAATAACAAAGCCAGTTCTACTTTCAGGTCTTTTTCTGAAAGATGAGTCCTGTTCAATAGCTCATCTGAAATTTCAATACGCATAATATTAAAGTCTGATTTTTAGACAAAGTTACAGTTTTAATGGTACTAAAGCAACATATACTTATGTCTTAAAGTCTTAAATCTTAAATTTTTATGTAAGTTTGGCTGAATTTTAACATTTCATTAAACCCCGGCCATGAAGGACTTGGATAAGAGGCTTGAGAATATTTACCGTGAAATAGAAAAAATTTTATCTTTGCATGGCGAGTTGCAAAATGCTGTCAAAAAGCTTAAGGCTGAAAACCAGGAGCTTACGAATAAATTGAAGATTTTGGACGAGCAGTTAAAAAAAGCCGGGCAAGCTGCTGAAACAGCCCAACCGGAGAAACAAAAACATAATTCACAACATAACCAGGAAATAAATAATAAAATAGACGAACTCTTAAGTGAAGTAGAGCGATGTATTACATTGCTGAAAAATTAGCAAACGAGCAGGGATATAGTGAAAAACAATACCATAAAAGTCAATATCTCAGGAAGGGAATACCCCGTAAACGTTACCCCGGAAACAGAGGCTGCCATGCAAAAAGCGGTAAACCTTATAAATGAACAGGTAAAAAGTTACTCTTCCTCCTACGCTATAAAAGACCCCCGCGATCTTTTGGCCATGTGCGCGTTACAGCTTGCCTTTCAGCATATTGAACAAGGAAATGCAGAACAATCGGATGAAAAAATCGAGCAGAGGATAAAGGCCATCGAAAACGTGTTGCATTCGGTAAAGTAATAAGCTTCTTCTTTTAAGGGTTCATTAAACAAAACAACCAATGAACCTAGATATAGTAACTATCATCGTAATTGCCGCCGCCGCAGTAGTCGGGTTAGGGCTTGGCATACTTATTACCGCCACTGTTATTCGCAGGAATATAGAAAAAAAAGGGCAGGAAATTATTAAAGACGCCGAAAGGCAGGCCACTACGCTCAGAGATAAAAAGATGCTCGAAGCCAAAGAACGTTTTTTGCAGCTTAAAGCTGAGCATGAGCAGCAAATAAATGAAAAGAATAAAAACGCCAACCTTGCCGAAAACAGGATTAAGCAAAAAGAACAGTCTGCCTCTCAAAAACTGGAACAGGTTCAGCGAAAGGAAAAGGAACTTGAAAACCTCAGGAACAGCCTTAACGAACAGCTTAAAGTGGCCAACATAAAAAATGAGGAACTGAGCAAAATGCACCAGAGGCAGGTTCAGCAACTGGAAGCCATTTCGGAAATTTCGGCGGAAGATGCCAAAGCCCAGCTTATAGAATCGCTTAAGGCGGATGCAAAGGCTCAGGCTACCATACAAATTAAAGAAATTGTAGATGAGGCCAAGCTTACAGCCAACATGGAAGCCAAAAAAATAATTATCCAATCCATTCAGCGGATGGGGGTGGAGCAGGCTGTTGAAAATGCGGTTGCCGTGTTTAATATTGAGAATGATGAAATGAAAGGGCGTATCATTGGCCGCGAAGGGCGCAATATACGTGCGCTTGAAGCCGCTACAGGGGTCGAGGTGATTGTGGATGATACCCCGGAGGCTATTATTATTTCATGTTTTGACCCGCTGAGGCGCGAAATTGCGCGTCTGGCTTTGCACCAGCTTGTTACCGACGGACGTATTCATCCGGCCCGCATCGAGGAAGTTGTTCAGAAATGCCGCAAGCAATTGGAAGATGAGGTGGCTGAAGTTGGCAAAAGAACCGCTATTGACCTGGGCTTGAATAACCTGCACCCCGAACTGATAAGGTTAGTGGGTAAAATGAGGTACAGGTCATCTTACGGGCAAAACCTCCTGCAACACTCGAAAGAGGTTGCTAACCTGGCTGCCACCATGGCATCGGAGTTGGGCCTGAACCCTAAACTTGCCAAACGTGCCGGCTTATTGCACGATATTGGCAAGGTACCCGATGAAGAACCTGAATTGCCGCACGCTATTTTGGGAATGAAGCTTGCTGAAAAATATAAAGAAAAACCAGAAGTGTGCAATGCTATTGGCGCACACCATGACGAAATTGAAATGACAGGCTTATTGTCACCCATTATACAGGTATGCGACGCTATTTCGGGCGCTCGCCCCGGCGCAAGGCGCGAAATGGTGGAGCAGTATATTAAGAGGCTTAGAGACCTTGAGGCTCTTGCCCTGACATATAAAGGCGTTGAAAAAACCTATGCCATACAGGCGGGAAGGGAGCTGAGGGTTATTGTTGGCAGTGATAAAATTACCGACAAAGAAGCCGAGGTATTATCATTTGAGATAGCCCAGAAAATACAAAATGAAATGACCTATCCGGGTCAGGTAAAAGTTACTGTAATACGTGAAACAAGGGCAGTGAGTGTTGCAAAGTAGGGGCATAAGATTTTGTGTATATAACCCCATAAGTATATGACTAGAATTTTATTTTTATCTGATATTAATTCGGTTCATACATGTAAATTGGTCTTAACCCTTGTCGATAAAGGATTCAAAGTTGGTATTTTCAGCCTGAATAAGGACACCTCTGATTGGTACAAAGGCAATGCAAATATTGAGCACCTCTCAAGCGGCATAGAAACAAAAGTCGCCGGAAAAAATGAGTTGGGTAAATTAGGATATATTAAAGCTGTACCTGCTCTGAAGCGGGCTATTGCATCTTTCAAGCCAGATATACTTCATGCGCATTATGCTTCAAGTTACGGATTGATTGGAGCTCTCTCGGGTTTCCATCCCTTTATTATTTCGGTATGGGGTACCGATATTTTTGATTTTCCGCATAAATCATTTTTGCATCGTTTTCTTTTAAAAAGAAACCTGAGAAAGGCTGACCGTATTTTGTCAACCAGCCATTCTATGGCATTGGAAGTGGCAAAATATACAAAAACAAATATTGATATTACTCCCTTTGGTATTGACATGGAAGCTTTCAGGCCCCAAAAAGTTAAATCGGTATTTGATGAATCGGATATTGTAATAGGAACTGTTAAGTCTCTTGAACCGGTATATGGTATCGGGTACCTAATAGAGGCATTTGATATTCTTTGCCAGAAGCACCCGGATTTGCCGTTGAAGCTATTGATTGTTGGCGGTGGCTCCCTGGAGGCCGGATTAAAAAAGATGTGCCGTGATAAAGGAATTGAAAACAAGGTGAAATTCACCGGACTTGTAAGGCGAGAAGAAGTACCGTTATATCAAAACATGCTTAATGTATATGTGGCTCTTTCAGATGATGAGAGTTTCGGGGTCGCAATTTTAGAGGCTTCGGCCTGTGAAAAACCGGTAGTTGTTTCTAATGCAAGCGGGTTTAACGAAGTTGTGGAAAATGGCGCAACAGGAATGATTGTTCCGAAAAGAAATCCCAGGGCCGCAGCTAATGCTATTGAAAAAATTTTGACAGATAAGGAACTTGCCAGAAAGATGGGGGAAAACGGAAGGAAAAGAGTTGCAGAATTGTATAACTGGGCGTCTAATATTAATATCATTATTCAGATTTATAACGAAATTCTGCAATAATAAGAATGAGGCTTATTATACTCACTCAATATTTTCCTCCTGAAGTGGGCGCCCCACAAAACCGCCTTTATGAAACTGCCGTCCGTTTAAAACAAAAAGGCATAAATATTGAAGTTCTTACTGCTATGCCTAACTACCCGGAAATGGAAATACATGCAGGTTATAAAGGCAAATGGTATATGAAAGAGGATATGGATGGAGTTACGGTGCATCGTTCATGGATATGGGTTAGCAAAAAGAGAAATATATTTTCAAGATTGATGAATTATTTCTCGTTTGTATTTTCTTCTCTGTGGATTGGCTGTTTTAAATTGGGCAAAGCAGATTTCCTTCTGTGCGAATCGCCTCCGTTGTTTTTAGGGTTATCTGCACTTGCGTTAAGAAAGGCTAAGCATGCCAAACTGATTTTTAATGTATCTGACCTTTGGCCTGAAACAGCCGAAAAGTTAGGACTCATAAAGAATCGATTGCTTCTTTCAGTTACAAAAAAACTGGAGGAGCATATTTACTCCAAATCGACTCTTATAACGGGACAAACACAGGGAATTGTAAAGAACATACAGGAAAGGTTTCCTGCAAAAATCCTTTACTGGCTGCCAAACGGGGTAGATATGAATTTTTATAAGGAAGACAAAGCATCGGCCGGCTGGAGAAAGAAAAATGGTTTCCTGGAGAATGATTTTTTGATATTGTACGCGGGAATTATCGGCCATGCCCAAGGGTTGGAAATAGTTCTGAAAGCCGCTCAAAAGACGAATGGATATCCTGTTAAATGGATATTGTTAGGCAGCGGACCCGAAAAGGAAAAACTGCTCGCTGTGAAAGCAGAGATGAAATCTGCTAATGTCTTTTTTTTTGACACATTACCAAAATCTGCAATGCCGGAGGTTTGGAAGTCCGTTGATGTTTCCCTTGTTCCATTACGACGCCTTGATATATTCAAAGGTGCTATACCCTCTAAGCTATTTGAGTCATTGGCAATGAAGAAGCCTTTATTGCTTGGAGTCGAAGGGGAAGCAAAAGAGCTTTTTATTGATGAAGGGAAGGCCGGGCTTGCATTTATTCCTGATGATGGGTGTGACCTTGCAAACAAAGCCATGTTCTTATATAATAACAGGAAGGATGCTATAACAATGGGCACTAATGGGCATAATTATGTAAATGCTAAATTTAACCGTGATATTATTGCAGATAATTTCCATAAAATTCTTTTTGATTTAAATAGTGAAACAGGCGGCTAAATTGCACGATAATTTGACAGTTATGGGTAATGACAAAGATGACTCGCGGGTAAATCTGATGTCATTATATGTTTTCCGGTTAATTCATATGAGTTATGAAGCAGGTTTAATTTCAGGTACCCTATTTATTATATTTACCTTTTTTTAAATAGACAAGAATGCCGCTGCATAATAGCCTTAAGCAATGATATACGATTGTTTTACTTTTTTTAACGAGCTCGATATACTTGAAATCCGGCTGAATATATTGAATGATGTGGTTGACAAGTTTGTACTTGTTGAAGCCACCCGCACCCACCAGGGAAAAGAGAAGCCGCTTTTCTTTACTGAAAACAAGGAACGCTACCGGAAATTCCTTGATAAAATAATTCATGTTGTGGTAGATACTTATCCTTCCTCTGACAAAGATTACTCCTGGACGCTGGAAAGGCACCAGCGTGAAATGATAGCCGAAGGTTTGAAAAATTGCGCTTCCGATGATATTATAATGGTATCAGACGCGGATGAAATACCAGACCCGGAACAGGTTAAATTATATGCTGGAAAACGCGGAGTTAAAGTTTTCTACCAGCGCATGTATTATTACTTTATTAATTGCAGAAATACTTCAATTGATGATAAATACAGATGGCAGGGTACAGTTATGTGCCGCATAAATGATAACCTGTCGCCCCAGGAAATGAGAAACCTAAGCATAATATATGCAGGAAAATATAGCGACAGGTTTCGTGCACGATTATACAGTGAGGTACGCCTGCTTATGTGGCAATTAAAAAATCTTAAAAGGGCAGTGCCGGTATATAAGGGCGGCTGGCATTTCAGCTATCTGGGTGGGGTGAAAATGATAATTAACAAATTGGAAGCTTTTGCCCACGCCGAATATAACAGTGCAGAGTATAAAGACCCGGCAAAGATTGAGCAGGCTTTAAAAGAAGGGAAAGATATATTTGGCAGGGGATATACATACCAATTTGTCCCTTTAGATAATGCATTTCCTCAGTATATCTTAAATAACCGTGAAAAATACAGGGAATTAATCAAGGAGTAGGCCATGCGGGAAAGAACTGAAGGTAATAGGATTCTTACGCTACAGGGGCTTTCTTACTTTCTTATTTTCTTTTTTTGTTCTATAAGCATTTTTCCTGCTATAAGGATTTCGCTTGTGGGCGGCAATGCCACGAGCAATTTTTATGAGGCTGCCATTACAATTATGCCCGATTTGCTTTTTGCATCGGTAGTGTGTGTTGGCCTTGTTATTTTTTTTACCTGGGGGAAGTTTACATTTATTTTATTTGACAAGCTTGTTCTGTTCTATATCCTGTTTAATCTGTTATACGGCACACTGCTGTCAAAAAATCTGTTTATAGCGGCGCAAGGTTTCAGAATAACTTACCTGCCTGTTATTTTTTATTTCATAGGGCGGTTGTTCAGCCGGGGTAAGCCTGAAATATATTACAAATCGACGCGGCATGTTTTTACATGGTTTGTTTTTTATGCAATAGCAGCCTTATTATTTCATTTTCTTTTTCCGGGTATTGAGGCGTCTCTCATAACAGCTTCCAATCATGGACCATATGTTTATTTCATTCCACGCATGGTAGGTTTCTTCCTTACCCCGGTGCTTTTCGGCACGGTTATGGCTATGGCATGTTTATATTTCTATTTCAGACTGGCAGGAGATAATACAATGTGGAACTATCTCTCTCTTATAATATTATGGGCTTGTATTTTCCTGTCTATATCACGCGGCCCTATCCTGGCAGCCCTGCTGGGGTTTGCATTAATTACAATATTATTCCGGCAATGGATAAAAGGCCTGATTTTGCTGGTTATAATTCTTCTGGTATCGAGCCTGCTTTCCTATTTGCTTGTTGGTTCTTTTCAACCATTGGCATGGTTATTCAGTTCAACAGCCGATACATTAAGTTTAGAAAATGGAGTTTCGAGGGTTGAACTGTGGCGTCGCTCTGCGCATGATTTTTTTCAGCGGCCGTATGGTTACGGGTTAGGGCATGCGGGGGCAACAGCAATTCGTTTCCTGAAGGGTACTTCGGTGCCTGCCGCCGTTTATACTTCTGATGGGTGGTTTTTAAAACTTGCCTGCGAAACCGGTATTCCCGGTTTTTTATCTTATTTTGCCCTTTGCTTTTATTACCTCTATTACGCATGGCAAAACATATCAAAGCAAATGGATACATTGTTCCCGTTTATAGTTGCACTTTTTATAATGATAAATGCACAATGCATAGTAGCCAATGTCTTCGATTTTTATCCTGTTATCAGCTTAATATGGTTGCTTATGGGTTATTCAATAAATTTATGCGAACAGAAAAATATACCATTAGCTGAAAAAGCATGACTGCACAATTAAAAAAAGTGAAATTCATACTGTTGTGCCTTATAGCATTCGCTATCGGATGTTACATAATGGCAGCACCGGCCTTAATTGTGCTTTATTCTGTCGCCTGGCTCCTCGAAGGCGATTTTAAGCGTAAAGGAAATGCCATTTTAAAGAACAGGTATGTCTGGCTCTTTGTTTCCTTTTATATGCTGCATGTACTTGGAATGATATTTACCTCAAACTTTGACGCCGGATTGTTTAACCTGCAGGTAAAGTTAAGCTTGCTGGTATTTCCGTTGTTACTGGTTTCCGGGGAACAGCCCGGGTTTAAAAAGCAGAAACAATTTATGTGTTCTTTTATCACCGGTTGCTCCATTAATGGGTTAATATGCATCATCATTGCAATATGGACATATTATACTCTTGGAGTCGCGCATTTTGTTTATATGCGATTTTCTTTGTTCCTGCATCCCAGCTATTTTTCCATGTATATTGATATGTCTATAGTTTTTATTTTTTACCTGGTATCTGTTAAGCCGATGGAAATAAATAAAACGGAAAAAATAATTTTATACCTCTCATTGTTTTTCCTGGGCTTTATATTGGTTTTGCTCCAGTCGAAAACAGGCATGTTTATTTCAGCGGCATTGGTTGTTGTTCTTCTTATAAAATATAGTGTGAAGAATAGTTATAAGACCGCTGCATTAATAACGGTTACTCTGGCTGTAATATATTTCCTGGCTTTTCATTTTATAGTTGAAGGGCAATCGAGGGTAGCCGGCGCGGCAAGCGTTATAATGAATAAAACCATGAATGATACTTCAAAGGAGTCAACCCAGGCAAGGTATTATGTTTTGAATTCGGCCTTAAAAGTTATAAAGGCCCATCCTTTAATTGGCGTTGGCACCGGTGATGAATATGATGTGTTGGTTAAACAATACCTGGCAGATGGTTATACAGGAGTTGCAAAAGAAAAACTAAATGCACATAACCAATATATCGAGACAATGGTTGTACTTGGCCCATTAGGATTAATAAGCCTTTTGGCATGTTTTGCTTTGCCTTTTATTAAGTGTGTGAAGGAAAAAAGGTTTGTATATGGCGCTTTCCTGGTTATTGTTGGGGCAAACCTTCTTGCCGAGGTAATGTTTGATACGCAAGGCGGCACCATTTTTTATGGCCTGTTCAATTCCCTGCTAATGTTTAATTTCGTAATATAATATTTGATAATGATTAGCTTTTCGCCTCCGCGCATAGATGAAAAAATAGTTCAGGCAGTTTCTGAAGTGCTGCGTTCGGGCTGGATAACAACCGGGCCCAAAACCAAATTCTTTGAGAAAAGGATTGCTGAATATTGCAGCGCACCCGCCGTATTGTGTCTTAATTCGGCAACGGCAGGGCTGGAACTGGCATTGCGCTGGTATGGAGTAGGGCAGGGCGATGAAGTTATTCTGCCTGCATATACATACGCTGCTACTGCCAATGTGGTGATGCATTGCGGAGCCATACCTGTTTTAGCTGATGTGAATAAAGATGATTTTAATATTTCGGTTGCGGAGATTGAGAAGAAGATTACAGCTAAAACCAAGGTAATTATGCCGGTTGATTTTGGAGGCATGCCCTGCGACTATAAAACAATCATGAAGCTCGCTGAATCAAAAAAGAGCCTGTTTGAAGCCAAAGGCGAAAACCAAAAGAAGCTGGGGCGCATATTGGTATTGGCCGATGAAGCGCATTCATTCGGAGCTAAGTATAATGGTAAAAAGACTGGCACCTGGGCCGATATATCGGTATTTTCGTTTCATGCCGTTAAAAACCTTACAACTGCTGAAGGCGGTGCTATGGCGTTAAACCTGCCTATACCTTTTGATAATGCCGCGATGTACGACCACTTGTGTGTTAGCGCATTGCACGGGCAAAATAAGGATGCCCTTGCCAAAACCCAAAAGGGAAATTGGAAGTATGATATTATTGAACCGGGCTATAAATGCAATATGACCGACATAATGGCTGTGATTGGTTTAATTGAACTGGAGCGATACGATGACGATACGCTGAAACGCAGGAAAGCTATTATTGAAGCATACCAGCAAGCTTTTTCTGCCTGCAAATGGGCGGAACTGCCTGTGTTTAAAGACGCGGACAGGGAATCCTCATATCACTTATACCCATTGAGGATTAAGGGAATTGATGAGCAAAAAAGAGATGCCATTATTCAAAAGATATTTGACCGGGATGTATCGGTAAACGTGCATTTTATACCCTTGCCCATGATGAGTTTTTATAGAAATATGGGATATAAAATAAGTGACTATCCTGTTTCTTACGATAACTTTTCGCATGAAATATCATTGCCTGTTTTCTACAATCTTACCGATGAACAGGTAAAAATAGTTATTGACGCGGTTGTTAAATCAGTGTCAGAAGTCATATAATGGTTAAACGACTGTTCGACATAATAGCTGCTCTTCTCGGGATTATCATATTGTCACCTTTTTTACTGGTCATTGCATTGCTTGTTGTATTTGATTCACGCGGCCCGATACTTTATTTGCAGGTAAGGATTGGCAGGGATATGAAAGAATTTAAGCTGTTCAAATTTCGCACCATGTATTCAGATTCCGATAAAAAAGGATTGCTTACCGTTGGAATGCGCGATAACCGCATAACCCGCGCAGGATATTATTTGCGGAAATATAAGCTTGATGAATTGCCCCAGTTGTTTAATGTTTTGATTGGAGATATGAGTATTGTTGGCCCACGCCCCGAGGTGCCCAGGTACGTGGCTTTATACAATGATGAACAAAAAAAAGCACTTAGCATCAGGCCTGGTATTACCGATTATGCCTCAATTGAATATTCAAATGAAAATGAAATTTTAGCCAAATCGCCAAACCCGGAAGAAACCTATATCAATGAAATAATGCCTGCCAAACTGAAGCTTAACCTCAGGTATATAGATGAAATGGGATTAGCCACCGATGTGAAGATAATTTTCAGCACGCTTGCAAAATTATTTTCATAAAAGATGGTTGGCTTAAATATGCACCTGTCTATAAGCCCATTCCTGCCGGATTGATTTTTTTATCTTTACCACCATGAAACGCCCTAATGTATTTATAGTTCTGATGCTTTTATATAGTTGCATGAGTGGGTTTGCTCAAAACAATGCAATAGATTCTTTAAGGAATGTTTTGCAAACTGAGCCCGATGACACCAACAAAGTAAATACCTTAAATAATTTAAGTGAGAAATTAGAAAAGGCCGGTAAATATGATTCTTCTTTTATACATGCTAATAGAGCAAAAGAATTAGCTGAAAAGGTTGGTTTTAAAAAAGGCATAGCCTCCGCATACAGAATTATAGGAATAGTTGATGAAGATAAAGGGAATTACCCATCTTCCCTTGAAAACCAAAATAAGGCATTAGCTATCAACAGTGAAATCAATAATAAAATAGGTATTGCTTCCAACCTTGGTAACCTGGGTAATGTTTATGAAGACCAGAGCGATTATCAAAAAGCGCTGGAATATGACCTGAAGGCTTTGGCAATTAACCGGGATATCGGAGAAAAAAATGGTATTTCAATCAACCTCGGTAATATAGGAAATATTTATGATGAGTTGGGCAATTATCCTAAGGCGCTTGAGTATGATTTCAAAGCATTAAAAATTGCAGGGGAAATCGGCAATAAAATACATGTTATAGCTAACCTTGGCAACATAGGTAATATCTATAACCAACAAGTGAATTATGCAAGCGCCCTCGAATATTATTTTAAGGCTTTGGCAATAGCGAAGGAAATCGGCAATAAGAGTGGCATTGCTATTAACCTAAGTAACATTGGTATAGTGTATTATTCGCAGCGCAATTACCCCAAGGCGCTTGAATATAGTTTCAAGGCACTTGATATAGATAAAGAAATGAGCTTTAAAACAGGGATTGCAAGCAGCCTTTGCATCATTGCAAATATTTACGAAGACCAGGGTAAATATTCTGATGCCCTTATGTATAATTTCAAGGCATTGAATATATCACGTGAAATTGGAGATAAATACGACGTTGCTCAAAACATGGAATATATTGGAAGTATTTATATCAAACAGAAAAACTCTAAACTGGCAAGAGACTATCTTGATTCATCCCTTGACCTCTCAAAGAAGATAGGGGCAAAGGTGGATATAAAATCTTCGTACAAAGATTTGGCACAATTAGACAGCACTACAGGTAATTATGCTTCGGCTTTGAGTGATTATAAAAATTATATTGTTTATAGTGACAGCCTCATTAATGAGGCGAATACAAAAAAGACTGTTCAGGCTGAAATGAATTATGAATTCGAACAAAAACAGGCAGCTCAGAAAGCTGAACAAGATAAGAAAGATGCGGTTGCAGAGCAGGAACGGAGAAAACAGGTATTAATCCGGAATTCTTTTATGGCGGGTTTTGTATTGATGATTTCACTCGCCTTCTTTATTTTCAGGGGATACAGGCAAAAGCAGAAAGCGAACCAAATAATAACCGGGCAGAAAGCTGAAGTCGAAAAGCAAAAGGCCCTTGCAGAACATCAAAAAGCCATTGTGGAAGAAAAAAATAAAGATATTACGGATAGTATAAAATATGCCTCGCGCATCCAGCGTGCCTTGCTTACTACCGATGAATATATCAGCAAGTACTTAAAAGAATATTTTATTCTCTTTAAACCGCGTGATATTGTCAGCGGTGATTTTTATTGGGCCTATGCTGAGCAGCCGCCGGTTATAAGCGGTCAGTCGTCAGTGGCAACTTTTCATATCGCTTGTTGCGATTGTACCGGGCATGGTGTTCCGGGGGCATTTATGTCGCTGCTGAATATATCAATGCTTAATGAAGCTGTGATAGAAAAAAATATTACCCGTCCTGACCTTGTATTAAATGACGTCAGAACAAATATTATAAAAGCGCTTAATCCTGAGGGTTCTGATAAAGGCAGCAAGGATGGTATGGATTGCATCTATTGTTCTATTGATATGGAGAGTAAAATGTTATACGTTGCCTGCGCCAATAATCCGTTGTGGATAGTCAGAAGTCAGCCGTCAGTTAACAGTGGTCAGTCATTACAGGAAATACCTGCCGATAAAATGCCGGTCGGAATACAATATGGTGAACAGAAACCTTTTACCCTGCACAGTATGCCGATTGTCAAAGGCGATTGCATTTACCTGTTCAGCGATGGATACGCCGACCAGTTTGGAGGAAGTAAAGGCAAGAAATTCAAGTATAAGCAATTGCAACAATTGATAATGGATAATTGCCAATTGACAATGGCTGAACAAAAGCAAATTCTGGAAAAAACTTTTGAGAACTGGAAAGGCGACCTGGAGCAGATAGATGACGTGTTGATTATTGGAATCAGGGTATAGGGGACCCAGGTATTTTCACTTCCTGTTTAAAAAACTAACGGGTATAAAGTTTCTGCTTATAAACAGAGAGAAACATGTTGTTAATACCTGTATAGTTTGAGGAATAATCGTAGTAGTTATAGTAGAGGAAATAGGCATAGCCGTTTGAAATCCGTATTTTTTTCAGGTAAGGGTACTTTATAATCTGGGTATTGAGTTTTTGCTTTCCTGTAAGGTCAATTTCTTCGAGGTAGGTTATTCCATGAAGTTCATATTTGAAGTAGCAATGTTTTTTTTCTTCATCTACCAAAATATCTTTCTTTTTATTTTTTACTTCTTTCTCGTCAAATATCAGTGGCATTTGCTTTGTAAACCTGTTGTGGGTATCAAAAACATATACTGAATCGTTATCGAAATTGAAAATATAGGTACTATCATTGACTACGCGGGCAACAGTATATACATCCCTTATCATTCCAAACAGTTCGAAAATATGAAATAGTGCGGTATGGTCAATGACCAAGTCATTAAGAGGCAAAGTATGCGTGTTATACATGGCAGGGTAGGGATTATTAATGCCTTCCAGTTCTCTTATTTCCTGGTATATATAGGTGTTGTGCTTGGCAGCCTCCCTGCTCATATAGGTATAGAATATTGCCGTATCCTTCAATGTTTTGCCATTATGCCAATAGGTTACAGAGGAGTTGCAATCAGAGATAAAATAGCGGTAATAATATGGATTCCTGTAATCAGATAAGTTATGCATTAAGGTATCGAGTTTTAGTTTTGAGGATTTCGTTTCACTGAATCTTCTGCCATCCCAATCATAATAGTAAGCTGAATCTCCATGCAGGGTATATATTAAACCATTTACCGTAGCCGATAAGTTTTCAGTTTTGAAGTTTATATCGGTACTGGCCAGTGTTTTATTGGCTGTATCAACAATATATATTCCCGAATGTTTCCCGTTCTGGTAAAGCAACCACAGCCTATTGCCTTTTAACTCAAAATCCCTCAGGTCTTTTGCATTATTAACCACAACCGGTTTATGGCGACTGACGATGTTAATTGTTTTTAGCTGTATGCTGTCAATTTCCATAGTAAAATTCATTTCTACGGTGTCTTTTACAGCGGTGGTGATTTCTGTTTGTATGGTTTTATATCCCAATGCTGTTACCTCTAATAATACAGGCATGGTAGTTGTAAAAATATAGTTGCCATTTGAGCCTGTAATAACACCTGCCGAGGTAATCGAATTCTCAACCACAGCATATTGAATTGGGTTATGTTCCGCGTCGGTTACCGTGCCCTTTATCGTAAGGGTTTTATCCTGTGCAAAAATGCTGGAGGAGTTTAAAATAACCGCAATCAGTATAAAAATGTTTTTGGCAACTGTTTTCATATTAAAATCCTTTTTGGGTTATTATATCTCTTGCCTCTGCCTGGGTGTAATATGAGAAGTTTTTGTACCGGTCATGCACATCAATAATTTCTTCTATTGCTTTCACTACTATGTCCTGGTTGTCCCATGCTTTTAAATCTGCCAGCACTGTCTCAAGGCAACCTTTTTTATAGGCTATCTGCCCTAAGACATGTACCAATGTATTGCGGACTCTTGCAGTTTTATCATGCTGTAATTCTTTCAGCAGAGGCAATATTTCCTGTGGATGGGTGCGGCCGCGCAGTTCAATACCATGGCATATTTCCCTGCGTATTTCCTTATCCTCATGGTGCAGGTATTTTTTTGCCCACTCCAGAACAGGTGCGGGATTCTTCTCTCCCATTTTCTTTACCGAGCCTATTACCGCATTGCGTATAGAATGGTGCTTATCAAATAATCCTGTATCGAAAAAATGTTCCACAATTTCAAAATCTGATTTGCCGATTTCTCCGGCAGCGTTAACTACTGTTTGCCTGATTTTAAAGTCATCTTTTTTAAGCAAGCTTTCCAACAGGGAAAGTATTTTTTTGCGAAGAGATTTATCTGAGTTATATATCTTGCCTATAGCCAAGTAAGCAGTCTTGCGTATATAGGTATCTTCATCTGAAAAGTAGGATATTATCTTTTCCTTCTTTCCTTTTATTATTTCGGAAAGTATATCGTTGTTGACTTTTTCAACAAGCTTATTGCGTTCAGGTTTTGGTAGGTCGTAAAATGCCATGCGGGTGCAAAGGTATATAATCGGAACTTGAAGCTAAAACACAAATATAATATAGTGTTTCACTGTTGTTCCTGATTGAAATCATAACATCCCCTTAGGGTAACTTACAGGCTTATTATTCAAGAGTTTGAGTAAGTCGTAAAGCTTCATGCGGGTGCAAAGGTATTCCCCTATGTTATATTTTTAAAGTATTACTACTATATTTGTAAATAATTGTCAAACCGATGGGAAAAGAAGAAAGTAATAAAAACAGTTCACCTCAAAATTTAATAGCAATATTGGTTATTGTTCTATCAATTGCTTTGATTTTGTTATTTGGAATCCCAGCTATTATTTCTGCTTCTGGGCCGCCGAATGAAAAGATGAAAGATTTATTAAGTATGATCCTTCCATTGGTTGGAGCATGGATGGGGACCGTTCTTGCATATTATTTTTCAAAGCAAAATTTCGAAGCGGCCAACAAGCAAGTGAATGCCATGGTAGAACATGTATTGTCACAAGATGAGAAACTTTCAAAAACTAAAGTAAGTGAGATGATGATAGATAAAGAAAAATCTTTGTTATTTGTAGCGATAAAAGATGAGAATGAATTTAGATCGCTTGAGTTATTTGATGTTCTTAAAGAGTTTGATAAGCATAATACTGAAAGGCTTGTTTATATTGAGAAGGAGAAATCTAAATTCATTTTTCTTTTATATCGAGCATCAATAGACAGATTTATTGCAGAACATTGGTTTAAAGATAGAGAAAAAAATAAGTATAAAGACAAAACTGAAAAGGGGAATTTAAATATTAATACCATGTTTGAAGATAAAGATTATTACTTAATTCAAAAAGTTAGGCAGGCGTGGGCAAATAAGAAAAACTATTTTATTTCATCAGATGATTCTTTGTATCGGGTTAAGCAATTAATGAAAGATAACGCTATTTGCCAAGATGTACTTGTAACAAAGACTGGAAACCCAGAAGAGCCTGTGTTAGGATGGATAACAAATGAAATGGTTGTTAAGGATATAGAGTTGTTTAGTAATGCAACTATCATCCATTAATTAAGATGATGGTAATAGTTTTTAATAAATAAGAATATTTTAATATGAAAAATAAAACAATATACTTTGCAGGGCCGTTATTTACCCGCGCTGAAATTGAGTTTAATTTGAAGGCAAGCGAATATTTAAAAAAGCATGGCTTTGAAGTATTTCTTCCGCAGGAAGCATGTGAAGGCATGCATGGTAAGGATATATTTGAAACATGCAGAAATGGGATTGATTCTTCTAATGTGGTTTTGGCAAATGTTGATGGAGCCGACGCCGATAGTGGTACGTGTTGGGAATGCGGATATGCTTATGCCAAAGGAATTCCGATTATTGCATATAGAACAGATTTCAGATTAAGCGGCGATACAAAGGGGTTTAACGCGATGGTTTATTTTAGTGCGAATGCTGTAATTGAAGAGCAAAATAACTATCTGGATAAAATTACTGCCGCAATAAAATCAGTAATAAAAAGTACTGGACGATTGAAAGTTGAATTGTAGATTTTATATACAAATTCAATGGAATAGCTGAGCCAATTCCTTTGGAATGCAAAGAAAATATTTTTTTGTTTTTTTATCCAAAACTGAGGCATTAAGATTATCAGATGCTTTTGTGAAATCTTTTACAGAGCCATCTGGAAATAGGATATTGATACGTACTGAATGTGCATTATAAATGTCATTTTCTACCTCTCCTGAAAAAACGAAATATTTTACTTCATTACGCGTCAGGTCATATTTATTCTTTGCTTTTTCTTGAAGGCTAATAATATTATTTGCATTATAGGGCTTGTCTTGCAACTCAGTTTTATATAGTCTACGATTTATCAGCCACTGACTAAGGGTAGAAAGAACAAAGTCATTATGACTGCACCATACTTTAATAGCACTCATCACATCATAGTCGTCGAGTTGGGCAAAGGTATCGAGGAGATGGGGGTTATTGACAAAATCTTTTTTAGTGTAATGGTTATACAAAAATTCCCTGAATGCCGGCGTGCAGAATAGTTCCACTTTCTGGTTGGCCAATTCTTTGGCGCGGCGCAATATGTTAACTAAAAGCTCCATGCCCGCCAAAACTGTTTTGTGCAGGTAAACCTGCCAGTACATAAGCCTGCGGGCAATAATAAACTTCTCTATGGAGTATATTCCTTTGGCTTCAACAACCAGGTTGCCTTTCGCCACAGTAAGCATTTTAATAATACGGTCGTAACCGATTACCCCTTCCGATACACCGGTGAAAAATGTATCGCGGGTAAGGTAGTCGAGCCTGTCCACATCCAACTGGCTCGATACAAGCTGGTGCAAAAATTTCTTTTTATACTGGCCGCGGAAAATCTTAATGGCCAATGTAAGCTGGCCTTTGAATTGCTTATTGAGGCTTTCCATTATGAAGGCGGAAAGGTCTTCATGCGTAACTCCATGCACTATGCTATGTTCTAAAATATGAGAAAAAGGGCCATGGCCGATATCGTGCAGTAAAATGGCAATTTTAGCGCTTTCCGATTCCTCATCTGTAATTTCTACTCCTTTCGAGCGCAAAGTGTCAATGGCGCTTTGCATAAGGTGCATCGCTCCCAATGCATGATGGAAGCGGGTATGTATGGCTCCCGGATAGACAAGGTGGCTTATACCCAATTGCTGTATCCTTCTTAACCGTTGAAAGTAAGGATGTTCTATAAGGCGGAAGATGATTCCGTCGGGTATGGTAATGAAGCCATATATAGGGTCGTTGACTATTTTTTTCTTTATCATGGATTAATTAAGGTATTTTAACACTTTTTCACAACACGCCCGAAATAAGAGCGGCTCAATTACGTTATCTTTGTAATGAATGAAAATAAATACCATTCAGTACTAAGTAAAGACCGAGTAAAAATAATTAATACAGCGCAAAAATGGGAAAAATAAGCATTCTCTGGGCAGATGACGAAATAGATCTTCTGAAGCCGCACCTGTTATACCTTCAGGAAAAAGGATTTGATGTAAAAACGGTTACCAACGGTAACGATGCGGTAGAGGAGTTTGCTAAAGCAAAAGATGGCTTCGATATAGTTTTCCTCGATGAGAATATGCCGGGCATTTCGGGTATCGAAACATTAGGCAAAATAAAAGGCCTTAATCAGCGGGTTCCTATTGTAATGATTACGAAGAGTGAAGAAGAGTCAATAATGAATGATGCTATTGGCTCCAAAATATCAGACTACCTTATTAAGCCGGTTAACCCGGGGCAGATTTTGCTGTCTATTAAAAAGAATATAGACAAGAACCGCCTGATCAGCGAAAAAACCACTTCGGGCTACCAGCAGGAGTTCCGCAATATTGGTATGATGCTTGGCGAAAACCTGAACAGCAAGCAATGGGAAGAAGTCTATAAAAAGCTTATTTACTGGGAGCTTGAGCTGGAAAGCTCAGGCGATTCGGGCATGAAGGAAGTTTACCAGATGCAAAAGGCTGAAGCCAATACCCTGTTTGCCAGGTTTATTGAAAAGAATTATATAAGCTGGTTGCAGAATAAAGCTGCAGATGCGCCTGTAATGTCGCATACTTTAATGAGAAATAAAATTCTGCCTTTGGTAGAGAAAGAATCGGTACCTACCTTTATGGTATTGATAGATAACCTTCGCTTTGACCAGTGGAAGGTATTGCAACCGGTAATAGAGGAGTTGTTCAAGGTAGATAAGGAAGAGTCCTATATGGCTATTTTGCCTACCTGCACCCAATATGCCCGCAATGCCATATTTGCGGGGCTTATGCCTTCAGAGATTGAAAAAATGCACCCGGGACTGTGGCTGAATGATGAAGAAGAAGGCGGAAAGAACCTTAACGAAGCCGCTTTTCTGGAAGGCAACCTGAAGAGGCTTGGCAAAAACATCAAGTTCTCCTATAATAAGATTACCAATTTTAACGATGGTAAAAAACTGGCTGAAAATATCCACCAGCTTTCCGGCAATAAGCTCAATGTTATAGTATATAACTTTGTTGACATGCTTTCGCATGCCCGCACCGAAATGGAGGTGATACGCGAACTTGCCAGCGACGACGCTGCCTATAGGTCCATTACCCTTTCCTGGTTCCAGCATTCGCCTTTGCATGATATATTGAAGCAGATAGCAGCCAGCAGGGCAAAGCTTATTATAACTACCGACCACGGAACTATTAAAGTCACCGAAGCGACCAAAGTGATAGGCGATAAGAACACCAATACCAACCTGCGCTATAAATCGGGTAAAAGCCTTACCTACCAGGCCAAGGACGTTTTTGCGGTGAAAAACCCTGCTGAGGCATTTCTGCCCCGCCAGCATGTAAGCAGCGTATTTATATTTGTAAAAGGAGATAAGTTTTTCGCTTACCCGAATAATTACAATTATTACGTCAACTATTATAAGGATACTTTCCAGCATGGGGGTATTTCCCTTGAGGAAATGATTATACCTTTGGTGGCACTTTCGCCAAAATGATAGTCTATGAGCCGCTATTGGAGAGTAAAAGAAGAGAACCAGCTTGAAGAAATAGCACAGGAGTTACTTGCCGATTTTAAGAACAATCGGGTGTTCACATTTTCCGGAAACTTAGGTAGCGGAAAAACCACCTTTATTAAGTATCTTTGTAAAGTTCTGGGTGTCACAGGGCATGTAAGCAGCCCGACATTCGCCCTGGTGAATGAATATGAGGGACATGATGGCCTGAATATTTATCACTTTGATTTTTACAGGGTGAAAAATATCGGTGAAGCTTACGACCTGGGTTACGAGGAATATTTTTATTCGGGAGGGTATTGTTTTATAGAGTGGCCTGAGATGATAAAAGAGTTAATACCGCCCGGTGCGGTAAACCTCTATATAGATATAAAAGATGATACCAGGGAGATAAGAATAAAGGAACAGTGAGCAATTATAAAAATACGGAATGAAAACATCGAAAGAACTACTTCAGTCTTTATCTATGAGTGCCATTTCTCCCCAGGAGGAAATGCTGGAGGTCGCTAAAAAGAAAGGCAGCATGACCATTGGCATACCCAAAGAGATTTCATCGCAGGAAAAGCGCCTCGCGCTGGTTCCTGACGATGTGGCGCTGCTGGTAAACAACGGCCACGAGATAATTGTTGAAACCGATGCCGGGAAAAATTCGCACTTTGAAGACAATGATTACAGCGAAGCAGGAGCACAGATAGCGTATAGTGCTGCTGATGTATATAAGGCTAACATCATATTGAAAATAGCCCCCCCGTTAAATCAGGAAATAGACAGGATGAAGCCGAACCAGACGCTCATTTCAGCTTTGCAGCTTACCATACAGCAAAAGGACTACCTGAAACACTTAATGCAGAAAAAAATCAACGCCATTGCTTTTGACTGGATAAGGGATGAATCGAATATATTTCCCATTATCCGTTCCATGAGTGAAATTGTGGGCGGTACATCCATATCTATAGCTGAAGAATATTTAAGTAACGTGCACGATGGCCCCGGACTTATTATGGGTGGCGTTTCAGGCATTGCGCCTACCGAAGTGGTGATACTTGGAGCCGGTACGGTTGGCGAGTTTGCCGCGCGCGCCGCATTAGGACGGGGCGCCATTGTTAAGGTTTTCGATAATTCCATATACAGGTTAAGGCGTTTGCAAACCATGGTCGGCGTCCGCATATTTACATCTACTATAAGGCCTCACGTTTTGGCCCGCCATTTAAAAAGCGCCGATGTAGTGATAGGCGCCATACGCTCGCCAAGCGGCAGAACGCCTTGTGTGGTTACCGAAGAAATGGTAAGCGATATGAAAGCCGGGGCGGTTATTGTGGATGTAAGCATTGACCAGGGCGGATGTTTTGAAACATCGAGAGTTACTACGCACAACGACCCGGTGTTCCGCAAGCATGGCGTAACACATTACTGTGTGCCCAACATAGCATCGAGGGTTTCGCGTACTGCATCTATTGCTTTCAGTAATATTTTCACGCCTATGTTTTTAAGGGCAGGCGAGGAAGGCGGCCTTGAAAACCTCATTAAGGAGGATATAAAAATCAGGAACGGAGTTTATATTTATAAAGGAGTACTAACAAATAAATATTTAGGAGAAGCATTTAAAATTCCCTACAAGGATTTAGAACTGCTGATTATGACGAGGCAGTAATTTTGTTGAAAAGTTTATTTCGTCTCAAATCCTTGCCAATTGGGCGTTTTAAGTATAGTGTTAATAACCATGTTAAAAAAATAAACCGGCGCACGATTCTTCAATTTGCATCAAATATATTTTTGCGGATACGTTTTTAAAAAATAAAAAACCAGAAAAAATGTAAACAATATTTAAAGTTTTGCCCAATGATTAAAGAACAACCAACCCAAACAACAACAGCCTTGAACTACGATGAAATACGCGAGAAGTGCATAAAGTATTTCGGAGGCGATGAATTAGCAGCATCAACCTGGATGAACAAGTATGCGCTGAGAGACAAGAACGGAAAGCTGCAGGAATCTTCTCCCGATGACATGCACCGGCGCATGGCGCACGAGTTTGCCCGCAAGGAAAAAGAATACGCGGATTTATCCACTATGAACGGCAAGCTGGCATTACTATCTGCTTACGGGCAGAAGAGAGAACTTCTTACCGAAGAAAAAATATTTGAATATTTCAAAGGCTTTAAATATGTCATTCCGCAAGGAAGCGTAATGTTTGGTTTGGGTAACAAGCATGTTATTGCTTCTTTATCTAATTGTGTTGTGCTTCCTGAAATTTATGATTCATACGGAGGCATTATGAACACCGACCAGCAACTGGCCCAGCTCTTTAAAAGGCGTTGCGGTGTGGGTATTGATATTTCTACGCTCCGCCCTTCCGGTATATCGGTTAACAATTCCGCCGGCACTACCACGGGCGCAGTATCATTCATGGAAAGATTTTCGAATACGACCCGCGAAGTTGCGCAAAACGGAAGGCGCGGCGCCTTGATGATTACCATTGACATAGCCCATCCCGATGTAGAAAATTTTGTTCTTATAAAACAAGACCTTTCCAAAGTAACAGGAGCCAATATATCTGTTCGCCTTTCTGATGAGTTTATGGAAGCTGTGGTGAAAGACAGTGAATATACACATCGCTGGCCAATTGAGTCAACGAACCCATCGGTGACAAAGACTATTAAGGCGCGCGAATTGTGGAACACTATTATTAAAGCCGCGCACCAAAGCGCTGAGCCTGGCCTTATTTTCTGGGACCGCCAGCATAAATATTCCACTTCATCTGTTTACCCGGGCTTTAAAAACGTATCTACTAACCCTTGCTCTGAAATAGCCATGCAGGGCGGCGATAGCTGCAGGCTCATAGCCATCAACCTTTACAATTTTGTAAAGAATCCGTTTACTCCCATGGCGGCATTTGATTATGAGAAATTCTACCAGGTTACTTATGAGTCGCAACGCCTGATGGATGATTTGGTGGACCTTGAACTGGAAGCCATTGAAAGAATCCTTGCCAAAATAAACAGCGATAAAGAACCTTACGATATCAAGCAGGTAGAAGTGAACACATGGAAACTGCTTTACGAAGCCGGCAAAAAGGGCAGGAGGACAGGCCTTGGCTTTACAGCGCTCGGCGATGCGGTAGCCGCCCTCAACATGAAGTTCGATTCAGACGAGGCTATGTATGAAGTAGAAAAGATTATGCGCGCCAAATGCGAAGCTGAATTTACCAGTTCTATTGACTTATCGGTTGAGCGCGGCTCGTTCGAGGGCTTTGACCCGAAAATTGAAAATACTTCGGAGTTCGTTCAGATGATGAAAATGGATATGCCCGAAGTATATGAGCGCATGATGAAACTGGGAAGAAGGAATATTTCCATAAGCACGGTTGCGCCTACGGGCAGCCTCAGCATATTAGCCGAAACATCGTCGGGGCTTGAACCGGTATATCTCTTATCCTATAAGAGGAGAAGGAAAATCAACCCGAACGACAAGAACGCGAAAGTTGATTTTGTAGATAAAATGGGCGACAAATGGGAAGAGTTCATGGTATATCACCCGAAGGTGAAAACCTGGATGGATGTTACCGGTAACACCGATATTACGCAAAGCCCTTATGCAGGTTCCACCGCACCGGAAATTGACTGGATTAAACGCGTGGAATTGCAGTCGCTCGTTCAGAAATATACCACACACAGTATAAGTTCCACTATTAACCTGCCCAACGATGTGCCTGTTGAGAAAGTAGGCGACATATATATAGAGGCATGGAAGAAAGGACTGAAAGGTATTACGGTTTACCGCGATGGTTCAAGAAGCGGGGTGCTGATTGCCGCTGACGATAAAGGCAAAAAAGCCAATGCAAACGGCCAGTTTAGCGAAACACAGGCTCCAAAACGCCCTCGTGAACTGGAAGCTGAAGTAATCCGCTTTAATAACGGCGCTGAAAAATGGCTTGCAGTAGTTGGTATACTAAACGGCAAACCATACGAGGTATTTACCGGTAAGGCTGAAGATGTATTTAACCTGCCTTCATGGGTACAAAAGGGCTGGGTAATTAAGAGTAAAAATGATGACGGTAAAAAGCGTTATGACTTCCGCTATAAGGACAGGGATGGTTATAACATTACCATTGAAGGATTGTCGCGCAGTTTTGACAAGGAATACTGGAACTATGCCAAATTGTTGTCAGGAGTGCTGCGTCACGGAATGCCTATTCCCAATGTGGTTGATTTAATTGCCAACCTTAACCTCTACGATGATTCTATTAACACCTGGAAAGCAGGCGTAGAAAGAGCGCTGAAAAAATATATACCCGATGGCACCAAGAGCAAGGACAGGAAATGCCCACAGTGCGGCGATGAAGATGGTCTTATTTATGAGGAAGGCTGCCTGAAATGCAAAAACTGCGGACATACCAAGTGCGGATGATATTTGTTATGATGGAGTGAAAGAAAAGTCCCTGACGTTACAGTCGGGGATTTTTTTTGTTACCCAACCCGGTTGCTAATACTTTCGTAATAGTATTAAACGAATTGCTATGCATAGGCCCAATTATTTGCAAAAAAAGGGTTAATTTTACTCAATGGGTATATCAATAATAAAACGATTACTCGTAGCCACCTGCCTGCTAAGTTCCTGCATAAGCTTTGCGCAGTTGCCGGGCAAAAGCTCAGATAAACCAAACTGGACTGTCAAAGAACCATTTGAGCAGAATGTATTTGTTGAAAATAATGGCGGGCAATTTGATAGCAGAAGTGATAATAAAAACGAGAAGATTTATTTCAGCACAAGTATTACAGGCGTGAATATTTATTTTTCTACAAAAGGTGCAATTTACCGCCATGATGAAGTTATAACTAAGGGTAGAGAGCCTGAATCTGCAAAAGGAGAGCAGGAAAAGGAGAATGCCACCGTAATCCCTCATTTCTTTTCTGCACTTTGGAAAGGAGCCAGTGAAAATGTAATTATTATTCCCGAAGATGAAGTTACAGCATATTATACATATTCGGTAAATGGACATGCAATAATTGCACATGCATATAAAAAGATACTTTATAAAAATATTTACAATGGTATTGATATAGAATATTCCTTCCCGGAAGATAAGAAAGGACTGGAATACTCAGTTATTATTCACCCCGGCGCTGAACTTTCACAAGTAAAATTAAGTTATGCCAATGCTAATGAAATAAAACAAAACGGACATGGTGATATTGAAATAAAAAGCTCTTTCGGGCAATTTGTTGACCATGCACCGGTAAAGACTTTTTATAAAGAGGACAATGGAGAAATAAAAAGCTCCGCCACGCTGAGAGGAAATGAAGTTTCATTTAATGCTGGAAATTATAATTCTGCCAAAACACTGGTTATTGACCCTTGGGTTTCCAATCCTGCTTATGCAGGATATAATAACGCGTATGATGTTGATTATGATTTTAACGGCAATGTTTATGTGTACGGTGGCTTGCCGCCATACCAATTGCAGAAATATAACGGTAGCGGTATATTGCTATGGTCATATACTACAGCTCTTGGTGGTTACGACAGTTCGGCAAATTCTTTATGGGCAGGAGATTTTACAGCTGACCACAGAAATGGAGACGCGTATATAGTAAATGGGTTAGGTGGTAACGCCACCGGGCCTTATGCAATTAAAATTAATACTTCAGGCGTTGAAGTCGCTTTAACTAATTCAATTGGTGCAGAATTATGGAAAGTAAAATTCGATTATTGTAATAACCAGCTTATAATAGGGGCCGGCTTGCAGCAAGGCGGAGAATCAGCTATAATGGACACAAGCCTTGCAAAATTCAAATACGTAAATGTGTTAGGCAGTTCCGATTGTTGCCATGATATGTGCTTACTGGCTTTGGATCAAAGCGGCAGCGCATATTTTGCAACTGATAGTTCAGTATTCGGTGCATCGGGCTTTAATAATAAGATGCTACGGGCTTCTTTGCCTAATTTATTGCCGGTAAGCTATATTGTCCGCGATGGCTATTCCTTTGCCGAATTACTCACACCTGCTTATTATCCGTACCAGCAAAATGGAGCAACAGGTTATGGTAATGGTTTTAATGGCATGGCTGCCGACAAAAAAATATTGGTTACTTATGATGGGGCTACATTAAAAAAATGGGCGCCTTCTACAGGCATACTTCTAAATAGTATAACTATAACAGGAAATCCAATGAAATGGGGTGGTTTGGATATTGATTGCGCCAATAATATTTACCTGGGGAATAATAGTAATGTGGATATATATGATTCCAGCTTTTCTTTTTTGTCCTCTATATCTCTTCCGGATACCATATTTGATATAAAGCTTGGAAATAACCATATATATGCTTGCGGAGCAGGGTTTGTTTCTTCAAATCCATATCCTTATGCTGTTGATAGTACATATATTGTTTTTAAAAGAACGCTTCCAACTTCCTGTTCTGCCTGCAATGGTACTGCAACTGCGTATATAAGGGGCTGCGGAGTTGATTCTGCTGCATATTCTTACCAATGGAGCAACGGGCAAACAACTTCTACTGCCACAGGTTTATGCTATGGCACCTATACTGTTACAATTAAAGAAAACTGCGAACTTCAATTTACAGACACAGTTAATTTACCCGGTGGTGGCGGGTTAACCATGTCAATAACCCAAACCAATGTGAGTTGTGCAAGCACTAATGATGGTGCAGCTTCAGTTACTATATCAGGAGGTACTGCACCATATACATATAGTTGGAGCCCAACAGGAGGCACAACTTCTTCTGTCAGCGGACTTGCAGCCGGAACTTATTCATTGGTGGTGAATGATAATGCAGGAAATTGTATATCCGGTACGGTGGTAATACAGCCACCGCCGGTAATTGGCGTAGATGTTGTTTCTATAAATAGTGAAATATGCAAAGGAAGCAATGATGGCAGCGCGGTTGTAAGCGCATTTGGAGGAACTCCCCCTTATATATATAGTTGGTCACCGTCAGGAGGAACAAGCAGTTCGGCAAACAATTTAACGACAGGAACTTTTACGGTCATAGTAACCGATAGCAATGGCTGTTCCGGAATGGATACTGTAACCATTCAGGCAAACGCATTCTCAATAAAGGTTAATACAACCAATGTGGCTTGCACAGGCGGGAATAATGGCAGCGCTACTGTTATTGTTTCCGGCTCAAATCTATATATTATTACCTGGTCGTATACCGGGAGTGGTGGCTCTTCTGTATCAAACCTTCCACCGGGCAGCTATTATGTTAATGTCAGAGATTCCAATACCGGTTGCAGCATCACCGATAGTTTTAAAATAACAAAAGTAACTCCGTTTTCTTTAATTACTGCCCAGGTTAATGATAGTTGTTATGGCCAGGCCAATGGAAGCGCTTCTGTAACTCCTGATACCAGTGGTATGTTTACCTATTTGTGGAGCACCGGGAGCACAAACACAGCTATATCTGATTTAACTGCCGGCACTTATTGGGCTACAGTGACTGATTCAGATGGTTGCAAAGATTCAGCCTCTTTTACAATAATGCAGCCTTCGCAATTATTCCCCTATATTACTTCAGTAAGTTCAGGTTGTAAAGACTCAAGTAATGGCAGTGCCACAGCAAATGCAATCGGGGGAACTCCACCATATACTTACAATTGGGCGCCATCTGGAAACACCAACACGGCCATAAATAATTTATCACCCGGAAACTATTCAGTAACTATTACAGATGCTAAAGGTTGTTCTGTTAGTAGTTCAGTAACTATCAGCGCACAATCTGATACGTTTGCTATTACAGGGGCTGATAGTGTATGTGTCGGAAACTCAACTATGCTTACCGTTGCAGGCGGAACGGCTTACAATTGGAGCAATGGTTCTACCATAAGCAGTATCAGTGTTTTACCTTCAACAACGACTACCTATAGTGTTGTGGTAACCGATTCGTTGGGATGTGCGGATACATTATCTGAAATTGTAAAGGTAAATCTATATCCTATTATAAATATATGTTGCGACACCACAATCCATCCCGGCCAAAGTGTTCAATTATCAGCTTCAGGCGGAGGCTCTTATGTGTGGACGCCAAATAATGGGCTGAGCTGCTATACCTGTGCGGAGCCTATAGCATCCCCTTCAGTAACAACAAACTATATAGTAACGGTAACAAGCAATGCCGGTTGTTCGGCAACAGATTCCGTTTTAGTGAAAGTTGAGAGCTGTAACAATGCCTGGATACCCGATGCCTTTACGCCAAACAACAAAGACGGATTAAATAATTTCTTTGCCCCTAAGAGTGTCTGCATAACTTCTTACACCATGTATATCTTTGACCGCTGGGGCAGCCTGATATATCAGTCTTCCAATGTGCCCTGGGATGGAACTGCAAAAGGAGAACGGGTACAGGAAGATACTTATGTATATAAAATGCAGGTAACAACAAATGATGGTTCATACAAAACTTATGTGGGCAGGGTTACAGTCTTAAAATAGTTTGCTGAATTTATTCAATCAGCCCTCTGCCTGTTTTAACTACTTTGTTTTTGGTACGCAGCTCCTTAATTATGGCATCGAGTATGCCATTGATAAAGGTATTGCTCTTGGGTGAGCTGAAAAGCTTAGAAATTTCTATATATTCGTTAAGGGTAACTTTAACCGGTATTCCGGGGAAATTCATCACTTCGGTAATGGCCATTTTCATAAGCAGCAAATCCATTGATGCAATGCGCTCCGGCTCCCAGTTTGCAATTTTCTCGGCAATAAGAGCGAGGTTCAGTGTATCGTCAAGTATGGTTTTGCGGAAAAGCTCAAGCATAAAATCCCTGTCCTCTTCAGCCTTATATAGCGGCATAAGCTCAAGTTCAGCGCTTTCTTCAAGGCTTTCAATGGTTTTCACTACGCAGATATTAGCCAGCATATAATCGCTTGCCCAATGAATGTTTTTTTCAACAAGGTGCTGTTTCAGTTCTTCGTTATCTGAGAGATACTTTTTGTAAAGGGTTATTATCAGTTGCTTATCCTGCTCAAAAGAATTATCTCCGATAGCCATGTATGTGGTATATTCGGAAGAGGCGACAATAGTGTGATAAAACTTCTTTACAACGGCATCTTCATCAGCCATCCAGCCAATTTTGCGGGCATTTTTTTCTTTGGCCAGCGCCTCTGATTTTTCAATTTTTAATAAAACCCTGTTGTTCAAAAACCTGAGGTTAGGGTTAATATCTTCAGTGGTAGGAAGCCTTTTCTTTCTGCGCTCTTCAATAAGCCTGTCGCCGGCAAGGCGTATTTCTTTAAGCAGCAGAAAAAGATAGATATACAGCTCATATATTTTATCTATGCTGACAAGCAACTCTCTTTCGCGGGCATTAATATTCTTATCCTCATCCTGGAAGAATGAGTAAAGAGTTTGCAGTACCTTGATGCGCAAATAGCGTCTGTTAAGCATAAATGAGAATATCGGATATCGAACAATGAATAATGAATTTCGAATTTAAGCTATTTGCTGATAGCTTTTGGCTAATGGCTTTTTTGCGGCTGTTTACTTCGGTGTTCGATATTCCTTGTTCAATATTCATTATTGAAGGTGGTTTCAGTGATTCAGTTTAACCTTGCCGATAGCTTCAATACGCTTTTCAGCAACTTTATTGGCGGCAAGGTAGGTTGGTATTTTCTCCGATTTGGCCAGGCTGAAGATTGACCTGGTAATGTCGTAAATCTTATCGGCATGCTGCATGGCGCGGGTTTTGTTGTAGGTGCCTCCTAATTCAGCATATACGTTAATAAGCCCGCCCGAGTTTATTACAAAGTCAGGGGCGTAAATGATTCCTTTCTTCACCAATGCTTCGCCATGAACTTTTTCATCGGCTAACTGGTTATTGGCAGAACCTGCTATAACAGAACATTTAAGCCTGTTCAGGGTATCGTTGTTAATGGTAGCTCCCAACGCGCAGGGAGCATAAATATCTACGTTCAGGTCATATACCTCATCAAGGCCAACCACTTCGGCTTTATATTTCGCTGCCACCGCTTTAAGCTTATCCTGGTTAATATCGGTTATATAAATTACGGCTCCTTCGTCGCTCAGGTGCTTAACCAAATGCTCGCCTACATTGCCAATACCCTGCACCGAAACTTTTTTGCCATGCAGGCTGTCGCTGCCCCAACGCTCATGAGCGGCGGCTTTCATGCCGAGCAATACTCCATAAGCTGTAACCGGCGATGGGTCTCCGCTGCCGCCCATAGATTCAGGTATCCCGGTAACATGCCGGGTTTCCATGTGGATATATTCCATATCGCGGCTGTTTGAGCCCACATCTTCAGCGGTAATGTATTTGCCACCCAAATCATCTACAAAGCGGCCAAAACGTCGCATCAATGCTTCTGATTTAATGGTTTTGGAATCGCCCATAATAACCGATTTGCCCCCGCCCAGGTTTAACCCTGCCACAGATGCTTTATAGGTCATTCCCCTCGAAAGGCGCAATACGTCATTAAGGGCCTCCTGTTCGTTGTTGTAATTCCATATACGGCAACCGCCAAGGCTGGGGCCAAGGACTGTACTGTGAATGGCTATTAATGCCTTTAAGCCGGTGGCATTATCGTTACAAAAGAGCACTTCTTCATGGTCGTACTTAAACATTTGGGTGGTAACACCTCCTTCGGTTGTCGGCGCTGATTTTTTCATCTCTTTGGTTTCTATCATGGCAATTTTATTTTATTCGGTAGAATATCGTTAATTTTGCGTTCAATAGTTATTTGGTACAGTCTAATGTATGGGACAAAGTTAAATTAATTTTTTTAGCTATCCCAAAAACCCTGAAAGCTGAGTTTGAAGCCATAATAGGGCGGACAAATGATAATAATTAATAGACAAAAGAATACAGATGAAATCTCTTTTATACCTTAATAAATACCTGTTTAAATACCGCATACGCCTTGTAGCAGGGTTATTGTTCGTTATCCTGTACGCGTGGTTCAGTGTTTATTCCCTGCCATATGTGGGCAGCGGAGTTGACTCGGTAGTCAGTATATTAAAGTCTTTTAACCCGGGTTCCGGTAACCGCGCTGAAATGATAGAGGAAGGAATGCGGAGCCTCCGGTATAATGTATTGGTCTTATTGGGCATGACTATGATAAGCGCGGTTTTTCTTTTTCTTACCCGCCAGACTATTATTGTTACCTCGCGCCTTATAGAATTTGATTTAAAAAATGAAGTTTTTACACATTACCAGAAGCTTGATACCGCTTTTTATAAACGGAACAATACAGGAGACCTGATGAACCGTATAAGCGAGGATGTAAGCCGTGTGCGCATGTATCTCGGCCCGGCCATTATGTACACTACCAATACCGTCGCGCTTATTACGTTTGTGCTTATTATCATGCTCCAGACCAATGTAAAACTTACGCTATGGGTTCTTTCCCCAATGCCTTTGCTTTATGTTTCCATTTACTATATCAGCTCGGTTATAAATAAAAAAAGCACCAATGTGCAGCGCCAGCTTTCAGTTTTATTCAGCAAGGCGCAGGAGACATTTTCGGGTATCAGGGTGATAAAATCATACAGGCTTGAAAAAATGCTTGTAGAGGATTATGACAAGGAATGTGAAGTATATAAGGAGCGCAATATGAACCTTGCCAAAGTTGACGCGCTCTTTCAGCCTGCCATGTTTGTGCTGGTAGGGCTTAGTACAATTATAGTATTGTATGTCGGCGGGCATGATATTATAAAAGGCACACTGACCGTGGGGCAAATAGCCACTTATATGTTATATGTGTCAAAACTGACTATGCCAATTGCAAGCTTAGGATGGATTACATCACTTACCCAAAGGGCAGCCGCTTCACAAACCCGTATCAATGAATTTGTGAATACCAAACCAACCATCGAAAGCCCTGCTGCAGGTGAGGTTACTATTTATGGAGATATTGAGTTTGACCATGTAACATTTGTATATCCCGATTCGGGAATAAAAGCTCTCGATGATGTATCATTCACCATTAAGCAGGAAAAATCGCTTGGCATTGTGGGCAGGACAGGCAGCGGAAAGTCCACCATAGCGCAGCTCATATGCCGACTTTATGATGTTAGCGAAGGCGTTATTAAAATAGACGGTAAGGATATAAGAACGCTACCATTGTCGTCACTCCGCAGGCAAATAGGGTATGTTCCCCAGGAGGTATTTCTTTTTTCAGATACTATAGCCAACAATGTTTCATTCTCGGTAACTGAAAAAGGGGTTGACAAAGATAAGCTGAGGGAAAGAGTGGTGCAGGCATCTAAAGACGCGGCGATCTATAATAATATTATGGAGTTTAATGAGGGTTTTGAGACTATGGTAGGAGAGAGGGGAATTACCCTTTCGGGCGGACAGAAACAGCGCATCTCTATAGCCCGTGCTATGCTTAAAGCTCCTAACATTATTATGTTCGACGAGTGTCTTTCGGCTGTTGATACTAAAACCGAACAGGAAATATTGCTGAATATACACAGGCTTATGCTGGGGCGTACTACGCTAATCGTCAGCCATAGGATTTCCTCGGTAAAAATGTGCGATAATATACTGGTGCTGGATAAAGGAAGGGTTATTGAACATGGAACCCATGAAGAGCTTGTGGCAAAAAATGGCCTCTACCGCGACATGTATGAAATGCAGCTTACTGAAGAAATTACGGATTAAAAATTACGGATTACGTCAAAGTAAGAATTCAGCCACAGATTCACAGATTAAAATAAAATATTCAAAAACAAAAATATTCTGCATAATTGCTGATACAGATTTATTCCACGAATTACCCTGAAATCTTAAATTTGTTAATAATCTGTGAACCCGGAGGGTTTGTGAATTTTAAATGGAAACAAATAATCTGTGGCAATATTTATAAATACAGTAAATACAATTAATTCGTAATTAAATGCGAAGGATTTTGCTTTTATCAGATACCCATGGCTATATAGATGATGCTATTTGCAAATATGCTGCACAGGCTGATGAAATATGGCATGCGGGCGATATTGGTACTATTGAAGTTTATGACAGGCTGGCTGCCATAAAACCTGTAAGAGCCGTTTATGGCAATATTGACGGTGAAAAAATCAGGAAAGTTTGCCCTAAAAATCAACGCTTTTTTTGTGAGAAGAAAGATATATGGATAACCCACATCGGGGGTTACCCTCCCAACTACACTCCCTCGCTGAAGATAGCTTTAATGCAGAAACCTCCGCACATATTTATCTGCGGCCATTCGCATATACTAAAAGTGATTTATGATAAGCAGTTGAACATATTGCACCTTAATCCGGGCGCGGCTGGCAGGGAAGGGTTCCATAAGGTGCGCACCATGCTGCGTTTTATTATTGACGGGGATGATATTAAGAATATGGATATTATTGAGCTTGGGCAACGAGGAACAGAATAATAAGCCCTACCTGTCTTTTAACCTGTAAACAAGTTTAAGGCCAGACCAGTCATCATCTACAGCGCAGACTTTTACATCAACCAGGCCTGTTGCTAAAGCAGTATTGCGTATAATATCTTCATTCAGTTCCGTTGGTTTTTTAGCGCTCTTTTTATACCATGAAACCCAGATAGTTCCATTTTTTGCAATTTCATTTTTCAACAATGGAAGTTTCTCCTCTAATTCTTTTATTGAATTGGTGAAGAAATGAATAAAGTCTGCCTGCGCAGCTTTTTTATCAATGATGGTTAGATGCTTCATTATATCTCCTAACAGAGATGTATAGTTTTTTGGTGGGTTTATAAACTTTACAGAAAAACCTTCTTTTAATCCAAGTTTCTTAAAGAGTGGCGTAGAAGAGTATCCGGCAGCCATGAGTAATTGATTTAGTTTTATTTCATAACTTATTCCTTACTCCATATTCCTTACACCTTAATTCTCTCCTGTTTCTCAAATTGAATCTCGTACAGTTTTTTGTAAAAGCCTCCTTTGCGCAGCAATTCCTGGTGTGTACCTTCTTCAACCACCTGCCCGTGGTCGAGGACTAATATTTTATCAGCCCGTTGTATAGTGGCCAAACGGTGCGCTATGATAATGGAAGTACGGCGTTCCGTAAGTTTTTCAATGGCATGCTGAATGAGCCTTTCGGTTTCCGTATCAATGGATGAGGTGGCTTCATCCAATATAAGTATGCCGGGATTTTGCACATAAGCCCTTATGAATGATACCAACTGCCTTTGCCCGGCCGATAGCATGGCCCCACGCTCCATTACATTGTAATTGTATCCGTCGGGCAGGCTTTTTATAAAATCATCTGCGCCGATAGCCGCCGCCGCATATTGCAGTTGCGCCGGAGTAATATTCTTATTATAAAGGGTAATGTTGTTGGCAATGGTATCGGAAAAAAGAAAGACATCCTGCAATACAATGGCAATATGTTTGCGCATCTCGTCAATTTTATATTCGCGTATATCTTTTCCATCAACCATAATTTCGCCTTTCTGGTAGTCGTAAAAGCGGCCAAGTATATTTATCATGGACGATTTACCCGCTCCCGTGGCGCCCACAATGGCAAGAGTCTGCCCGGCTTTTACATTAAACGAAACGCCCTTAAGCACCCAGTTTTCTTCGTTATAGGCGAACCAAACATTTTTAAATTCAATATCTCCGTTTATATGGGTTAATGCCAGCTTGCCTTCATCTTTTATAAATGTCTGGGTGTCGAATACTTTAAAAATACGTTCCGAGCTTACCACGCCCATTTGCAATGTGTTTATTTTATCAGACAACTGCCTTATAGGTATAAACAACATGCCGAGGTATTGTATAAACTGAACCAGCTCTCCGGTTGTGGTAGTGCCATATAAAATTCCTTTTCCTGCCACCCATACAATTAAGGCAATCGAAATAGTAGAGAGGATATCTACAACAGGGAAAAAGATAGAATAATACCATATGGAGCGAACATTTGCTACTTTATGCGCATTGTTTATCTGTTTGAATTTTTCAAATTCAATATCCTCGCGGTTAAATATCTGTACAATATTCATGCCGGTTATATGCTCCTGAACAAAAGCATTCAGCTTAGCTACCTGTGTGCGCACTTCCTGGAACGATACCTGTGTGGCTTTTTGAAATAAATAAGTAGCGAACAATAAAACCGGGAAAACACTCAGGCTGAGAAGAGCCAGTTTCCAGTCAATAACAATCATGGCGCCTATAATTACCAGTACCATAAGCAACTGGTTTATGATAACTATTACACCCTCCGAAAAAACATCTTCTATCACCTCCATATCAGATGTTACGCGGGTAATAAGCGTACCAATGGGTGTCTGGTCGAAAAACTGTAGCCTGAGTTCAAGTATATGGCTGTAAAGTTTTATGCGCATATCCTTTATGATGTTTTGTCCAAGCAGGTTTGTGGTATATGTATTCAGGAACTGGAAAATACCGCGTGAAAAAATAAGTACAAACCATAGTAAACAGGTAATGAGCAAGGCATTCAGGTCGTGGTTTTTGGCAACATCAATGTCTATTGCCTTTTTTGTGAGCATAGGGCCCAATGGAGATACTATGGCAAGCAAAATTGTAAGGACAAGAGAGGCTATTGCCAAGCCTTTGTAAGGCCCTGCATATCCTAAAATGCGCCTGAATAACTTAAAATCGAAGACTTTTCCGCTGGGTTTGCTCATAATGGTTTGCAAAGTTAAGCAAAACATAACTATGACTAAAGTCATAATTTTTGTCGCAGAAAACAGAATCCTTAACGTACAAATAACATATTATTAATATTTGCTTTCAATTTGTTCCGTAAAAATTTGGATTTAAAAATGCGAATTCATACTTTTGTTTTATAAACATATCCCCCTAGGATAACAAAACAAAATGATATGAAAAAGTTTACATCCCTGAGCAGGGTTAAAAAAATAACCCTTGTGTTAGCGCTCTCATTAGGAGTAATTGTTTTTTTGGCGTTTACAAAGCGTCAAATCCTTCATTCGCAAACCAAGCTTGTAGTAGCTGAAGACACAGATGATGACGAACCTTTATCATCAACTTGCGGGGGAGCTGAAAGATGGAGTGAAAAAGTATTTACCGACACCGGCGCCGTAAGAATTGATTTTGCTCATCCGCATCCAAGCAGTGTAACACACTTAATAGGATTACCTACTGTTACACCATCTACCTATCAGAATAAAATAGAACCCCAGGAAGATTCGGTTTACACTGTGGTGGTTCATATAACAGAATACAGGCCGGAATCGGACAGTGACTGCCACCTTGTAATAACTGACGGAGTTAATACTATGGTTGCTGAAGTACCTGACCCGGGATGTTCTTCAGTTGCGGCATCGCCTAAAGTAGCGGACTTTATTGTTTGCAGGGATTGGGTTTATAAAAATTTAGGTTATGTAATAAATACAAGCGTAAACCTGCCCCTGGTACAAATTACAGGCGTTGCATACTACGACCCGCCACACGGACAATCGGGCGCTGCACCCAATAACCTTGAACTGCACTCAGTAATTGCAATTGGGTTTTACAGCCCGACCAGCATAGATAATATTGCCGGGCCCACAGGCGTGAATGTTTATCCTATTCCTAACCATGGGCAATTTAATGTTGCATTCAGCAAGGAAAAAGGGAGACTGCTTGTTTACAATATGATTGGCGAACAGGTTTATGACGGAGCATTAAGCCAGGGTAATAACCCGATTGATATGCTCGGAAGGGCTTCGGGTATTTACATTTACAATGTAGTTTCTGAAACCGGAGAATTTATTTCGGGCGGAAAGCTTTCGATACAATAAGGAGACATGCGTTCTGTTATCGTAAGCCATTGCTGATGGCATAGTTTACAAGCTGGGCAATATTGTTGCACTCTGTTTTTTCAAATATGTTCCTTTTATGGGCTTTAATCGTGTAATGGCTTAAACATAGTATATCGGCAATTTGCGTAGCGCTATGACCGTGTATAAGGTGTTTCATGATTTCTTTTTCCCTTGCGGTTAACATTATTCCTCCGGGTGTAATGGTTTCCGAACACAAATATTTGAACCCTGTTTTTTGGTCATAATATGATATGGCAAAATTTACTGCGTTATCATGTTTGTGGGGAGTAATGTCTGTCATTATTCCAAGGGTTAAAAGCGGATTATTAAATTCATCTGTTTCCAATATTACTGATTGTTGAAGAACTTTCGTATAAACGCCATCTTTTCGCTTCATCCGGTAATTTATAGTCATCCTGCATTTTTTTAACTCTTTAAGGGACAAAGGCTTTAAAAATTCATGCATCCTTACAAAATAAACGCTTGAAAATATTTTTAAATCTTCCGGATGAAACAATTCTTTTATTGTCCATTCCTGTCCCTTTTCCATAGCTTCTTCGGCAGTATATCCCAAAATGTCTTCAATCCTTTTATTTACATAAAGATATTGCGAGGTTTGATAATTAGTAATATATATTAAGCAAGGCATATTATCTGCAATTTCTCTTATAAAAGGATGTTTGTTCAGGTAATAGCCCGACCCGCGAATCTTTTTAAGTGTGCTATTCTTATTCAAAAAATCCCGATACTCTAAATGAGATACTGATTTTTTTGATATAGATTGCCTTTGCATTTAGAACTGCATTTATGCTGAAATGAAATCGGTGAGGATTTTATTAAATGCCCCAGGTTGGTCTAATTGTGGGCAATGTCCTGCATTTTTAATTACTTGTACCGAATTGCGCCATATTTTCCTGGAAATATAAGTTTTATAATAATCACCGTTAATGAATAAATCGTTTTCGCCATGAAGGATGGCAAAAGGAAGCGAGGAAGTATTTACAACTTTAAGTTCGTCTTTAAAATTTGTAACGGCAATTGATGCCGCTACTTTTTCCCTGAATACAGGGTCGCTTTGTTCTATAAGCTTGCAAATAAGTGCAGCATCTTTACCGGTAACCGATTTTGAAAGGTTGTTTATTTGTTCCTTAGTAAGATTGGGTGTAAAGAAAAAGCCCAATTCGGGATGAGGAAGAAAAGCTTTATCCATGGCAGGCGGTACTCCAAGCGGAGGAGCGCCGAACGTAATAATACCCCTTACCGGCAATGCGGCATCAAGCATTTCATAAATAAGATGCCCTCCGAATGAATTGCCCGCCAATACCAGGTTCCTTAAACCGAGGGCTGAAATAAATTCATGCATTACAATTGCCATGCCCGGCAAATTATAATAACGCGCATCGGCAGTTTTATCTTTTGAAGATTCTCCATGCCCCGGCAAATCAACGGCAAACAAATGATACTTTTTCAATTCCGGCGATTGAAATTGATAGGCGAAAGTTTCGGCGCCAAGCGAATTGCCATGGATGAACAGAATATTTTCAGGTCCTTCACCCTGTTCAAGGTAAGACAAGGTTATTCCTGAAGGTAAGCTTATTTTTTTTCTTTCCATAAATATGATAGTTGTTCCCTGAATGAGGTTTAGTAAATATATGAATTTTTAGATATTCCCACTAAATGAAGTAGAGTGTTTAATGAAAACATATTGAAAACCAAATGAAAACAATCAGGATTTTAATAATTGGATTATAAAAAATCAACATAAAAAATAGAACAGTTGTTCTATTGTACAAAAAAAACAACTAAAATAATTTTGCAGCATTAAAAATAATATAACTTTATCGCATGATTTATATCATGATTTTTAATTGATTCTCATCTTGCTAATTAATCCCAACTTAAAACCCCAACCATGAAAACAATTACAAAACTCACTTCAATTTTAGTTTTAATTTTAGTTTCTGAATTTTTCACCGTTTCCGCCCAAAGCATGGGAAATGTGCCATTAAAGAGAAAATTAAAGGCCGGCCATCTGGTTACTTCGCCAAATATCGGGCAAAGACTTAACAGGCATAAACCTGAAGGTAATACCAGTTACGTTTTCTTAGATTATCCATATTCTGATTCAATCACGGCTGCAGGTTACCTTGAGCCATATTCAGCAAATCCCAGTATTGGCCTATATTATATCCAGCAAATGAATATGCATTATGCAGCGGTGGATACCGGCGCTACATTGGCGAATGAATTTTTGCTGCACTCTTGTTCTGTTGCTTTCGACAGTTTACTTGATGCTTCTTCCGGGAAAGGATATTCAGCTTCGGGTATTGTTGTGGACTCTCTTTATATCCCGATTGGCCAGCAAAATTTATCGGGCAAAAACGATACGCTGATAGTTCAGATTAACTCATTGGGCGCTGATGGAATTCCCACTACTACAGTATTATGGTCAAAAACAATTATACAGGATACAGGGTTATCGGGCAAAGGAAAATCGTGGGATCAATATATTACTGTTTTACCATTGGCTCCGAACCTTACTTTATCAGCGACAAGTAAATTTGCTGTTACTCTGTTGTATTATGATAAAAGCAAGAAGGATACTATGGGGTTTCTGTATGGCAGCCCTACTTACACGTGTTCAAGTCCAAGTTATGCATTTCCCGATACAACTTTTATAGGTGCGGCAATACCGGTTAGTACAAAAAAAATGATTGCTAACAGTTTCACAACTGGTTATTCATATTTTACGGCAACAAATCATAATGGATCTGCTATATCTTTACCAAGCACAACGTATGGTTCAGGATTGACATATACATGCTCTTCCCCTGGTGTTTCAAGTACTGCGCTTTCATGGCAGGATATAGCAATTTATGCGGAGGTGTCGTTTGCCAATTCTTCACTGCCTGATGTAACCGCATCAGCATCTCCTTCTGCAATATGTGCCGGCAGTTCAAGTACCTTAACAGCAGGCGGAGCTACAACTTATACATGGTCTCCGTCAACCGGGCTAAGCGCAACAACCGGCGCAACTGTAACTGCCAGCCCTGGTTCTACCACCACTTATACGGTAACCGGAACAAATACAAATGGCAGCAATACTGCTACTGTAACAGTAACAATATCGGTGCCAAGCATAAGCGCAACGGCTTCGCCTTCATCTATATTCCCGGGTAACTCAAGCATACTGACAGCGGGCGGCGGCACAACCTATACATGGTCTCCGTCAACCGGGTTAAACGCAACAACAGGCGCTACAGTAACAGCTACCCCTGCATCCACAACTACTTATACAGTTACCGGCACAACCTCATGCGGAAGCAATACTGCTATGGTTACAGTAAATGTAAGTTCATTGGCTTTCACCCAGCAAATAATAAGCACTAATGGCACCCAGGCCGTGCCAACAAGCGCGCGTATATGCCCACCAACCGGGTATGCAACGTTAGAGGCCTATGCCGGATGGCCTTTTGGCCTTTCAGGGAATTTAATAATCGGCGCCGGGCAAACTGTTTATATTGCTGCCGGTGGCATATATGACTACGATAGCATAAATATTGCCCCGACCGGGTCGCTTATTCTTGATGCCGATACAGCAGGAGTATGGACATTTATAGGTTGCAGGGGAGGATTTGTTTTGAACGGTACAATTATTGCTACCAACGGCCAGGATACCGGCGGTACTTTTACTGCAAAAGCGCCAGATGATAGTGGCCATATAAATACCACCGGCGAAGTATTAAATGCTGTAATTTCATTTCCTGCCGGTGGAAATGGCGGTACAGGCGGTGAGAGTGGTTGTCCCGGCTCGCCTCCCAGTTATCCGGCCACACAGTCAAGCAATACCTCGGGTGGGTTAGCCTACTATGGAAATGGCGGTGGCGGCGGCGGCGGCGGCGGCGAAAATCAAAGCCCTCCCGGATATGCTACAACAGATGGATATAATGGCGGTAATGCAACCTTTACTACCAGCGGGTATGGTGGCGCAGGAGCATCGAGTACCTCTACCAATGGAGTTTCGTTGTTTGGAAACAACGGGATTGATGGACTTTCAGGTACCGCTATCGGTGTAACAGGTTCAAGCGGCGGTTCGGGCGGTACCCGTGGCTCGCATGGGCAATTGCTTTACATTAAAGCTATGAAATCTATTTCCGGTACGGGAGCAATAAATATTTCGGGAATGGATGGTGGCAACGGCGGCAATGGCGGAAACGGCAATGGCTGCAGCACGCCATGTAATGGTTCAGCCGGAGGTGGCGGAGGAGGAGCAGGAGGAAGCGGAGGGAATTTACAAATAAGGTATGATGGCCCTGTTCCTGCTATAACTGTCATAAAAAATGGAGGCACCGGAGGTTCAGGTGGCACAGGTTATTATGGCTGTTTCAGGAATGGTACAAATGGTTCTCCCGGCCAGAATGGCGATAGTGGCTCATTTGATATGCAATATGTTGCAGGTTATTCTTATGCCTGGAGACAAAATGCAAACACTATTGCCGGGGCGACATCATATATATATAACGCAACAGCGGCAGGTACCTACGATTGTAAAATAGTGGATTCTTCAAATAGCAATAAGGTTTATTTTACTTCAGGCCCTTTAACCCTGAAAAGAGACACTGTATATACCGATAATCAACCTATAGCCCAGATAGTAACAAGCAGTAATACAGTGTGTGCAGGCGATTCAGTAAAACTTGCAGCTCAGTTTATTACCGGGCAGACCTATGAGTGGGTTTATAATAATAATCCTATTGTAGGCGCCACCAATGATTATTATTATGTTTCACAAGCAGGGCAATATTTTGTTGTAGTGAACAATTCATGCACGGTTAATAATCCTCCGGGTGCATTTTCGGCCATTGATACTATAACTGTAAAGCCCCTGCCTCCTGCGCCCACTATCACCATTACCGGAACCAATACATTCTGCCAGGGCGACAGTGTGATATTAACAAGCAGCGATGCAAGCAATAATAAATGGAACAGGGGAGATACTACGCAAAGCATAACAGTAAAAACAAGCGGCAATTATGCAGTAACTTTTACAGGTTCTAACGGATGCTCTGCTACGAGCAGTAACGACTCTGTTACCGAAAAACCTGCAAGTATAAACGCGGGACATGATACAGCTCTTACCTGTGGAAACAGTATTACGCTGAACGCGGTATGTAACCCGCCAACTCCCACCAGTATTGTATGGAAACCTTCGACATATTTAAGCAGTTCAACTATTGTTGACCCGGTTTGTACCCCTACAGCCACTGTAACATATACTATTACTGCCAACCTAAGCGATGGATGTACGGCAAAAGATTCAATTAAAATACAGAATAACCCGGTTTCTGATTTGCAGATTTGCATGGTTACGGTTGATTCACTCTCTGATTACAATGTTATCATGTGGGATAAAACGGGCCTTACGCATGTAGAAAAATTCTTTATTTACAGAGATACGGCCAATAATAATTTTGCGCTTATAGGGCAGGTGCCTTTCGATTCATTAAGTGAGTTTACTGATACGGTGCGCACCCTTTATGCAGCTAACGGGAACCCTAACGTGTCATCGTGGAGGTATGCAATTGCGGCAATAGATAGTTGCGGGAATTTAAGCCCGAGGAGCCCGTATCATCAAACCATATTCTTCCAGAACAGCAGCGGCAATTTCAGTTGGGACCAGTACCAGATTGAGGGACAATCAACACCCATACCGGAACTTTCTCAATATATATTCCAGCGCGATAATTTATCCAATGGAAATTATACGACTATACAAACATTAAGCGCTTCATCTACATCATACACCGATCCCTCGTATGCCTCCTATAAAAACACGGCAACATGGCGTGTGCTTACGGACTGGAGCATAGTTTGTACCCCTACCAAATCAAGGCCCCAAACAATCAATAATACTACAACCCGCAGCAATACGCAGCACAATAGTTTATTCCAAAGCGTTCAGCAGATAATAAATACTTCGGGTAATATATCGGTATTTCCCAACCCTGCCAATCAAACCCTGAATATAAAATTCAGCGCGAAAACGAATGATGCGAGGATAAGCATTGAGGATGTAACCGGAAGAGAAGTGTATAATTCACAATTGACAATTGACAATTCACAATTGACAATGGATATATCAGGTTTATCAGCCGGAGTTTATTTTGTGAAAGTAACAACTAACAATTCATCGCAGGTGGTGAAGTTTGTGAAAGAGTAAATCCCGACATTTATTGTCGGGGGAGTAAATCCCGGTATTAATCATTGGTGGAATAATATTTAAACCTGAACACAAAATAGTTTTTTATAAATAATTACAATTAAATAATAATAACAATCAAAAAAAACCAAACAAATGAAAACCAAATCAACTTTTACAATGAGGCGTCACATGCTTTGCATCTTGTGCTCTTCACTCTTAGTTCTTAGCTCTTCATTCGTTAGCGCTACAGTTCGCACCGTATCCAACAACCCCCTTGGCTCTGCACAGTACAACGATGTGCAAAGCGCAGTAAACGCTGCAAATGCCGGTGATACCATTTATATTAATGGCTCAGGTACTGCATATAACCCAAGTGGAGTTACACTTTCAATTCCTCTTGTATTTATTGGTACCGGTTATGCCGATAGTGCTGAAGGGCAATTGAACTCAATTATTAGTGGTGCTGTAACATGAGATTCAGCAACAACAACAAGCTCTTCCGGTTCACAATTTATAGGTGTCTATTTTAGTGGTGGTTTAACTTCTGAGAAAAGTTTCTACCCCAAGAACATTTTTTTAAATGGGTGTTATTTCCCAACTACATTATATATTTTTAATGATGGTTGGATTGTAGAAAATTGCGTAATTCAAAGTATAAATATTTATTACAAGCCATATATTGCTACTATTAATTCGTGTGTGGTATCGAACAATTTTATTTATGGCTCAGCTGGTTATGGATCAATTGTCGCTTTAGGCGCTACGTCAGTTGTCGCAAATGGCTTAATTATTAACCATAATATTATAGAAGGGGATATTTCAGGTGGCAATCCTAATCCTGACCCAATTCCAATTTATTATGCTAGTATTACTAATAATATTTTCTTTTATGCAATCGCTGCTAACTCCTATTTATATAATAGTACAATAAGTAATAATCTTTTCTATGGTACCTATAGAGATTCTATTCCAATAGAGGCTATTGGTTATCAAAATACGGAAAGTAATAATTATATTACTGTATCACCTAATTATCAATTTAATAACAAAGCTGCTTCAGTATCTTCCTATCCTGCATTATTAGGTTATAACTGGCATTTATTGCCTACAAGTCCTGGGCATAATGGCGCTACCGATGGGACCGATTGCGGTGTTTACGGTGGAAATTACCCAATGAACTTTACCGGTTCGCCTATACCGCCTCAAATGTTCCAATTAAATATTAATAATATGATTGTACCTGTTGGTGGCACATTAAATGTGCAGTTTGAGGCAAGGCAGCAGGCGCAATAGTTAGTATGGGGTATTAAGACATAGAGAGATAAGAAATCAAATTTATGATTTATTATAAAGATTTAAAATGAAAAAACATATATGGATATTGTTGGTTCTTTTGGGCAAAATTGTTTTTGCCCAAAATATTACTACAGCCGAATATTATTTTGACAAAGACCCCGGGTTGGGAAATGGAACTCCCATAACTATATCATCCCCGGCAACTACTGAGAATATAAATTTAAATATTCCTACCACCGGCTTGCAGCCGGGTGTACATTATCTCTACATACGTGGTAAAAATGCCAATAATATGTGGAGCATAATATTGGGGCGGGAGTTTTTAATTGGTGGAGCATCAGGTCAAAACATTGTTAACGCCGAATACTATTTTGATAGCGACCCCGGCTTGGGTAATGGTATAGCCTTGCCATCATTCTCGCCTTCCAATGTGATTAATTTACCCGAAAGTATAAACACAACAGGCTTAAATCCGGGAGTACATTATTTATATGTCCGTGCCCTGAATGATGCAGGTACGTGGAGCATAGTACTTGGGCGTGAGTTTTTAATTGGTGGAACGGGGGCAAAAAACATTGTTAAAACCGAATACTATTTTGATAGCGACCCTGGTGTTGGCAACGGAACAGCCTTGCCATCATTTTCACCTTCCAATGCGGTGAATCTGTCGGAAAACATAAATACTACCGGGCTAAATGCAGGGGTGCATTATTTGTATGTCCGTGCCCAAAACGATGCCGGTATGTGGAGCATTGTGCTGAACCGCGAGTTTTTAATCGGTGGTACGGCAGCAACTAAAATAGTAAAGACAGAATATTTCTATGATACCGACCCTGGAGTCGGTAATGGAACTGCTGTTACTCCTGGATTTACTGCCGCCCCCGCTGTAAATTCAAAATGCAGTTTGCCAACGTCACCACTTACAACCGGCTTGCACTATTTATTTATGCGCGCGCAAAACGATAAAAATATGTGGAGCATTGTGTTGAGCGATACCTTCCGGATAGAAGCCTGTGCGCCAATTGCCTTAAAAGACAGCCTTCTTAAAAATGTAAGCTGCTATGGCCTGAAAAATGGCAGCGCTATTGCCAGGCCCGGAGGTTCAGGTACATTTAGTTATTTGTGGACCGATGGTGAGAAAACCCAGACAGCAACATCTCTCGGTGCAGGCACCTATACAGTTTCTGTAAATGCAGCGGGAGATTGCACTGCAACAGATAGCATTACCATAACCCAGCCTCCGCCAATTACTATGGTGGCCGATAGCGCGCCTGGTCTGGGGTGCAGTAATTCTGCATGGGTGGTTGTAAGTGGCGGAACGCCATCATATACCTATAAATGGGAATCGGCAGGACAAACAACAGATACGGCAACTAACCTTTGTGCCGGAACTTATACGGCAGTTGTTACCGACAAGAATGGCTGCAAGGACTCAGTTACCATAACTATAAACTTGTTTACTGGCATTGATGAACTTGCTTCCATGGGCCTGAAACTATACCCTGACCCAACCAATGGAGTATTGAATATTGCCATGCAGAATACTGCCTCATTTACTCCACAGGCTATTATAATATATGATGTAACAGGCAGAAAGATAATGGAAGAAAAGATTGACGCCAATGCTTCATTAATAGCCATTAATGTATCAGACTATGCTAACGGCACTTACTATTTAAAAATAGCAGGTGAAGACAACCAGAAGCTGCTGAGGTTTGCGGTGGCGAGGTAGTGAAGATGATTCAGTAAGCCTATATTGCATTTTTTTAAAGTCCCGCAGTTCTGCGGGACTTTTTATTTGCCGGGAATGAATTTTTGTATGAACGGTTGTTGAAAACTATACTAAATAATTTGTTTAATACAATAAATAATTGTGTATATTTGCTCACTGATTAGCTGATTTGTTTTTTATGGTGTTCGCGAGGGCTATGCCGTTGTATGTGCGAAAGCGCATGCAAAATGGTGAATTGTAAATTGTAAATTAATCTCCGCGGGCTGTTTACTTTGCGCTTGCTGACGATAAATATCAGCATCATAACCGAAGCGTAATGACTTTGCGGTAAAGGAAATCAGGCAAATGTTCTTTGAAATTGTATTATGAGTTATAAGTTATGAGTGAAAAATTGACAGTTAGAAATGCTAAAGAATTTAGCAGGAAATTAGAAAACTGCACACTTTTTCTGGGAACCGTGTGCATAAGTGTGCATTTTTCAGGAACAATGCTAAAGAATTTAACAGGAAATTGGAGAAATTACATACGAAATTGCGAACTGTGTGTAAAAGCGTGTAATTTTTTTTCGCACTTCGACAGACCTGTCATGACAAAAACTAACGGGGTAACACTATTAAGGAGGTTTCAGAAGGTCTTATTATTGGTTTTCAGTAAGTTGTTGTTTTTATAAGGTCAAAAAGTGTTTACCCGTAAAGTGGGGTTACACTTTTTAGCGATTAAAAACATAGATAGTGTTGAAAATCAATTGGTTAAATCAAAAAAAATCTCAAAAAGTGTAACCTTGTGTAACCCCACTTTGGGTTTTGCTATACCTCAAGAATTTTCAGCATATCTTCAAGCTCAGCAACCTTATCGGGATGGCCAAGTTTATTGTAGGCTGATATTAAATTGCGCACAAGCCTTTCAATAATGCTGATGTTGGAGCAGGGGGTATAGTACATTTTTTCGGGCGAAATATTTAACTGTTTCAGGAACATATCAATTTCCCTGCGGCTGAATACCGCGCCCTTGCTGAAAGGGTTGATGTAAAACAATATTTTGTCCTCCCAGTCTTTTTCCGAAAGGTCGTTTTCATCAACGTATGCCATAATAAAGTGCTGCGGCAGGTTTACCCCGAATATGGGCATTTGCAACTGTTTGGCTATGATAAGGTATATAATGGCAAGAGTAAGCGGGTTGCCTTTTTTGTTCTCTATTACCTTGTTAAGGAATGAATTTTCAGGCGCGTTGTAGTTTTCAGTATTCCCGCTGAAGCGGTGCACCTCGAACAAAATATGGTTGATTACCCTCACTTTTTCAAGTGCTGTAAGGTTCTCGTTCAGTTCAAGCCATACATCCTGTTTTATAAGCTGAACTTGCTTTTCGAGCTTATCTTCCTTTAAATCGGGGTATTGGTAGCGGGCAATAATCATAGCTCCTTCCCACAGGTTATCGGAGTCGTTCATTTTCCAGGCGGCAAGCGAATCGAGTATTTTTTCGAACTGTATGCGGTGTATTATATTTTCAATACGGGTTTGCAATAAGGGATTAAATGAAGATTCCCATGCGTCTTCAAGCACAGGAATAACCTTTTCGCCGATATGCAGCAATTTGTCTTTTATGGAGACAAAAATCTTTTCATCAGGGTCGTCGAGGAGACTGATTAACGCGGATACCTCTTTTTTATTAAGCTCAGCCATTGTTTTATGTAGCGATGTTATGCTAATAAATTGGGTTATATACGAAAATCATAAGGGAGCATTGAGGGACTGTTAACAATGGAATCAATTGTCTGCCCGTTAAGTAATTCTGTTTGCTCCTGCGTATGCCGTGAAGTGAAAATGCCGACGCCGTTCTTTACGTCGGAAAATGATGGCTGGTCGGGGTCAATGCCCAGCGTGGGCTGGCTGAGCTGTATGTAGGTATTAAAGTCATCGGAACCACTGGTGAAAATAACCTGTATGGAATCGGCAGTCCGTTGGGCGCTGTTGACAATTGGAATACTTGCCCTTATAAACTGCAAAAATTGCTGGGCGGTATATGAATATTCCAACGACTCTCCGCCTAAAAGAGTTGAAGCTGTCTGAGTAGGGAAAACCCAGTCTATATATTTTTCAGTATCGTCAGTGGCTGTAATTTCATGGTAGTAAAAACGCATTGTCATCTGGTAAATTCTTCCGCCCACAGTACTTGTCCATTGTATATTACTTGGAGCAGTAGCAAAAAATGACATAGGAATATACATTCCGCTTAGCCCCGCTGTGAATGTTACATCAGTTAATAATTGCGTTGAGCCTGTCAAAACCTGCTGTGTGTGAAGGTTCTTGACATACAGGTTGTATTGGTAGTTGAACCCGTACTGGTCAAGCACATTAAGTTTTGCTTTGGTTTTATATAGTATTTGTTTAGGAGAAGTGAAAGTACCTGATTGAAGAGGAATGGATGAATCGGGGGTTAGCGTAATGGTCTGTGCAAGGGCATTCTGGCTATTGTAAACCTGCAACTGCACCAATAGCTGGTTGGCAGGGTAGTAAACAGAATCAAATTGCCTGGCCATAGTAATGGCATTACCCGGTCCCTCATAAGCCTTGTTTATGCGGACATAATGGGCTGTGTCGTTCTGGTCGAGAAGTCCATAAACAACAGTAATGTTTTTATAGGGCGCTAATACATTTAACTTATTACTACAGGCCGTCAGAAATAACACAATAGCTATAACAGTATATAATGCAAAGCCTTTGCGCATAATTTGTTTTTGCAATAAATGCAAAGGTAGTAATTTTAACAATATGGCGGCTAAATCGCTTCTGCCCGCTTTTTATAGCTTTGCACTAAATTCTGAATAAATAATGGCGGGTGGAATAAAACGCAGGATATCATCATTTTTACTTGTTGTCTTATTGGTTTTCGGAACCGGAAGTTATATCTTTTACCGTTTTTTTTATTACCATAGTGTTCATCTTGAGGATAAATCGAAATTGATATATGTTCATACCGGTTGGGACTTTGAGAAGGTACTGAATATGCTGGAGGAAAAAAAAATTATAACCCATCCCAGGGCTTTTACGCTGGTAGCAGGCTTAAAAGGATATAAAGACCACATAATACCCGGCCGGTACAGGGCTGTAAACGGCATGAGTAACCTTCAGTTGGTTAACCTGCTGGCTTCAGGCAAACAGGAACCGGTAACCATTAACCTCTATAATATCCGGACCAAGTATGATTTGGCGGGGATATTGGCCAACAAAATTGAGGAAGATTCAACCGAAGTGGTTAACTATCTGAATGACCCAAAATATGTGAAAAAATTCGGCTTTAATACTGCCAGCATAATTGCCATGTTTATACCCGGCACTTACCAGTTGTTATGGACGGACTCCCCGGATAAGTTCATCAGCCGGATGCATGATAATTATGAAGCTTTCTGGACCGGTGAAAGGCGAAAAGAGGCTGTGGAAACAGGGCTTTCATATATACAGGTAAGCATATTGGCTTCCATAGTGCAGGCTGAGCAGTCGCTGTATAATGACGAAAAGAAAGTAATTGCAGGCCTTTATATTAACAGGTTGCATAAGGATATGCCATTGCAAAGCGATCCCACCCTGGTGTTTGCGCGGGGCGATTTTTCTATTTTGCGTGTCCGCGAAGGCGATAAAAAGGTGGAATCGCCTTACAATACATACATTCATACCGGGTTGCCACCAGGCCCCATAAATATGCCTGATGCTTCGTCAATTGACGCAGTGCTGAATTACGATAAGAATGATTATTTATATATGTGCGCCGAAGCCGATTTTTCGGGGCGGCATCATTTTTCAAAATCACTGAAGGAGCAGAATGAATATGCCGATAAATACCGCAAAGCGCTTGATGCAAGGCAAATCATAAGATGAATGGCTTGTTTTATGGCTGGCCTTCCGATTAATAGTGAACGGTTTAGGTTTATTTTATATTTTTGTCCGTAACATTGTTATAAAAGAAAATTGACTATGACGTTTCATCGGGAAATGCCGGAAAAGAAAAGTTATTTCTCAGATGCTAAAAATAATCCTGATTTGCAGGTTTCATTATATCGCCATATTTGAATTTTTAGATTAATAACGAAATAAGAAGTTATGGCTAAACTTATTGTTTTAGGAGCCGGAGATATAGCACAGATTGTAAACTACTATTTCAGCATTGATTCGGAGCATGAAGTAGTTGCTTTTGCTGTTAATAAAGAATATATTAAATCAGCTGCTTTTGAGGGTAAGCCGGTAGTGGCATTTGAAAATGTGGAAGATGTTTATCCTCCTTCCGAGTATAAAATGTTCATCGCGTTGAGTTATGTCAAGATGAACAAAATCCGTTCGGAAAGATATTTTGAAGCCAAGGCAAAAGGCTATGAACTTGTTTCCTACGTCAGCAGTTGGTGTACATATTTATCACAATTTCCATGCGGAGATAATTGCTTTATTTTCGAGGACAATACTATTCAGCCATTTGTGAAAATCGGTAATAACGTTACTCTGTGGAGCGGAAATCATATTGGCCATCATTCTGTAATAGAGGACCATAATTTTATAACTTCACATGTTGTGATTTCAGGCCACTGCAACATCGGTTCCCATTGCTTTTTGGGAGTTAATGCCACATTGCATAATGATGTAATACTGGCCCCCGAATCATTGATTGCCGCAGGTTCAATAATTTCTGGCAAGACTGACAGCAAGGATGTTTGGGTTCCCGCAAGGTCAAGCAGGCTTGGCAAAAAAAGCGACGAGATTACAATTAAATGATGGGCTTATGAATTTGCCCGGGTCGGGCCATTTGAATTATTATATATGAAAATTAATACTGTATCGAAAGAAGAATTTTACGATTTGGCATATAGCCATACAAAGGATTTCATGGCTAAAATAAATGCTCCTGAAGCATTTATCGTCAAAAAAATTTTTGATGCAGGCTTTATAAGGAAGCTGAGGAACGATACTTTTGATTGGGGTATAAGCAGCGAGGCTTCCTGGCATCCGCTGAAGGATGGCTGCCCCGATTACCACAGGCTCCATGACAATTACCCTCAGGCGTACGTTAAACAGAAGTTCCATGGTTTTTACAGGCATGGTTGGTACGAAAAGAACAGTTCAATATTCGAGGCATTTAAAGGAATTTATGAACTTAAAAATTATCTGGGAGGATTCGATAAAGATTCGTTTATAAAGAATATTCCAAGCCAGGGTGTGGTTGCAAGGCTGAATGTGCATCATTACCCGGTTGGCGGGGGCTACCAGGCTGAACATATTGACCCTGCGGGCCCGTTTGCCGAAATTCAAACATTAATCATAGCTTCTGAAAAAGGAAAGGATTATAAAACCGGAGGGGTTTATGCCAGGAAGGAACTTGGCGGAGAGAAATTTTACCTGGATGACTATGTTGAAACAGGGGATATGCTGGTCGTTTCCCCTGCAATTCCTCATGGCGTAGAGCCTATTGACCCGGAATTGCCATACACGTGGAATACAAATAACGGAAGATGGATAATATTGCCTCTTTTTCTTTTTTCTGATTATCCTAACCCGGACAGTGTTAAACCCAAACAGGTAAAGTGAAATGAAATTATCTGTCATTACATCATTATACCGCTCAGAAAGCTTTGTTAACGAGTTTTATAACAGAGTGCTTTCCAGTATAAAAAAACTTGGGCTTGATTATGAAATAATATTTGTTAATGATGGTTCACCCGATAACTCTGAATTTGCGGTTGCGAAACTTGCTGTGACTGATAAAAATGTTAAATTGGTAAACCTGTCCCGGAACTTTGGCCAGTATCCGGCCATGTTTGCCGGTATGCACCATGCTACAGGTGACTATATTTATACACTTGATTGCGACCTGGAAGAGGAGCCGGAAAACCTGGTGGAATTTTATAACATTATGCAGCAAGAGCCACAGACGGATGTTGTTTACGGGGTGGTAAAAGAGCGCAATGGGGGGTTCGTAAGAGCCTACCTGGGTAAAGTATTTTTTGATATACTGGATGTTATTTCAGAATACCGGATACCCCGCAACACCGCATGGTTAAGGCTGATGAAACGCAGGTATCTCGATTCACTTTTATCGTTTACCGAATATGAAACATTTCCTGCCGGGTTATTGCATATAACGGGCTTCAACCAGAAACCCGTTTTAATTGAAAAAAGATTTAAGGGACATAGTTCGTATTCACTGTCAAAGCGAATGGGGCTTGCGCTTAACGCTATAGTGTCGTTTTCTTCGAAACCACTTATCCTGGTAGGATTATTAGGTATGTCAATTGCGGCAATTGCATTTTTTGTGTTATTGATAATTATTATCGAAAAAATATTAGTGGTTAACTACCAGGCGGGATGGATTTCAGTGATTTTTTCTATCTGGTTCATAGGAGGTTTAATTCTTTCTTCCATAGGGCTGTTAGGCATGTATCTTTCTAAAGTTTTTAATCAGACAAAGCACCGGCCTCTGTATATTGTTAAATCCACCATAAATTTATGAATACTTCAGTTCTTATTAAAAAAGATAATCACGAAGAAGATATTGCCATTTTAATGGATAAACTTCATGGTATTCCGAAAAAGGGAATAATTCATATTGGCGCGCACAAAGGTGAAGAATATGAGGAGTATATAAAAAGAGGGTTTCAAAACATTATTTTTATTGAAGCTAACCCTGAATTATGTCAATTAATGACTGACAGGTTTAGTAAAGACAGAAGGGTTAAAGTTTATAATTATGCAATAACCGATATTACGCAGGAAATAGAGTTCCACCTTCATCAAAGCAACTCCGGCCTTGAATCATCGAGCATTTTGAAAATGAAGGAGTTTGATAAAATAGTTACTTCGTTAAAAACCTCAAAGACAATTCGTGTTCCGGGAATTACCCTTGCCGATTTTATTACGAAAGAGAATCTTGCCATCAGTAACTATAATGTTTTATCCCTTGATATTCAGGGAGCAGATTATTACGCATTAAGAGGAGCCAATGAAATTTTACAGAAATTCGATGCCGTTATTACTGAAGTGCAATGCATAGAACTGTATGAAAATTCGGTAAATGAGAAGGTAATTGATGAATATATGGATTCGCAGAAATATGAGAGGTTTTTTACCATTTATCATGAACTGTATAATGCTTCCGGCACTTTTCCTGCATGGGGTGAAGTTATTTATGTAAAAAAGAACAGGTGAGTATGCAAAATTGGAAAAAGAAAGGGCTTATTTATAGCGGCAACACGAAGGCCGGTTTTTCCTATGCATCGCTTCCCATAGGGCATTTTATAAAAGCCGGTGTTATCAGGATATATTTTAGTATGAGGAACAGCAGCAATGCCTCTTACCCATTTTATTTGGATTATGATTTACATCAAAAAAAAATAATAAATGAATCAGTTGCGCCAATACTTAACACAGGGGAGATTGGTAAATTTGATGATAGCGGGGTAATGCCAACATGCCTTGTAAAAAACGGCTCTGAGCTAAGAATGTATTATATAGGCTGGAACCTTGGAGTAACTGTTCCTTTCAGGAATTCAGTAGGCATAGCAGTGAGCAAAGACGGAGGCGATACTTTTTCAAAATTGTTTGAAGGGCCTGTGCTTGACAGAACAAAGACCGAGCCGCATTTTTGCGCTTCATGTTGTGTGATTACTGAATCGGACAAATGGAAAATATGGTATCTGAGTTGTGTTAAATGGAAATTGATAAACAATATCCCTGTGCATTATTACCACATAAAATATGCTGAATCGAACGACGGGATTGATTGGGAGAGGCAAGGGGTTGTTGCCATTGATTTTGAGCACGAAAATGAAAATGCCATATCGGTACCGAGGGTAATAAAAGAAAATGGCATTTATAAGATGTGGTATTCTTACCGTGAAAATGGAAAAATAAGAACCTATCGCGTAGGTTATGCCGAGTCGAAGGACGGAAAGAAATGGCAGAGGAAAGACGACGAAGTTTTACTCGATGTTTCTAAAGATGGCTGGGATAGCGATATGGTATGCTATCCCTATATATTTGACTATAATGGAGACAGGTATATGCTTTATAATGGCAATGGTTATGGTAAAACAGGTTTTGGGCTCGCAGTATTGGAAAAATAGTGTGCCTTTAATTAACTAATCCGGAATTAACAAATTCTATCTTTACAGGCTCAATTAATAATAAATGTAAATCAATTGTGAAAAAAGTACTTATATCGCAATCAAATTATATTCCGTGGAAAGGCTATTTCGACAACATTAATATGGTTGATGAATTTGTTATTTACGATGAAGTGCAATATACCAAGAGGGACTGGAGGAGCAGGAATAAAATCAAGACAGCCAACGGGGCACATTGGCTGACTGTTCCTGTGGATGTTAAAGGCAAATACTTTCAGAAAATAAAGGAAGCACAAGTGCTTACCACAGAGAACTGGAGAGATACGCACTGGAAAAGCATACAGATGAACTATTCCAAATCACCATACTTCAAAACATACAAAGATGTTTTTGAACCTATTTATAAAGATACAAGTGAAGTGCTGCTTAGCTATATAAACTACAGGCTTATTAAAGCAGTTAATGAGGTTCTGGGCATTAAAACTCCCATGCGATGGTCTGATGAAATTCCCAACCATATTACAGGAAAGAACGAGCGCCTGGTTGAAATATGCAAGGCAGTGGGGGCGACTGAATATTATAGCGGACCGGCAGCCAAAGGCTATATGGATGAAACCTTATTTATTGAATCAGGAATCAATGTTCATTATTTTGACTATTCGAATTATCCGGTTTACAGCCAGCTTTATGGTGAGTTTATGCATGAGGTCAGCATACTCGACCTCATTTTTAATGAAGGGCCTGATGCTACCCATTTCATGAAGAGCTTTGCAGGGCGATAAAAAACCGCACCTGTATTAATGAATAATTTTATGGAGCAAGTTGTAATATATATGGCTAAATCTTATTGGAATTTATCTTGTATATATATATCTGGCGTATCGGTCCGCTGCCTGTATTTTTTACATATCCAATAGAATCGAAACCTACATCATGGTAATTATCAATATTGTAATATGAGAAAACATATCTGATTGGCCTTAGCCGGTGCATAGCAGTATCGGATTCAAATTTTTTAATTTTTGCTGAAGAAGCGGAATCATAGTAATAGTGAATTTCAGGAGTATTGCCAGGTGTTTTTCCATTGCCATTTTCCACAACTGTTTTCTGGTTGGGCTGAAGAAACGCCATAGTGAAATAACTTTTATCTTTTGGCAGGTAGGTATATATGCTTGTAGTCGTATATATGTCATTATATTGGGCAATTTCAGGCATGAATCCAATACAATGAACTATTTCATGGCTGTATTTTATTTTATTTTTCACTTCATCAAAAAATGAAGTTTCATAATAATCATGGAATGATTGATTCGACAAAGGGTCAGCTTTGTCGAAATAGGTGTAATAAAATGAATTCTCAACATAATTGCTTCCTGCGGAATCACGATAATTAATATTAAATAACACCAGGAACACATTAACAATAATGACAGTAAGAGCGACGGGCGCCAACTTTTTATAGCGAAGCAATATATAACATATACATAAAGAAAATGCGAGATGCCATAGCAAGGGAATCATACATGTAAAACGAAATTGAACATACTTGAGTTCTCCTAATTTATCAAACAAGGGTTGCATGTCTTTCCATTTATGAAAAAAATCGGCAAAAGCGCATGCATATGCTGCAAAAAGCAAAAGCCCGATTAGCAGGCGCTGTTTGGAAGAGCGGATAAATAGCAGACTGATAAAAGTAGTAAAAACCAATATGGGATACTGCAGGCTGTAAAAATGATAATGTCCTTTAAGAAACAAAAGTAACGACATACCTATCAGCCCTTTAAAATTCAGTATATGCAGAAAGTAAATATCCCGGTCGCTGGAAAAGTGGTTTACGAATTGCATATATAATAACCTGTATTCGGGTATAAACATGCAAACAATAAATAGAAACCAAGCAATGATGGCCGTATAATTAACTTTTTTATTCATTATAAAATAAATCATAATAAATACAAAAAGGCCTGTAGAGAAAAACAGGTCGCTAAAGACCAAGCCTGAATAAAACGGGTAAAAACAAATAATGAGACAGTTCCTGAAGACAGGTTTCTTATTCAGGATATTCAAAAATGCCCAAACAACTAAGGGCTGCCCGGCAACCGATAACCCGCCGCTAGGCCAAAATGGCAATATGGCAAATGATAGGGCTATGAATGCTGCATGGTAGGGAAAAGATTTTTTAAATATATAATCGGTAAGCAGTTTATACATGCCTATAAATGCGATAACATGAATAGCTATTATATTGAGATTATACGCGGTTAAAGTCGAAAAAAACACATAATAAAGAGAATTTACATTTAGCTGCGATGGCATGGCGCCGCGCGGTATTCCCCAGCATATATTCGGTATTATTGATAAATTGGGACCGAACATCAACCCGCTTTCGGCCAGGATTTTATACCATACAATATTTGTGTTAAGGTTATCGTGAATCAGGTACCTGGCATGATGAGGGAAAAAAATATTGGGCGACAGATAAACTAAAAGGACAATGAATGCCAGTATAAACGGTTGTTTTAACTTTTCAATAAACGACATTCAAAGATTGGATTATACCATTATAGTTATTGCACTTGTTTAAATTGAGGGTAAAATTAAACTAAAAATTGTTATTAAGATTTACAAGCAGTGAAATCATACATTGCTCTTATACCGATATTATATTTACAAAAAAAGAGGACTTGAAAAGTCCTCTTTTTTTATATAAGTTAAATAAATAATTACCCTGCGTGGTTCTCTAATACTTTAGAAGTAGGGGCTTTTTTCTTTTCATCAATAATTTCTTTGTCAACTAAAATCCTGCCACAATGTTCGCATACTACCAGCTTTTTATGCGAAGTGATTTCAGTTTGCCGTTGAGGCGGGATTTTTACAAAGCAACCGCTGCACGATTCCCTTTCTACCGTAACTACCGCAAGGCCATTTTTGAAGTTAGGGCGTATGCGTTTGTATGCGTCTAAAAGGGTATGATCTATGCTGGCCTGGGCATCGGCAGATTTTTTAAGAAGAGCTTTTTCTTCTTTTTCAGTTTCGCCTACAATTTCTTCCAGTTCCTCTTTCTTGGCTTTGAGGTCCTTGTTCTTATCCTTCAGTATGGCTTCTGATTGCACACTAAGTTCTTGTTTTGCAATAATGGCAGCCTTATATTCTTTCACCCTTTTTTCCGAAAGTTGAATTTCTAATTTCTGGAATTCAATTTCTTTCGATAATGATTCGTATTCGCGGTTGTTGCGTACTTTGCTTTGCTGTGATTCATATTTTTTAATAAGCGCGGTAGCATCTTTAGCGGTATTTTTCTTTTCGGCAATCATCTTTTCGAGGTTGATAATTTCCTCATTCTGCTTATCAATGCGTGCTTTCAAACCCTCAATAGTCTGTTCCAGGTCCTGTACTTCCAGCGGTAATTCACCACGAAGAGTACGTATTTCATCAATAAGTGAGTCAATGCGCTGTAGCTGGTAAAGGTTCCTGAGCTCTTCTTCCAGGTGTTCCTGGTTCATGCCCTGCAACCCTTGTAAATATGATTTTTTTGTTGTTCCGTTTTTTACGCTTTTTCCTGCTGCCATAATTAATAATAGTTTACTGGATTTGTTTTCGTTTTGGAAAATTGGAGTGCAAAGGTACTAAATTTTTCCGTTAACATGCCATAAATTATTTCAGGAGTAAATTGTTCGCTTTCAAAATGCCCTATGTCTGTGATAACCAGATTTTTATCGGCATCAAAAAACTGGTGGTATTTGAAGTCAGCTGTTACAAACATATCGGCACCATGGCAAATAGCATCGGGAAGTAAAAATGAACCTGAGCCGCCACAGAGCGCCACTTTTTTTACCGTTTTGCCAAGCAGTGGGCTATGGCGGATGCACGAGAGCTTCATGACCTTTTTCAGGTGAGCCAGGAATTCTTTTTCGTTCATTGGGCGGGTAAGTTCGCCAATCATTCCTGAGCCTGCCAGCCTGTAAAGATTATCAAGAGGGTAGAGGTCGTAGGCAACTTCTTCATAAGGATGTGCACTAAAAAGTGCATTTAATACAGCCTGCTCCTTGTCCGCCGGGTAAATAGTTTCAATACGTTCCTCTTTCTCATTGTGCCTTTTGCCTATTTTACCAACATAGGGATTGGCTTTATTATCGGCTTTAAATGTACCGATGCCCGGCGCATTAAAACTACATTCGCTATAATTACCTATTTGACCCCCGCCGGCTGCGAAAATGGCATCTCTGACATCTTCAGCATCAGCAGTAGGGCAGAAGGTTACTAATTTTTTAAGCAAGCCTTTTTTAGGACTTAATATGGAAAGGTCATTCAGCCCTATTTTTTCAGCTATTTTGTGGTTTACTCCATTATAAATATTATCGAGATTGGTATGCATGGCATAAATGCAGATATCATGCTTAACGGCAGAGATAATGACCCTTTCGGCATAATTTTTTCCGGTCAGCTTTTTAATGGGCGAAAAGAGGATGGGGTGGTGGGCTATAATAAGATTACACTTCAGTTTTAAAGCTTCATGTATTACATCTTCAGTGCTGTCAAGACATAATAATACACCTGTAATTTTTTTCTCCGTATCGCCTGTAATAAGTCCGCAGTTGTCATAACTTTCCTGGTACGATAGGGGGCATTTGCTCTCTAAATATGAAATAACCTCCTTGATTTTCACTCTTACCGGAAAATGATTTCGAAATTCATATCAAGAACATCCCTCATCTCCTCTCCCTTTTCAATCATAAGTTCATCTCCACGCTTGCAATACCACCTTATCTCAACATATTTATTTATATCCTTAAGCGCCTTTAATGACAATATCAGTTTTATAATTATCTTGGATGTAGCAGTATTAAAATATATCCAGCTAAATTCGAGAATGGTTTTTTCTTTCGGTTCTTTTTTATATAATTCAAAATAATCAAGAAGGGGTTTATAGAATTCATTCACATTTTCAGGATACGATTTTCCTGAAATCTTAAATAAGCCTGAATTTCCGTCAAAATCAACTTCCGGGTTTTCTCCTGCTCCTTTAATTATTAAGGGTTCCATTCTATTTCAGATTTACTTTAATTGAAAAAAATGTTTCCAGTTCAGGAGTTTCAATAAATGAATAAGTGAACTGCTTAGAGCAATTTCTTGCAATTTCCAGCAATCCCAAGCCTGAGTTACCCTCCGCAGATATTTCAGGCGCCAGTAACCTTTGCTTATAAAGTTTTACAATTTCATCCATTGACATTGCATTTATCTCATCAAGAGATTTTTTTAATGATTTTCCTTCCTCATTATCTATGAAGTTGCCACTTTCAATTACAAATGTACCATTAACCATGCCAATTGAAAATATCCCCGCTTTATTGCCCTCAAAGTTCTTCCCATGCTTTGAAATATTTTGCAATACTTCAACAATGGTTACCAGCTTTCTCTTTTCTTTAGATGAAAAACTGTCGCTATGAATAAGGTTGTGTTCCATCATCTCAATCAATGGGGCCATAGTTTCCTGGGCAAATTCTCCCCTGTATAAAAGCAGGATGTTTTTTTCAACGAGGCTTCTGTAGAACTCCATTTCTTTTTTCAGGTAAAGGCTGATTTTTGGTACATGAATGGCCTCCGTTTGATTTATGATTTCCAAAGCGAGGAAAAATTCAGAGACATTGTTTTCGACGGCAGTAAAATTATACCTAAGTGGGAGACCTGTTTTCCTGGCCATATCTATTAATCCCAAACCGGCGCCGCCCCTGTTTGAAAATCCTTCGCTTGTCAGTACTTCATCGTGAAGCTTTTTCAATTCATCTGTTCCGAGAGAATTTATGTAGGCAATCTTTTTCTGTAAATCGGTAACATATTTCTCCTGTACCAAATTGCAGGAAGATAATACCACTCCTCCGTCCCACGCGTTAATCTGGAAGTAATCCTTGTGTTTTTCGCCGGTTATTTCCTTTTCTCCATGCTTTACTACATTTTGAAAACATTCGGCAATTAAAAATGAGGTCTTATTTTTTATTTTTCCAAGGTGAGTTGAATTTTTCAGGAAAAATTCGCTCAGGTCTATAAACTTATCAGTTATACTGTCATTTATCAGCCCTAAATAGGACAGGCAGATTTTTTCATCCCGTAAATACTCATATAATTTATATATGTCTTTCAAAACGTATCGCTTAGTTGATTTATGATGAAGCAAAAATATAAAACCTATTCAAATGAGTTAAATTGATATAATACATTCAATATAATCCCCATTAATTCAGGGTAATCAGTCGCCTAATATAACATTTTGATAACATACCTTGTTATTGCCAATAATTAAATACTAAGATACATATTGAATTTTCATTTTATATTTTCACACCCATTACCAGAATATCATCCAATTGGTGCAAATCTCCAATCCAATTATTCAAGGTTGTTTCAACTGTCACTTCGCACTTGCCCATAGATTGCCCCTCAAATGACAGAACCATT
>JBKQUY010000093.1:0-23395 GCA_052325425.1 Bacteroidia bacterium | reverse complement strand
CAAGACAATCCTGCAATCCTGTTCCTTCGTTATCCATTATTATTAGCATCTCTGCCAGCAATTCACAGAACAGGTTTACTTCCTCTTTCTTATATCGCTTTACTATTGACAGGTACTCTTCCTCATACTGGCCCAATGATAATGCACATATCACCATATCAAGGAAGTCGGTAAAAACACTGTCTTCCGATTTGCTGTGAGCTATCTTATTAAAAGTTGCAGTGAAGTTTTTAATATCTGTTATCATCCGTATTCAGATACGGGTATTGGTTTTGCGTTCCGTATCAGGCAAATAAATCAATTATCCCCGAGCGGAAAAAACCGAATAACGAAAACTGAGTCCGAATTTTTGCTTCTCTTATCTTGTTAATTTATTTTTAACCAAAAGGGCCGCATATTCTGATACAATAACTAATTTCATCGCGCTTTAAGCTTATAGAAATATGAAAACAGACGTGGCAACGATTAAAGCAAAACTTACTTCTTTTAAAAAGAAAAGAAGCTTGCCTGGCATAAATACTCCAGCGACACTTGATTGTTTTGCCAGGCATATAGTGGATAGTATTAAGCGGATTCAAATGGTAACTGATATTCGGGATGAAATTCAGAGCCCGGATAGTATAGATGCTACCAGAGGTGATTTCAACCCAATAAAGGCTGCTACATATCACAAGCAACATGGCAATATTGATGAGGCCTTCTGGCTTGTTTTTCTTGCCACTCATTTCGGAGAAGATGAAAAGAAAACAAAATGGCGTTGGGTTCAGGATGTTTACTGTGGCTTAGGGCATGGAATATTTTGGAACTGGAAGAAAACAAGCGCTGACCCTAATGGTTTTCGCAGATGGCTTGAATTGAACAAGAGCATATTAATGGAAAGAGGGGAGTTCGGGAACCATCGTAAATTCATGAGCTTGAAGGACAGTCATACAGGTATGGCTATTGCCTCTTACATCAACTGGATTGGACTGAAACATAAACATGCCGATTTAATTAATAACTTACAGGGAAAATTCGGAGTAACTCCTCATGAATTATTTGATACTTTATACAAATCAATGACTGCCGTTTTTCAGTTTGGCAGGGTTGGGAGATTTGATTACTTATCTATGGTTGGTAAACTTGGGCTGATAGATATTGAGCCTGGGAATCCATATTTACTTGGTGCAACAGGCCCCCTTACTGGAGCATATTTGCTATTTGGAGAAAGTAAAATACGGGTTAATGTTCTAAACTCTGACTTACAGGCATTGGGAGAACATTTAAATTTATATTTTGGCATGCAGGTAATAGAAGATGCTGTTTGTAATTGGCAAAAAAGCCCCGATAAGTATATCTCTTCTTTTGCGGAAGGTCGAATACTGACGGTCTAATAAGCAGATATATTCCACCCTTCCTGGTTTTTTCTCTTATTAAAGCAGAATCCCTTCAACTTAGAGAAATTTGCTAAACCTCGATTAATTTACCATAGCTTTCTCTAAGATACTTAAATAATAGCTTGCATTCTTTATCTTTGCAAAGAAGATTCTAAGTAATGTATAGGTAAATGAATAGCTTAAATTACATTGATTTGTTTGCAGGCGCGGGAGGTCTCTCAGAAGGGTTCAATCGAGCTGGGTTCAATCCTATAGCCCATATTGAAATGGATGTTAATGCTTGTAAGACTTTAAAAACTCGCGTAGCTTATCATTACCTTAAGAGTAAAAAGAAATTAGACCTCTATAATAGCTACATTACTAATAAAATATCCGATGTAGAATTCTTTAATCTCATACCTACTGATTTACTCGCATCTGTATTGAATGTGGAAATCAATGATGAATCTATTAAATCTGTTTTTTCTCGTATTGAGAAGTTACTTACTGATAAAAAAGTTGATTTGATTATCGGCGGCCCGCCATGCCAAGTATATTCTTTGGTAGGAAGATCAAGAATTGGAAAAAATAATGTAAGTGCCGATAAACGGTATTTTCTATATAAACAATATGGAGAGTTTCTCAAAAGATTCTCACCCAAGTATTTCGTTTTCGAGAATGTACAAGGATTACTTTCGACAGAAGGTGGGCAACTAATAAAGGATATTGAAAAATATCTTGAACAGTGCGGATATAAGATTAAATATAAACTTATTAATGCGGGAGAGTATGGAGTTTTACAGCATCGTAAGCGGCTAATCCTTATAGGAAGGAAGGGGAAAAGTGATTTTGATTACCCAGATTTTGAAAAAGAAACCGTAAAGTGGACAGTCAAAGAGGCTTTATTTTCTGACCTCATAAAATTAAATCCAGGCGATGAAGCTCATACCTCAAAATATACAACAAGACAAGCAAATCCTTACCTGAGTAAATTTGAAATCAGGAATGGTGTAGATTTCGTTACCCAACATATTACAAGGCCTCACAACGAGAGAGATCTAAAAATATATGGTATAGCGGTAAAGAAATGGATAGAGGAAAAACAGCGCCTAAAGTATAATGATTTGCCGAAACAACTTAAAACACATAATAACGAATCCTCATTTCTTGACCGTTTTAAGGTAGTTGACCCGAAAGGACTTTCACACACAATAGTGGCCCATATTTGTAAGGATGGACACCATTTTATTTATCCAGATACAAAGCAAATACGTTCAATTTCTGTCCGTGAAGCTGCAAGAATACAGTCATTCCCAGATGACTATTATTTTGAAGGGGGAAGAAGCTCTGCTTTCAGGCAGATTGGAAATGCAGTACCTCCCGTACTGGCGTTTAAGGTAGCTGAAAAAATCAAAGAAATCCTTTAATACTATTGGGCATGGTGCAAAAAATATTATTTGAAGACGCCATTCCCAATCCTGAGTATCTAATAAAATCTATCGCGGAACAAGGCTATAGTCTTGAAACTTCATTAGCTGATTTAATGGATAATTCAATTTCAGCAAATGCAGATAAAATTGAGATACTCATTAAAATGAATGAGGAGCCATTTACATTATTTCTGGCGGATAATGGTGAGGGTATGGATTGTAATTCATTGAGGGATTGTATGAAATTCCCAAGTAACTCACCAGAAGCAGTCAGAGACCAAGTTGATTTAGGTCGTTTTGGTTTAGGAATGAAGACTGCATCATTTGCCCAAACACGGTCCTTTACTGTAATTTCCAAAAAGAAAGGAGACACAAACTATTCAGCAAGGACTTGGGACGTGGGTTGCCTTAAAAAGGAGGGGTGGAAAATTATTGTAAATACTGAAAGTGAAATTAAAGAATTAATTACCACTTATCAGGAACTAAGTGAAGCGCACCTTAATAAATTCAATTTATTTGAGGCAAATACCATTGTAGTTTGGAAAGGGCTATACAAGTTTGAGAATTATTTGGATGAAAGCAACAGGAAAATAGCCCTACAAAGGGAAATTACTGAAGTTACTTCGGAGCATCTTTCAGTTGTGTTTCATCGATTCATGGAACGCCAAAAAAAACCTTTACTGATACGAGTTAATAATATCATTTTAAAACCATTTAATCCATTCCCAACTAAGTTCCCTGACTTTCGGTCTATTGAATACAAACAAAGAAACTTTCGGGAGGACACGATTAAAATGGAGGGATTTGTTCTTCCCTCACGTAGTATTGATGAGACTAAACAGGGCTTAAGTGAATGGACAACAACAAATCGGAGCTTGACTGATATGGAGGGTATTTATATCTATAGGTCTGACCGCCTAATTCGATTTGGTGACTGGAACGGCATTATAAAAAAATCCCCAAGAATGCAGTTGGCGCGCCTCAAAGTTGAAGTTGGAAATAATGTGGATCATTTATTGCATTTGAATGTAGCAAAGTCTCAAATTACAATACCTTATGATTTAAAGCAAGCCTTCTTACGCTATATTATTATTTTAAAAGATGAAGCTGAAAAGGAATTCTTTAATCGGGGAATTAACACTTTTGCCGGAGCAAAGAAAGAAGATAAAATCAATCTCTTTTCTAAAGTTGCCACAAACAAAGGAGTAATGTTGGAAATGAACAAAGATTTCCCATTACTAAGTAATTTAAAGAAAGGCCTCAACAAAGGACAGCAGCTCAATTTGGACATACTTATACGGATGGTAAACAATTCCATAAATAAGATAAAACATTTTCACGAAGATAAACAGTTTACAGGGGTGGAACTGCAAGATGGAGTGTCGCTTAGCTCACTAAAGACAGTCATCTCTGATTTACTAACCAGCGGTGTTGCAGCAGAACAAATCAAAGAGAATATTATACCTCTCCTGGGTTTTACTTATGAATCACTACCAGACGAATTAAAACAAACACTAAAACGGGGAGCATGAATCGCGAGTATATCGACCAAATATTAAACTATCTAAGCTCCGAGACTAAGAAGCATAAACAATCCGGACAATTTCTTACAGAGGATTTTTTTAAATCCGAAATGCTTAAAGCATCCTCAAGAATTGCCTTAGATGCAATCAGTAAAGCATTAAGTTATAATTTGGTAAATGATGCTGACTTTGAGTTATTTTATAGAACAGCGATTACTGAATTCACAACAAATAACCCAATCGATATTGTAGCAAGTGCCTCCCTAACAAAAACCAGAGGAGATTCTTGGCTGACCGATGCAAAGTATCAAGAAATATCTTGGGATTACACAGACCGGTATTTCCAATACTTACATAAGACTGGAAGGGCAAAAAGAGTAATTGATGAAACATACAGGTCAAGTAGAAGAATTTTGGAAAAACTTGGCGACCCGAATTCAAATCAAGAATTCTATGTAAAAGGATTAGTTGTAGGAAGTGTTCAATCCGGAAAAACAACCAACTTCAATGCTGTGATAAACCGTTCCATAGATGCGGGATACGGTTTAGTAATAGTCCTTTCAGGAGTAATGGAGGACTTAAGACGACAAACACAAATAAGAATTGAAAATGAAGTGGCAGGTTATGGCGTAGTTGATGAGGTGGCAGATAGAAAAGATTTTAAAGGTGTAGGGGAAATAAAGAGATTTGGAGTGTTGGGTGACCGTAATATCCATCAGGTAGTCTTGCCTACTTCATACAAAGTTGATTTCAAAACAACTATAAAGAAAGCAGATTTTTCGCTTAATAATAAAAACATACTGATCTGCAAAAAGAATACAAGTGTATTAAAGAATCTGATACTATGGTTAGAGGAATATCTTAATGAAAACAAAGACAAACATAAAATTCCATTTCTTATTATTGATGACGAAGCTGATAATGCCTCTTTGAATAATATGGGGGCAAAGGGGCGTGATTATGCAAGTAAGATCAACGGACATATCAGAGCGTTACTTGGACTATTTAGCAGGAAAACGTATTTAGGCTATACAGCCACCCCATTTGCCAGTGTCCTACAGGATCGAAATCAAGTACCTACAATTAAATGGCCTATTGAATACAAGGACAATGGGGTAGTAATAAGGAAGGAATTTGATTTAGTGGATAATATTTTCCCTGATGATTTTATTGAATTGCTTTTCCCGCCTTCTAATTACATTGGAGCCAAACACTTTTTTGAAACAAGAATAGAGGAAGTAAAAAAGATAGAGCCATTGATACCTCCTTGTCCAACTGATACAGAAGCGGCATTTCCGCATAGGATTGTAAGAGAAGGAGGTAAAGAAACTGCAACAACAAAGGACGATGACTTCCCTAAATATCTTCCCGACTCACTTAAGGAAGCAATTCAATGCTTCATATTATCAACTGCTATAAGGCTAAGCCGTAAACAAGTGATGAAAGATTCAAAACTGTTTAATCCGCATAATACAATGCTGATTCACATTTCACGCTTTACATTATGGCAAACGAGAACAAAAAACTTGATTGAGGATTACGTCAACAAGACTCTTTTGGTTAAACTGAGTAACGATTTACCAAGCGACCCCAAGAGTATTTATGCAGAATTTGAACGCACGTGGTATAAATACTATGCGCATGTGATTGAAAATATTAAAAGCTATTTACCGGAAGACTACGAGGATGATTTTCTTATCCCGAAAGCATTTGAAAGAGATATAAAACCTTTACTAAATGAGGCTGCCAGAGGCATCGAAATAAAAGCAATAAATAGCCAAACAAAGGACGCACTAATATATCCCGAAAAAAGCGAGAAAAAGTACATTGCAATTGGGGGTAATAAGTTATCGAGGGGATTCACACTTGAAGGGTTAACGATAAATTATTTTATTCGGAATACAGATTTCGCAGATACACTATTACAAATGGGGCGTTGGTTTGGCTATCGTCCGGGTTATCTTGATTGTTGCAAATTATTTACTACAGCAGATAATGTTATCAAATACGATGCTATTACTTCAACAATAGAGGAGTTAGAAGTCATATTCCTTGAAATGAGCAAGAAAAATGGGAAGCCATCAGAATTTGATGTTCGGGTTAGAAGTCATCCTAAAGTAATACAGATAACAAGAAATTCCATTCTTCAGAATACAGAAGAAATCAAGGTGAATTATAGTGGCGATATTGAACAATCAACAAAGTTTGACATTAATAAGAGTAGAATTGAAAACGCTTGGAATGCCTTTGTTTTCAATAATACCAAAATCAAATGGCAAACAGATGAGCGTGGTTTCTTTGTTTTCAAAACAGATAGTACCGGTCTATTTAACTTCCTTGACCTTGACAATTCATTTTATAATTTCGATCTCCCAGGTGTAAAGGAATATATTAGTTTATGTAATCGCGATGGAAAATTAACCAATTGGACAATCGCGGTAAAGACCAACAAAACTCCAAAAGTTAAGGCTGTTCTTTCAAAGAACAAATCAAACTTACCTGGAGACATGTTTCTAACAATTAGAAGGGGGCCCAAAGAATCAAGTGAGAGCAATTCTCGATCCTTGCTTTTGGATGAAAATATATTTAAAGCATCGGGAAGATCGGCCAATATAGTTGCAACCGGAGAAGATTTTGCTTTAACACTCACTGAAATCCAAAAACAAAAAGCAATCAAAGAATTTGTCAAAAGAAAAGCGGAGGAATTTGAGACAGATGGCCTTGAAATGGAGGCGGCCCTGAAAAAGGCAAAGGAGATTAACAGTATACCGGATAAGGAATTCAGGTTACAAATGGATGAGACGGATGGGATATTGATGATTTATCTGATGGATTCAAAGAGAATATTTGAGCCCGAAGAAGGTGTAACAGATGAAAAACTGTTGAATTATGCCAAAGAAAGGAGCCTTGATTTTAGTATTCCGTTAATAGGTTATGCACTTGGGTTTCCAAAAGTTTCAGGTGATATTGGTGGCTTATACGTTCATTATAAGGAACCCATAGACATTGAAGAAGATGAGTTTGATGAAGAATTACAACAAGACGAGAATTAAATGGACAGCAGTACATTAGAAATTAAATGGAGTGAAATTGGAAATGAGGTATTGACCGACTTTAAGTCAATTCGTATAGCTGATGACTGTATTTCTGATCTCTATCTTGGCAATAACTCCGATTTTAAACGTTGTCTGATCCTAAGCATTCCGAAGGGTATTAAGATTGATGTAATAGATGATATAAAAGAGTATGTTTCCTTAGAGTTCTTTGATAATTCGAGGCATCTTGTAATTACACTTCTTGAAACAAACTATAAAGAATTATTTAATGACTTTATACTCTCCATCTATAATAAAATCAAAGATATTCAAAGTCCGGAAACTGCCTCTGAGCAACTTATTGAAATTTACCAGAAATGGTGTGAATTCTTTAGTGAATCTTCCAAAAGGAAGTTAACAACTGAAGAAATTCAAGGACTTTTTGGAGAGTTATTTTACTTACAAAAACTAATTTTTAATGCTTCTGCTTCAACTGTTAATGAGGTCTTAGGAAGCTGGACTGGCCCGGAAGACAAAGGGCAAGATTTCATGTTCCCCAATAAAACGATTGAAGTTAAAACCAAAGATATTTCCCAAATAGATGTTTCAATTGGAAGTGAATTTCAATTACAACCAGAATTAGGAAAACACCTCGAATTGAAGGTTCTTTCTGTTGAGAAATATACAGTAAAAGGATTGTCAATTGGCCAATTACTACTTAGCATCAAATCATCAATAAATACTAAGCAAGGTGATATTTCAATTCTCTTAAAATCTATTGGAAAAAAAGGACTTACATTAGAAAACATTACAGAATATGATAACCAGAAATTTGATGTGCGAACTGAGGTCACTTATAATTGTTTAGAAGAAGGCTTTCCACGACTTTCGGTATCAAATATTCCACAAAATGTAAAAAAAATTAAGTACAGTCTACGGTTAACCGGATTAGACAAATATATTATCGAATCAATACAATTTTAATGGTACAGCTTGGAGAATATACGAAAATGCGTGAAGAGTTACTGAATGACTCCAAAGATGATGATGGATTTATTTCTGAGCCAACCTTTATCGAGCAGGTTCTTCCTTTGATGCTTGATGCAAAACTGATTGATTCAGATTATTTGAATGAGGCGCCCTACAATTATGAGCAAGAGAAAATAAAGATAAACGGGTATTTAGTAAATGAATCAGGTGAGAGGCTTCAACTCTTTATCGTAAATGAGGATTCTATCCAATTGAAAGCTAAAAATTCGGATTTACTCATATCACAAAAGGCCTACTATGAAAATCAATTCAACCGAGGTTTGAAATTCATTAATAAGGCGGTTAAAGGAAATTTAGCTGATTTGGCACAAGACTCAAGCCCTGTGCAAGCCTTAATTACTCAACTTTCATCAGTTAGTGGTATAGAACAATTCGACGTAATTGAGATTTTTGTATTATCTGCCACGATAACAATCGAGACAAGGGGATTACTGCCACAGCCGAAAAAATTTCAATTTGACGATGAAAAGATTAAACTGAACTTTCCTAAAAACCTTTATCGCCAGCCCAAGGAAGTTCTAATTATCAAAAGGCTTATAGATATAAATTTCATATTCAATGTCTTAGTTTCCCAAGGTAATAGAGAAGCACTCATTATAGATTTTCAAAATGAGTTCAAACACCCGATAGAAGTAATAAAAGCAGCCGATGAAGAACAATTTGAATCTTACCTCTGCGTTTTACCAGCTTCAATAATTTCAGCCTTATATAAAGTGTACAGTTCTCGGTTACTTGAAAAAAACGTGAGGTCATTTCTTGAATTCCGAGGGGTTAATAAAGGGATTCGAGAAACCATCAGAGAGTATCCTCAAAAATTCATAGCGTTCAATAATGGACTAACTATAACCTCCACAGGAAAAGAACTTTTAGAAATAGATGGGCGAACCTATATTAAGTCTTTAACTGACTTTCAGATTGTTAATGGTGGACAAACGACTGCCAGCATTTATTTTACCCACAAAGATGGCTTTGACATTTCATTGGTAAAAGTGATGGCTAAAATTAATGTAGCCAAGAATGTAACTGAAGAAGAGATGGAGGATCTGATTACTAAAATCAGTAGATACTCTAACTACCAAACAAAAGTTTCAAATGTTGACCTCAGGTCTCGAAGCCCTCAACTAATAAAATTGAAGGTATTGAGTGATAGCGTATTAAGCCCGTCTGGGTTAAAGTGGTTTTTCGAAAAATCAAAAGGCGAATTTAACACTCTACTAAGAAAAGCTGGTAGTAGCAGGTCACGAATAGAAAAAGAACATCCAAAGTTTAGGCGCTTTACAAAGGAAGAATTAGGCAAATATTACTGTTCATGGGGCGAACAACCTTTTATGATTAAGAAGGGTGGAGAAAAAGTCTTCAGGTATTTTATAGCGGAAATAAGTGGCGAGAATGATAAAAATGATAAAGAGGTTGATATTAATCGTTTTTTCTATGAAGAACTGATTGCCAAAATTATTCTGTTTCGTTCGCTCGAAAAAATATATGGTCAAGGCAAAAACTCTAAAGGCCAACTCCGCTCTGCCGTTGTTCCTTATTCCATTTCAATTGTATATAAATTTACGAATGGCTCCGATGATATAGTTTTCGACTTATCAAAACTATGGGCAAGTGAGGAATTAAAAGAGGACATAAGTACTTTTTTTGATGACTTGATGACACTCATGAATGAACTAATAAAGAAATATTCAGAAAGTGATGATTACGGAGAATACTCGAAGAAGCTTGAATTATGGGCGAGGATTTCCGGTAGCAAAGAAATTGAAAAATTCATGTCCACTAAAAATGCCAGTACAATAATTGAAAAATATTGTATTTCCAAAGAGGATTACTTGAAAAAACAAAAGAAAAGGAAGGCCTTTCAAGATTTGAACTTTGAACCTCTTATCGATTCTGCCGAAATATTCTCAAATACTAAAGAATATTATAAATTTATCAAAAAGGAAATGGCTTCAGAGCTATCTCAAGCGGACATTTCAAAACTTGATAAAATTATTGAAGGGATACAAAATAAAAGTGAACTTCCAGATGTTCTAATTGATTTTGAAAAGACGTTAACCCAAAAGATCCGCTCAAATAGTCCTGAATTATTTGATGAGATAATATGTCCGCGTGAAATGAAATACGTAACAGCCTGTGCATATATTATAAAGGAATATAACTATGCTTTAGATAAAGGAATTATTGTAAAAACTCACTTCATTAATTTAAAACATAAGTTTGAGAAAAAAGGAGAACCCCTCACTCCCATTTTCGTAACATTAGGAGAAACACTTGAGAAGGGGAAGATACCGACAATTAAAGATTTATCAATACTTGGAGACCTCTTGGGTAGGCCTTGATTGTAATTTAGCCGTTTCGTTGGATGCCCAAATTACTTTCTCTGTCTTTTTAATACACCAATCAAGATTATTTTTGATTTCCTTTTCCCAAAAACGCAAAACAGCCCAGCCTTGATTCTTTAATTCTCTGTTCACCAATTTGTCCCTTTCTATGTTTTTTTGAATTTTATTAATCCAAAATTCCCTGTTTGTTCCTATACGCTTTTGTTGGATATTCCAGTTTTTACCATGCCAGAATTCACTATCACAAAAAATAACTATTCTATACTTTTTCAAAGAAAAGTCAGGCTTTCCTATAATAGCTCTATCATTTTTCCTATATCTATATCCCTTTCCCCATAAAGCTCTCCCGAATAAAACTTCAATCTTAGTACCACTACTTCTAATAGCCTGCATATTACGCCGCCTTTGTTCTTTAGTTAGGACATCCATCATTTCAAGTTATTAAACGTGGAAAACATAGCCTACCTTATAGATAGGACTTTACTTAAGTATTATTCCTTTACTTAATAACCTATTTCGGGTTCTTAGCATTTGAAGGAAAATATCATCATTCTTTGCCGCATACAATTCTTTGTAAATAGATTGGTGGTTTTCGTTCTTTATCACCTTATCGTAGCTCAACTTCATAAAATCCTCTATTTTCCCTTTTGCAATCTCAGGATGTTCAGCAATCTGATAAGAATCAATCATGGTATTACCGCCAGATACCTCATCGTAGATTAATGCCACATCATGGCATAAAATCATTAGCTGGGCAAATTGTTTTACTTTGAACTCCATATTAGCCAGTTATTTAACATCCCGATTAAATTATCATCCAATGAACCTTTCTCATCAGTAATAACAACTGTTGCACCATTTTTTACCCCAGCATTACTAAGCATACTATTAAGATCAGTCAGTTCAGAATTTTCATATTTATACGTCTCATCATTTATTGGATAAAGCAAAATCACTCCTGAATATTCATTAATCCCAGGTGTCATAATTATCGATCGATGAATATTCTTAACTGCTGCTGCACTTCGCACATTGGAAAGCATAGTCATTTCTTGAAATCTTAGGCTTTTTGATATTTGTAATTTCTGCAAAATATTATTCACAAAAGGGCTAATCATTTTTTGAACGGGGCTAACGATTAAAATACTTTTACCTGTTTTAGCCACTGGAGTATTACTTAATGCAACCTGTTTTATGGTATTTTTAGAGTCTTCAGTTACTTTACTCTTGAATGGCATATATGTTTCGCCAATCAACGAAGCCATTTCAATTTTGAAATCCAAAATCTGAGTAAACTTATACTTATCAGTAAAAACATAGTCCATATCCTGCTCATCAAATAATAACAAATTAGAAGTCTTCCCTACCTTTAATGCAATTGGTGCATCTTCTGAATAACCGCTCATAGATATAAATATACCCGATGTCAAATGAAATTTACCATCAACCTTTCCTTTAAAAGCATATATCTTAGAAGCTTCTATAGGAGCCGCATGCCATTTAGCTTCAATAAGGAAGTAATGATTCTGGAGAAAAGAACCATCAATTTGTTCTCCATCTGGTGCAATATTTATTTTTGGATTTAGCTTCTCATTTATTAAAACAGAATAAATTAGTTTCTCCAGTTCGTATCCTCTTAATTGTCGCTCCTTAGGATCAGTAACTATTTTCCATTTGGCATAATGAGAATTGATTTCAGTACTATTCCCAATATATTTCGTAGCATCCATTGTTGATGAAATTACTTATCACAAAAATACGGTTTATTTACTTTAAAAGAAATACTTCTCCGAAATTTATGTCAGGTAATTTTGCATAATTGCTAAGACAGGTGTTGGCACGAATGTGATAATAGGCTTAGGTATAAATTGCTAAAAATCATAAGATGGTATCTGGAGCCGCATTATTCTTAAGTTGTTGAATTCTCCGGCTCTGGGCAAATCTATCTCCGTATGACACCGGAGTGGCTTTGGATGCCAATTTGCGGCATTGTGTTGCTTGCAGTCGCATTACTTTTCACTATTTATATACTTCTGCGAATTCGCCACTGTTTCTCGGTTTGATTGGGCAGAAATACATCATATCCCGCATTAATACCAGGTTATTTTACATTCTATTTTCCCATAGATCACTGGCTCACAGTATTATATATGAAACTGCATTGCCACCAACACCGTAATTCAGCGTATGCTGTTTCATATATGTAGGCTACCGATAGACTAATTTGAAGATATAAATTTTATAATGTAGTCCAAAAGGGCATTTAACCTCCGATAATATTATCGGAGGTTGACCGGGTGTATTGAAGGACAAATGGAAAGTAAGCATATAGCTTATTGCGAGTTTAGGAGAAAACAATATTTCCTTAGCTTTACGTTGTTTTAGAGCAACGGTTAGAAGTATTTAATATTCTAACTATGTATAACTATAAAAAGTGTATTAATGGCACGAAAGAAACACAATAGCAAATTACCCTCATTTGACGAACTAATAATCCCAACAGTTAAGGCCATTATTCAGTTAAATGGCTCTGGAACAGTTGAAGAAATAAACACTAAAGTTTATGAAATAGCAAAACTCACCGATGACATTCTACAAATTCCACATGGAGAAGAAGGGAGAATAAATGAGATTGATTATCGCCTTGCATGGAGTAGAACATATCTGAAAAAATTTGGACTACTTGAAAACTCGTCACGTGGTATTTGGGCGTTATCAAAAGCAGATATTGACTCAACCAAACTTGACTATATTGAAATTGTTCGCACAGTCAGAGAGCAAGGCAAAATAACTCAGCCAAGAAACAAAACAAGCAAAATAACATCGAAACAACTTGAACAAGAAGTTATCGAAGAGGTTGATAACACGGAGGAATGGAAAGAAAAACTATTGAATATTCTATATGCTATACCATCCGAGGCCTTTGAACGTTTATCACAAAGAATTTTAAGAGAAAGCGGTTTTTCGCAAGTTGAAGTAACTGGAAAAGTTGGTGACGGAGGAATTGACGGTAAGGGTATCGTGAGAGTAAGCGGGCTTTTAAGTTTTCATGTTGTCTTTCAATGTAAGCGTTACAAGGGTTCAATTACACCAAGCCAAATCCGAGATTTTAGAGGAGCTATGCAAGGTAGAGCAGATAAAGGGCTTTTTATTACAACTGGGAAATTCACAAGAGAAGCAACAAAGGAGGCTACCAGAGACGGTGCTCCACCTATTGACCTAATTGATGGGGAAATTTTATGCGATAAATTGAAAGAACTGAAATTAGGGGTGGATACAAAATTAACTGAGACGATAGATATTAAAAATGACTGGTTCACTAATTTATAGCCATAGCTCTTCTTAGAGATTGTTAGTTTCACCCACGTTTCACCAAAATAAATCGGGCAACTGTAACGTATTATTAACCAATTGATTATAGCGAAAGGTTCAAATCCGCTCGGGACCTCGAACTAAATGGTAGTTCGAGACATTTGGCGGTATTTGGTAACACTTTTAACCATTGGGAGCGTTTTTCTCATTTTTTTCGCGATTTTTGGAGACATTTGGAGGTACAATTGTTTCACCAGTGTTTCACCAAGAGAGCATTGTTTCACCAAATTCTTCCTTTGACATATTATAATAGGAGTAAATTAGATGTGTTCTGGTAGGCTTCTGTCTTTCTTGAAATGGAACTAATGGCTTGGATATTAAAGCCTTTCTGGAGGCATCTTATGCAATTGTAATTTAATTTAGGCAGATGTCAGGCTTAACAACGTTTTGCTGTTTACCATCGACTTTTTCTGCCACATTAGCCAATAGTTTTCTCGAAACCCGTGCGTATAGGCTGGTTGACTTTATTGACGTATGCCCAAGTAGCTTGGAAATGGTGGCAATGTCGATTTCACCACTTTCTTGCAAAACAGTAGTAGCAAAAGTTCTGCGACCAGTATGCGAAGTCACCTTTTTCGTAATGCCAGTTAGCTCACAAATAACACGTAGGTAACTATTCACCTTTTGATTGGATAGTCGTGGTAGAACAAACCCAGTGGCTTCGCGGTATGCTTTATATTTATCATATATCTCCATCGCTTTTGAGATTAGAGGTATCTCTAATACCTCGCCCGTTTTCTTTTGCCGGATAACCACCCAATAGCGGTTACTCTTTTTATCAAATTTAACATTATCAGATCGTAATAGTTGCAGATCGCTCCAGCGTATACCAGTAAAGCATTCAAAAAGAAAAAGGCTTCTTGCTCTATCTAATGACGGAATATTGCCCAAACTATGGTTGGCAATGGTTTCTATCTCCTCCATCGTCAAAATATCAGAATGTACTTTGGTGTTTTTTAACTTAAAACCCATTTGGAATGGGCTTCGGTCAATTGCACCAGAGCGAACTGCGGAATTCAACACCGTGCGAATCCGGCTAAGGTATTTATTGCTTGTGCTACGAATCATGCGCCGTTGCAGTGTAGGGTTAATATATTCGGTTAATAAATACTCCTCAAATCCCGTCAAATTATTAATATTAAGTTCACGCAAAAGCAGTTGCTTTTGTCCTATTGAAGCAAGGTATCCAGTAAAATGCGACATGGTTGTTTCATACTGTTTAACTACTGTTGAGCCATATTCATTGGGGTTCAGCTTAATTTTATTGATATGTTTTTTAAAGAACTCCAAATAGGTCATATCGTTTGGTTTACTGCCATCTTTTAACATGGAACGCACATCAACGATTGAGAGCTGTTTACCCTTTTTCTCCATTGAATCCCGTAATTCCCAAACTTTCGTCTCTATGCTGGCAAGTTTATAGTTCAAGTAATTATTCTGCCTTGTGGAGCCTTTTTGCCTGCCGCTTTGAGAGTCCCATTTCTTAGGGTCGGCAAAATGATAGGTAAATAACTCTGCCTTGCGTCTATTTACTATTATACGCACCCAAACGGGATCCGCACCATCCTTCTTTTTTCGATCAGGTCGCAGGTAAAATTTTATAGAACAGGCTGTAAGCATAACGTTATTTGTTACAAATCTTATTTATAACTCCGAGTGAAATAATATTATTTGTTATCATTTTTCTTCAATAGCTCCTCAATATCAGATAGTTTATAATAGATGTCTTTCCCACTGAAAGTTGTTGCGCCCAATCGTCCATCTCTCCTCATTTTATAAAGTGTGGATTTTGAAACATGCAATAGTTTTTGAACACGTTCATCTGAAATATAGCCTGCGATTGTTATTTCTCCGGCGGATTTCTGCATGAGTATTTCATACATGGCATCAACCTTTGCTTGCATTTTTGCAAAGTTCGACTCTAAAGCTGATATGTCAACCTCCTGTAGCAATTTTAAACTGTTTTAAAAAATTTCCGTTTTAATTGTTGGTGGTGTTACGCCCAGAGAATTAAATTCAGCGTTAATTATGGCCCGGGCTTTCTGCTCATACTCGGCAGGGATGATGAAACTATCATGGACAGTAACAAATGGGACTAATCCTTCAGTGATAAGTTTTGGCGCAATCCGACACAGGACAATCCTGCTCTCCATGCGCTGCATCATACATGAAAGATTCTTGTGTAGTGATTTCCTGCCTTCAAATGTCCCCGTCTGTGTCATGTACACATCTTTAATGAATGGCAAATCCAATTCGGTGAGAGACTTTATTTCGGCGAAGCATTTAAAAACAGAAGGAAAGAATTGCTTGAATATGGCCTTGGCTGGGTAATGACTGCTATTCTTACCAAACATTAAAAGAAATATTTCCTGCTTGGCAGCATCCCTGTCTTTTAACCTGCGAATACTTTTCCAATGTTCGTATATCTTGCCTCGTGCGCATAGGTCTGCGAACCTTTTAAAATCAGGCTTCTTGGTAAATGCCTCGATCTTAGGAACACAAGCGGCAAACTCCGGCAATATTTCGACAATTAAATTTGCATTTATCGCAATACTGCTGAAATAAGGTTGTGAATTCGCAAAGTCTAAAACAACAAGCTGTTTGTGTTCCAGCCCTTTGAAATACATAAAAGGGCGCAAATCCTTCCATAGATTACTAACGCTTGTATGTAAGCGTTGGCCATACTTATCGACATTACATCGCATGATAGCTCCCTCATTAATTGCATCAAGTAATAACAGTAAGTCTTTGTAATTCCTTTCAATGCCGCTTTTAGTTTGTCGTACTTTTATTTCTCCCTGTGATACTTTGGTGAGAAAACTTTCAGCTTTCACTATATCAAACCTGACCATGCTAACCATATCGAAAAGCTTCTCGTGTATAGCTTCTAAAGGGACGTGTTTTCTATCCGGGGGTTCAGTTCTATTTGATTCCTTAACCTTTTTTATTGCGCTGAGAGTGGTGTGGTCGGTAATATATTCTTTCCTGTAATGGCGGATGGAACCCTCTTTGTGCAAATACTTTTCATCTATCTTATACTGTGCGCTTGAGCCGTTACGAGCATATTTCGGTTTGCCGGTATGAGGATTTCGGCGTACAAATAACTCCCCCTTCAGTTCCAATAAGTCTACATACTTCTTATAACTGGCATTAAGTTTCTTAAGTTTATCAGAACTTAATGACACCCATCCTTCCTTATACTTGTCTGTCTTTGTTATTCTATCATTGGATGAATCTTTCAGTCTCTGCATGAATAGCTGATGGCAAAAGCAACGCATCCTGTCTGCTGAAAGCCCGGTTCCTTTTACCAATTCATCAATGTTGGGAAAAGAAACAGGCACGTAGGCCATAACGGGATTGTGTTTTATTTCAGGGCGTGGCATCGTTGATGTACTTTTATGCAGGATTATATAGTGTAGTGTTCTTATTATCACTCCCCTGCTCGCCTAATATCCTTCTCACGCTTAACATTATTGCTTTCATCATGGGCGGGGGAACTGCGTTGCCAAGTATTCTTACGTTAACGTATCTCGACTTCGCTGGCAGAACGTAGTCTTTAGGGAATCCCATAAATAGCTTAGTCTCTGGTACGGTCATTTCTCTCCACTTGCCTGCTACGCATACTTTCATCTTGTCCATGCCAACTATCGTACACATCAGGTGGTTATTGTCCTTTATCTTGGGCCCAAATTGGGTTGAATCATACCGTTCAATGTAAGGCGCTACCATTTTTACCGTTAGGTATTTCGTGCCTTCGACGTTTGGTTTCGGAAAACTTATCGAGATATTTGGCGTAATATCCTTTCGTTTCCCAACGAAAATAACTCTCAACCTGTCTTGCGGTACGGTGTAATATCCGCTGTTCAAGACCTTGTATCTAAATTCGTAATCCTTTAGTGTGTGCAGTTTTTTTATGATGTCATTGAAGTATTTTGTTTTCATGCCTTTCATCATACCGTCAACGTTCTCCATAGTGAAGGTTTTGGGCTTAATCTCATCTATCAGCCGGATGAACTCGTAAAAATTTGCATTAATATGTTCCGGCGGATTAGATGCAGCCCTGGGGTTAGCAGTGGAATACAACTTGCATGGCGGTGAACCATGCAGGTGATCAAGCTGGCCTTGTTTCAGCCCGGTAATCTTAAACACATCCTGTGCATTAATGTACTGTACAGGCCTGTGCAATATCGGTACGCTGGGGTTATTGGCATGGTAACACTCCAACGCTTTGGTGTTTACATCAATGGCCAAAACGCTGGTGAATCCAGCCTTGTGTGTACCGAGGCTTGCGCCTCCGCCCCCGCAAAAAACATCTATGGATGTAAGAAGCGGGGGCATTATGTCGAGACGCAGGTTCATTATTTCGCAGGTTCAGATTCGTTAGATTCCTTCTCTGGTACTATTTGAACCAACTGGCCATAGCATACGCATTCAGGAGTTTCGCAACGGTGTGTTGGCAATGAATCCTCTGGGCTTTTGCTTTTGGCCACTTTTGGGGGCGTTGCAGGTTTAGCAGCTTTCTCTGCCGGTTTGAGTTCGGAATTGCCTTCTGCGCCCTCTTTGCGGGTCTTTGGTCGTTTTAACCTGGATATGCTTTTCACTACGCTATAAAATGCAGCTTCAATCGGCATCTTATTATCATTTACCCTTTTTATCAGGTGCGGTGATATACGTTCAACGACAGCAGGCATCATTTCCCTATCTTCCAAGTCTGTCAGGTCTTGGGCATCAAGGTAATTAAGCAGTTGGAAGCCGCCATCAATGGACATTTCTGCCGCGTCAATTGGGCTATACAGGCTTGGGCGTTTTACGAGAATTGCCTCATATTTGTCAACATTGGCCTCCGACATTTTATAACGACCGGCCAAACGTTCACGGGTGGACTTCAATACCTCGCCTTCCCTTGAATAGAGGTCGGAGCGTTCGCCCTGCTTTTTCGACCATATCTTTTTTCGCCATGACATTTCGGTGGCTATCTCCCGCTTGGTTTTGGTACGGTACTCGTTGCCAAGCAAGAGTGCATCCATCTCGTCTTCCTCGGTCTCGTACTCCTCAACGATTACAGCTACTTCCTTTAAACCTGCTAATTGGCAGCCCAATGCCCGGAGGTGGCCGCTGATAATAATGTAGCAATCGGGTTTGCCCGGGTCGGGCATTACAGTGATTGGTACTTTCAGGCCATGCTCTCTGATGGATTCGGCCATTGCAAGCTTGTCCAATTCGGAACTTTTGTAAAAGTTCATTGGGTTTGGTGTCAGGCTTTCAAGCGACACCATTGTTACATTGTTTGTGTTCATGATTTATTTGTTTTTGATTATTAAAGAATCCTTAGTTGTAAGAGGCTAAAACCTATGCAGCAATTGCATAGGTTGTTAATATTGGGTCGTTGCACCATTGTACAAACTGAATATACATATCGAATACACCGAGCATTTGGCGTATTGCGCGTTCATTCTTTCGAACACCAACCTTATCATGCAGTTGGATACGGTAAATTCTCAACTTGGTAACACTGCGAATAGTGTTAAACATATTTTCTGGAATATCTAACAGTTCTCGTGCAACCGTAAGGAATTTGGGATAGATATTATGAGCTGTCTTATAATTTTGGCCATCATTTTTGAGAAGATTTTTCTCCATGTGTTTAGAGAATTCTTCAACGCCTACTTTTGAATCCAAATTTACTTTGGGGAAAAGCGTGCAGTTTGTTGTTTGAATAATGCTTGACCTGCGGCTTTGAAAATCTGCGCCGTTTAAACTCTTTTGGGAAGTGTGTGTTTTCGTTTTCATTTTAAATCGATTTTAATTGTTATTAATTCAATTTCACGATACAAATATACGATGTTTATGTAGCTGTTTATCAAGTAGTTACGCCTTAATAAAATCATTAAGGAATCGTTAAGGAGTTAAGGAAATGAACACCTCGGATGGCAAGTATTTGAAATAAAAAAGGCCCCTGAAACCAGGAGCCTTTATTTGTAAATTTTAAGGAAAAAACCTAATTTTTTACCTCAAACGGTATAGCGAATTTTTGATGAAACGTTTCTTTTACTATATCAACAAGGTCTTTACGCTTTGCAGGCAAATTCTTCGCGCCTTTTCCGAAATCCCTACGCTCACCTGTTATATAGCGCTTATATGCAGAAGCCATAGAGCTGATGGACCTCATTTTTGGAAGCTTAGTATTGGCAAATTCAATTCGCTTATTGAGAATTTCATTTATTAAATCCAAATCTATTTTGTTACTATTAAACTTAGTATAATCATCGATTGTAAAAATGGATAATAAAACAATAAGAAATACAACTTCGTTTGGTTTACCCCTTTTATGCCATTGTATCTTATTTTTGCACTCTATCCCGAAAAGCCCCATAATATCTTCTTTGCAACCTCCGATAATATACTTCCTGTTTAATAATAAAGAATACAGCTTAAATTCATAACCCTTATATCTTTTATGCAGCCTTATAGGTGCAGAGCTATTATTATAATCTCGAATTTTGTTTTCTGGCAGTAGTATAGATTGAAGAATTGAATCGTTTTTGAATTCAGTTAAATATACATTCCGTTTATCCTTATTGGTATCTAATAATTTTTGGATGTTTTCTTTGATAACATCCGCGTCTTTCCTATATTGCGTCCATTCGGGGTTTGCATTCCAGGCTTCAATGGATGATTTGTAAGCATCTACATAATGCCTAATCAAGTCAATATTCATATCAGAAGAAAAAACACTATTTGAAATATTTTTTTCTGTGAGTCCAGCCATTACTTGAGCAAGACTGGCAATCATTGCTAAATAGTTTCCATGTGCAATTCTTATATAAACCTGATCTAATGGTGCATTTTTATTATATTCATATACTTGCTTCATAACCGTAATCATCTCATTATAATAATCAAATGCTTTTATGAAATCATGGCTATTCATCGCTTGCTTTGCAAGAGGTTCAAGTTTATAAACGTTAATTGATAGTGCAGATGATTGCCAGTTTTTACGCATCATTATAAGAAACTCTTTTGTTTCATGATTTAATGCTTCAAGAGAATCATTAATAACATTTAATGCTTTTTCTATTTCTTCTTTTGCTCTCTCGGCAAACACTATAGCTTCCTGGAATTTGTCACTTTTATAGTTATAGGCACTAAGGCAGACGTTTTGTTCAAACCTATAATAGAAGCCAAGCGCTTTCATACGGATAGTTGTAGATCCATCTATTTTATTGTTTTTTGCCAAAAGATTGAAAACCCCATCAGCAGCTTCCAAATACTTATTGCTTGCTTTTTCAAAGAAGTTGATATTGCTATCAGAAACCCGGGCTTTTTCTTTTAATGCACGTGCCTGATTATGTAAATTTCGTACTTCCTCTATTTTATCATTAATTTTCATTCTATAGAATCCTATTTGAAGCATTTATTAATTCATGCTTGCTTCAAAGATAAATAATTTCCTTTTTTAAAATGCGCAAACAGCTATCGTTTAACCTCCGATGAATTTATCTTAGGTTGTTACGGCAAATAAAAAAGGGACACAAATTGTGCCCCTTTTTTTGCTAAGATTGAATAAACCTACTTTTTAGGTTTAAGTGGCTGTTGTTTCGGGTCTAACTGTCTTGACCTGTTGTCTTGCCCATGTTTGAAAGGCACACTAGTTTTGTTCTTGTCAACCGATTTTTGGTCGAGGCGTTCTTTTTCAGTTGTTTCTTTTGCCATTTTAATTTAGAATTAAAACTTTGGATTTTACCAAAATATTCCCGGGGCTTTCCCAAGAATATAAAGTAAATGTCGGTCAAATAATGGAATTCTCACTCTCTTTTTACCATTTTGTAATTCAGGTAAACATATAGGATTACTATTCAGCAACTTATCATAGATAATCCAGCATAACTATTTACATTATGGAATACTATGCAAATACCGATAGGTTCACTTTTAGTACTTTTGTTCTGCGGAGCAGCCCTTGAGTGGTGGGGTCAAGCCTCCTATCTAATAGGAGGTCATGCTGCGCATTTTTTTGGTTGTTATTTTACGGGGAGGAAGGAAATGTAATTGTCCGGGCTCTTATGCCAGTTGCAAATACCATCTTCCAAAACCTGCATGCCGAAATATAAATCTAGGTGCCGGCCAAGTTCCCACAACCTTGTATTCAGGGCTTTAGTGGATAACCTACTGCCAAATAACAACCTGGCCCCTTCCAGTGGGCCGGTGGCATCCTGTAAATATGGATGTCCGGGCTCAATATTGATGAGGCCAAGTTTACCAGCCATACAGAGGCAATCGAACTTGGCTGTTCTACCAAAGCGCCATACCGCCTCCATAGATTTATACATTAAGTCGAACAATATGCGGGGAGTATGCTCTCCATCTTTACAATAACTGTTGATGAAATGCAGGTGATTATGTGCAGGCCCAATCCAGTCAATATAGGATGCAATGGTTCTACCCGTGTGTTCATCAAGAAGCGATTCATATTTTCGGTGGTTGCCGAACCTGCCGTTTTTCTGCAACACATCTTTATTGGCTTTCAGCCATTGGCGGAACCCGTTCGGGTCAGAACATATACTTTTCCAATCCCAACGAACTGCATTTCCCAAGCCACAGTATACATCCTTAACCAATCTCCACCCTGTTTTTGCTTCGTCTTCACCCATGTGGGTAGCAAGAAAGACAAGCCAGAATGCTTCATCCATATTTCCCTGTTGACTGTGATATGCAGCCGCTCGTAACGGGTTGAAATCATCACGGGTGGCATCAGTGCAAAGCCGATTGTGAACGGTATTTCGTAAATCGGTTATGTGGCCGATCCGTTGGGTGCTATCGAAGATTTGTTTAACAAGGCATTCCATCCTTGCTGCGCTAAGCCCTTTCAAAAGTTGATTATTAAATGAACGGAGCCTCGACCTGATGTAAGCGGGCTTTATTGGAACATTGGCAATATGATTAACCGGCATAGTCGTTATAATTTAGTTTGAACCCCGTACTGTTAAAGAGTTTCCGAAACTAAAATAGTAACTACAAAGAAGCAAAAAATGGAAATAAAACTTTTGAAAAATTAAGCGCGCCACATTTTTTCCACTCATGGAAATGTGATTATTTCACTTGGTTATGGGGGCAGAGACCCCTTTAATTAATGAGAAGTAATGATAACGGACATAAAGAAGTTCACGGCAACATTTGACAAGATTGCGCACGGCAAATCACAAGGTAGTGTGTTCACTGATTTTCTTGATATGGTTATTTGCGCACTTTCACTTGGGGCTTATGAAGAAGAATATCTTTTAATTGTAA
>JBKQUY010000092.1:0-57738 GCA_052325425.1 Bacteroidia bacterium | reverse complement strand
CGGCGCTGGTTTCACAGGAACATACGCATGGAGCCCTTCAACAGGTTTAAACCCTTCCTATGATACCTCTACAGTTGCAGCCAGCCCATCTGTAACTACCACATATACTGTTACCGGCACCGATGCCAACGGATGCGTGAATAATTCCACTGTTGCCATCAGCGTTGGAATTGTAAATGTTTCAGTGAAATCAAGTGGTCCGCCAATAATTTGTTCGGGTACTTCAACTACATTAAGTGCCGGCGGAGCCTCAACATATACCTGGTCGCCTGCTACTGGCCTGTCGCCCGGTACAACAGGTACCATTGTAATAGCCCAACCCGATTCTACTACAACATACACCGTGGTTGGTACTGCAGGCGATGGCTGTGCCGACAGCACAAAATTCACCATTACTGTGAACCCGACCCCGTCACTGACCATTGCAGCAGCTTCGCCTTTGTTATGTTTTGGCGCTGCTCCTGATACGCTGAAAGTTGGTGGGGCGGCAACTTATTTTTGGACTCCGGGTAATAATACTGATTCAGTTCTAATAGTTAATCCTCCTTCCACACAAACATATACAGTACAGGGAACTTCGCCTCTTGGGTGCCAATCTGATACGACCATTACTGTAACTGTTGATAAGCCTATAGTTACGGCTCCTGCATCCCTTGCAATATGCAACGGTTCTCCAACAAATATTACTGCTACCGGTCCGGGCGGAATGAGCTATTCCTGGTCTCCGGCTGCCGGGTTGGGCGGAACGACTACCGGCGCGACTGTTACTGCCAACCCTGATTCTACTGTTACCTATGTAGTTGTCGGCACCGACCTCCAGGGATGTTCAGATTCGGCAAGCGTAAAATTAACGGTAGATACATTGCCTGTTGTAAGCATAACATCAAAACCTGATACCAACTTATGTAAAGGCCATGCCGATACCTTGAATGCCATTGGCGCGTCAACTTATACATGGACTCCGCCAGGCAGTGGCCTGAGCTGTTACACCTGCCCTAACCCAAGCGCAAGCCCGGGCTCAACACAGACATATACGGTTACAGGTAAAACAGTGGCAGGCTGCGCTTCAAAAGACAGCGTAACCATAAGCGTAAATGTTACTCCTACGGTAAGTGTTGGCCTTTCGGTTGACACTGTTTGCCCCGGCAAGACAATTACCCTGACTGCCAGCGGTGCAGGTGCATATACCTGGTCTCCGGCTACCGGTTTGAATGTAACCACTGGTGCAATAGTTATTGATACTCCTAAAACCAATGGCGTGATTTATACGGTTATAGGCGTAAACGGCACATGTTATGACACCGTAAGCAAACCTATATATATATATCCTCCATTGGTGGCTGCCCCGTCAGATGATACTACCATATGTTCCGGTAAAATGGCCCAGATAAGCATTAATGCCGCAGGCGGAAACCCTTCATACACCTACTCATGGAGCCCTTCTATAGGAACAAATTCAGGCCCCGGCCCGATTACAGTATCAGACACATCCACTACGACCTATACCTGTACGGTAACTGATATGTGCAGTGATACGGCTGTAAGAACTGTTACGATAACGGTTAATCCTACACCGAATGCAAATTTTAAGGCTATTCCTGATACAATATTAGGCGGGCAGTATATTTCATTTGCTGTCATTGACACCAATAATACCAATACATGGGCATGGACTTTTGGCAACGGTGGCAGTTATTCAGGCGTGCTGCCATATTACCAATATACTGATTCGGGTACTTATGTTGTAACTCTTATAGCTTCAAATTCTTATGGCTGTGTTGATACAGCGACGGAAAAAGTATATGTTTTAGAGGAATTCTATGTTCCGAACGTATTTACTCCTGGTGTATCGGGAATAAATTCTGTGTTCCATGTTACTACCGGAGCCCTTAAGACATACAGTATTGAAATTTTCAACCGATGGGGCGAGCGGGTTTTTGAAGCCATATCACCGAATATTGATTGGGATGGAAGGAGTTCATCTGGCATAGATGAAGCCGACGGAACATATTACTATATGATTTATGCTACCGATTATAATGATAAAATATTCAACCTGAGCGGATATGTTCAATTGATAAGGAACCAATAATTTTTCACCGGATACCGAAATAAAAAATCCCGCATTTCTGCGGGATTTTTTATTGATGTTTATATCATTATATGATAAGATTCGCTGTTATATTGTGCTTTCATGGCTAAAGCCATTTACTGCATGGATTACTTTGACCCCGCCTTGGGACAAGATTTTTTTGCTTTGGCCTTGAACTTACGCGACCGGCGCCAGTAATTCCGAAGAAGGTAAATCTCCTTTTAAATACTGTTGCAACTGGGTACATGCAATTTGCGCGAATTCATCAAATACTTCTTCCACTGTCCACCCGATATGCGGAGTAAGCATGACATTTTTCAGTTTACGTAAAGGGGAGTCAGGCGGCAGGGGTTCATGGGCAAATACATCCAATCCTGCTGCTGCCAGAGGGCCATTGGTTAGTGCCTTGAGTAATGATTCTTCATGTATAATACCACCCCGGGAAGTGTTTACCAGGACAGCCCCTTGCTTCATACTTTGTAATCTCTCGTTATTCAGCAAGCCTGTTGATTCCGGGGATAAACGCAAATGTATGCTCACAATGTCACTTGTATTCAGAAGTTCGTACAGGGGCAACCTGGGTATATCAGAATCGGATGCATACTTGTTACCTGGCCTTGCCCATGCAACCACATCCATATTAAAAGCGTTTTTAGCTATATGCGCCACCCTGCTTCCATGCCTTCCTATGCCCAATATTCCTAAGCGGCGTCCGCTCAGTGTACGGCCCGTCAATAATGGCCACCCGCCGGCATACATCGCTTGTTGCGCCTGTGGCAATAAATGCATGGTGCCAAGCATCAGGGCCATGGTAAGTTCAGGCACGGATACCAGTGGAGCTTTTACGCGCCTGCCCAATGCTATTGAAATTCCACGTTTCCTTGCAGCATCCTGGGCAATGTGATAGGCATGCCCTCCGGTCTGTAATATGAGTTTCAGTTCAGGCAAACGGTCAAACACCTGTCCGGTTAAAGCTGTCCGTTCGCGCAGCGCCATTAAAAATTTAACGCCTGTTAATTCAGAATCGGGAACAGAAATAATGGGTTGGTCTAAAAAACGTATCTCAACAAATTCTTCTAATTGGTTCCAGCATTTGTTTTCAGCAATATGCCCCTCCCAATCGTCAAGGATGAGAAATACGGGTTTCACTTATAATATTATTGCTTTATAAACTTAACCGCCTGCACATTCTTCTCAGTTATTACTTTTACAAAATATAATCCCTGGGCAAGAGCCGTTACATCTATAGATGTATTTTTGCCATTGCTTATACTTGTGTTTTCTCTCATCACTTCTTTTCCGCTTGCATCCATTATTTCAATAACAGCATCCCTTTCGCCTCCCTGCATATTAAATGATAGATTAAGCGTATTTACCGCTGGGTTGGGGTAAATTGATGTTGAAGCTGAATTTGAAATGCTGGTTAATCCCAATGGTTTTACTGTTACCAGGAAACTGGCAGTATCTTTGCATCCGTTTCCATCGGTCCCGGTAACTGTATAAGTTGTATTTACCAATGGCCTTACATTGGCCGTATCATAAGTACTTCCGTCTGTCCATACATAGCTGACCCCGCCGCTTGCAGTAAGGGTATCGCGGCTGCCAATATCAATATCAGTACTGCCGCTGATTGTAATGGTTGGCAAGGGGTTTACATTGACTGTAACTGAGGCAATGTCACTGCATGCAGTCAGTGTATTGGTTCCGGTAACTGAAAATGCAGTAGCTACAAGAGGAGATACACTAATGTTGCTGGTTGTGGCGTTTGTACTCCACAAATAAACGTTTGCCCCGGTTGCAGAAAGAACCGTACTTGAACCGGTACATACTGCGTCTTTTCCGCTGATGTTAACCGGTGGCAATGGGTTGACATTGATAAGTTGTGTGGCGCTGTTTTTACATCCTATGGAATCGGTAACAGTTACTGAATATGTAAGTGAACCTGATGGGGCAATAATAATTGTGTCATTGCTTCCGCCGGTGCTCCAATCATATACAAGCGGGCTGGCATCAGTTGCTGTGTCGCCGGTTTTAAGGGTATCAACACTACCTGCGCATATAGTGGATGCCGATGCGGTTATTTTTATAGTGGGCAATAATCTTACCATAACTTCATAAGTTGCGGTATCTGAACAGCCCGTGGAGGAATTTGTACCGGTAACTGTATAGGTTGTTGTAACCGTTGGAGTTACATTAAAATCGGCCGTGCTTGGCCCGATGTACCATACATATGTATCGGCTCCCGAAGCTACCAGCGTTGTACCTGCCCCATAGCATATTTCCGGTTGTCCTGATATGCTGACGGCTGGCAATGGGCTGATGGTTATTACATGCATTGCGGTATCGGAACATGCCGTTGCGGAATTTGTACCGGTAAGCGTGTAAGTCGTGGCAACTGTTGGCGATACATCATAAGCTTCAGTATTTGGGCCGCCTGTCCATACATATGTATTTGCTCCCGTTCCGATAAGGGTAGTGCTTGAACCCAGGCAAACCGATGAGGCCCCGAGTATACCTACTGCTGGCAAAGGATTTTCCACTACATCAAGACTTGCTGTGCCAACGCATCCGTTCTTGTCTGTAACTGAAATACTGTACGTTGCAGGCGCCGATATTACTGTTGAATCCCCGGTACCTGATGTGCTCCAGTCATAAGTATAGGGAGCATTACCTACAATATCAGCCCTGAGCGTATCGGTTTTTCCCTTGCAGAATCCGGGGCCTCCGATAATATTACCTTTAATGGTTATAGCGGGCGCATTTACTATTACTTCATTGCTTGCAGTATCCATACAGCCGTTGCCGTCGGTTACGGTTACAGTATATATCCCGCCTGTAGTTATCTGGGCGGTGTCTTGTGTACTTCCGTCAGTCCAGTTATAAAGCAATGTACCTGTTCCGCTTGCATTGGCAGTGAGAACATCAATACTTCCTGAGCATCCTGAGCCAATAATGTTGGAACTGATACTTACAGTTGGCAGCGGATTAACTACAATAACCTGGCTGGCTGTGTCTGCACAGCCATGCACATCTCTTATAACCACACTGTATGTATCAGCGGCAGAAACCAATATCGTTTGAGTATTTGCAGTTGTACTCCATCGGTAAGTAAAGGGCGCATAACCGCTGGCATTAACCGTAAGGGTATCAAAAGAGCCATCGCATATTTTATTTCCGCCGATAATATCATCGCTTATGCTTGCAGCCGGCAATGAATATTGCGTTACTAAAAGGCTGGTAGAATCTTTACATCCTCTCGCGTCGGTTACTTTTACACTATAAATATTGGTTGAGGTAGCAATAGCGGTATCTTTCGTGCTGCCATCACTCCAAAGGAATGTAACTGCGGTTGGAGCGCTTGCGGCGAGAAGATCTGTGCCGCCCATGCATATGGAATTGTTGCCAAGAATGCTTACCGGGGGAACATCAATTGTAACAGTTTTGGTGGCCGTGTTTATACACCCGGCAGCATCTGCAATGGTTACTGTATATGTGTTAGTCGCTGACACGATGGTGGTATCATTTGAACTGCCGGTGCTCCAGCTATATGAGGTGGCAGAAGGCGCGTTGGCTGTGAGAACATCTTTTAAACCGGAACAGATGGAATCGTTGCCGCTTACATTAACATTGGGCAGTGAATCCACCGTTACTGTTTTGGATGCAGTATTCATACATCCGTTGCTGTCGGTAACGGTTACATTATAGGTATTGGCCGATGATGCGAAAATAGTGTCGTTTGTACCCGAAGTGCTCCAGCTATAGGTAACGGGAACAGAGGCATTTGCAGTCAGAAGGCCTTCAGTGCCCGAACAGATATAGTTGTTACCGCTGATGAGTACCAGTGGTAAGGAGTTTATTCCTACCGCAATGCTATCGGAATTTCTGCAGCCATTTGCATCAGTTACAGTTATATTATATGTGCCTGCCATCGTTACAAATGTTGTATTGGTCATATTGCCATCACTCCAGGCGAATGAAATGGCGGAGGGAGCGTTAGCTGAAAGGAGGTCTGAACCGCCTGAGCAAAAGGAAGTATTCCCGGAAATGCTGACTGATGGCAATGGGTTAATAGTTATAGCTTTTGTGGCAGTATTTACGCATCTGTTAGCATCCGATACGGTGAGCGTATAAGTCATTGCATCCTGCACCAGCGCGGTATCATTTGTACTTCCGTCACTCCAATTATATGCAAAAGGCCCTGACCCGCTTACGCTTCCGGTAAGGCTGTCAATGTTGCCCGCGCATATTTTATTGCCTCCGATTACATTATCGGTGATACTTATAACCGGCAATGATTTTTTGGTGACAGTAATGCTGGCTGTACCTGTACAGCCATTTTTATCTTTAACGGTTACGCTGTATGTGTTGGCGGAAGATACTAAAATAGTATCATTAGCACCTGAAGTGCTCCATGTATAAGTAAAGGGAGCATTGCCTATCACATTGGCCATCAACGTATCGAGCGAACCGGCGCAAAACCCTGTTCCTCCTCCCGATACATTACCTGTAATAGTTATTTCAGGGGCATTTACTGTTATTGCCTGGGTGTCGGTATCGGCGCATCCGTTTCCGTCAGTTACTATTACATCGTAAATACCGCCTTTGGTTACCTGAGCAGTATCGTTGGTGCTTCCATTGCTCCATTTATATAGTAATGTACCAAAGCCGGTTGCATTAGCAGTCAGCACATCAACAGAGCCCGCACAGCCGGTGCCTCCCATAAGATTAGTGCTCATGCTTACTGAGGGCAATGAGTTAACGGTAACAACCTGGGTAGCGGTATTTGAACATTTGGTTAATGTATCTGTTCCTGTTAAAGTATAGGTAGTTGTAGCGGAAGGCTTGATGGTATAAGTTTCCGAATCAGGGCCTCCTGTCCACATATATGTATCTGCCCCGCTTCCGGTAAGGGTCGTACCGGAACCTTTGCAAATTGCCGATGCCCCGCTAATACTTACCGATGGCAGAACTGTATTTACAGTTACTACTTCGTTGGCTGTGCTTGTACAGCCAAGCGAATCTGTCGCAGTTACAGTGTAGGTAGTGGTTGATGCAGGGCTCACACTTGGGGATGCTCCGCTAAGGCTACCCGGCATCCATGTATAGATATAGGAACCTTTGCCTCCGCTGGCCGATGCACTGAGATTTACAGAGTTTCCCTGGCAAACAACCGCACTGCCTGTGGCGCTTGCCATAAGAAGCCCCGAAGCAATATGGCTTTTAACAGCTATGCCTCTCGCGTCTGTTACGGTGCAGGTAAAGGTGCCCCCGGTTGTAACGGTTATGCAGGAGGTTGTAGCGCCGTTTGACCATGAATAAGTATAAGGGCTTTTCGCACCCCTTGCATAAGCAGAAAGAGTAGCGCTTGAGCAGGTAGCTTTGAGGCTGTCAGTAACGCTCATTACTTCAAGCAAATTGCCATTGGGGTTGATGCCGTTGGTAACATTAAAATTAACCAATGTATCCATCATTGTACTAGTTATATTGAATCCAAATACAGTGCCGTCTCCCGATGTGCCGCCATAGTAAGTCATTCCATAAAGGTCGCCATCAGATGCCTGTATAAGGTCGCCATAGGGGGTGTTGCCATAAATAGGTATTGAACCGAAATTATACAGGGTAGTAATTGTCCCCGAAGTAGTGCATTGGAATAAAGTTCCGCTGCCCGATGAACCGCCTACCGAAGTCATTCCGTAAAGGTTGCCATCAGAAGCCTGTATAAGGCTGCCATAAGGATTAGCGCCATTGTTTGTACTGTCGAGATTAACTAAAGTGGTAAATGTACCTGAAGTAGTGCATTCAAAAATTGTTCCATGATTCAAACTGCCACCGGTATAAGTCATCCCGTAAAGGTTACCATCGCTTCCCTGTACAAGGCTGCCATAAGGCTCACCTCCGTTGGTTCCGTTAAAATTAACCAGGATAGTCAGGGTTCCGGATAAGGTATATTTAAAAATAGTTCCGTAACCTCCTGAACCTCCATATTGGGTCATGCCATAAAGGTTACCATCAGATGCCTGTATGAGATTTCCCTCTGGGTTAGCACCATCTGAGGCGCTGTTTCCAAAGCTGTATAAGGAATTAAACGTTCCTGAAGTCGAGCATTTGAAGATTACGCCTTCGCCGTTGACTCCTCCGCTTGAAGCCATACCATAGAGGTTGCCGTCGGTAGCTTGCATAAGGCTGCCCTGAGGATACGCTCCATCGTTGGTATCTTCTGTAAAACTATGTATTGTGGTTACTGTACCCGATTGGCTGCATTGAAAAATTGTACCGTATCCCCACAATCCTCCATAATCAACCATGCCGTAGAGTTTACCATTGGTGGCTTGTATTACATTGCCGGTTGGGTTATATCCCACATTATAACTGAAATTATATACAGTACTGTCGTATGAAGTAAGAGAGTCGAAATTAAATAATACTCCCCCAACATTGGCGCCGCCGCCGGTAGCCATGCCCCAAAGGCGGCCCATAGTTTGGGCACTAGTTAATGAAATAGTAAGAATTAAAAATCCTGCTGTTGCTAAAATAGATTTGCAAACAGGGGCAAAGGCTGAAATAGCTGTAATTTTTTTCATTCTGATAGGGTTTTTTCCTCAATTAATCTGATGCTTTTGATATTGCTAAGATAGCAAAATTAAATAATAACAAGGTTGATAGCGAGTTATTTTATTGAAGCCTTGATAATTGGCTTGATTATTAAGCTGAAACTTTTATCTTATTACCTGTACAAATCCATGGTGGTCATATTCCGTATCGCTGCATTTCGATTTGATAATGTAGTAGTAAACACCATCAGAAACCATTTGCCCGCTCATATCTTTTCCGTTCCAGGGTGAAGCAGGAGAATTGGATTTAAACATTAATATCCCCCAACGGTTATATATTTCAATGCTGTAACTTGTTTCGGAATATGCTTTTATCAGGAATACATCATTAATACCGTCGTTATTGGGTGTAAATACATTAGGAACTTCAAAATCATTGCATTCAATTATTACAGTTACCGTGTCTGTACTGGTACAGCCATTGGTATTGGTTCCTATAACAGTATATGTAGTTGTGGCACCTGGCGTAACTTTTGTAACAGGGCAGGTGTCACAACCGATATTTTCTCCTGGGCTCCAGGTATAGCGTATAGCTCCGGAAGCTGATATAACGGCTGTTCCACCGGCTGCTATGATAGTGTCTCCCCAGGCAATTACATTTGTATTACTTATTACAGTTATGGTTGTTGTAGCTGAATCGGAGCATCCGGAAGAATCACCTACCACTTTATAAGTTGTAGTTACAGCAGGGTCTGCATTAGTATTGCTGCAGGTGGTGCAGCTAAGGCCGGTTGCAGGAGACCATGTATAGGTACTTCCGCCGCTTGCAGTAAGAGATACCGGGTTTCCGCTGCAAATACTCTTCGAAGACGGACTTACAGTTATAACAGGTGCCACAGGGCTAATAATTACTGTAGTGTCAGTTGTGCTGCACCCTGCGCTGTCCGTTACGGTTACAATATATTTGCCTGCAGTTAACCCTGTATCACTCTGGGTCGTTTTTCCATTGCTCCAGCTATATGTATAATCGCTTCCTCCGCTTGCTGTTACGGTAGCGCTGCCTTTTGCGGCACAATTACCATTGGTCGGGGTTACTGTAGCCGTTATGGCAGGATTTACAGTAACTACAATTTTTCCTGTATCCGCGCATCCAGTTGAAATATTACCGACTACCGAATAGGTTGTAGTAGTTGTGGGGCTTACCATAATTGTATCATTTGTTCCGCCTGTGTTCCACGTATAATTTGTAGCTCCATCGGCTGTAAGCGTAACTGATTTCCCTGCGCCGCATATTTTTGCCGATGCAGGAGAGGCAACTACACTTACTGCATTGTTCTCAAAACTTCCGGCTTTTAAAAACACACCGGAGTCATAATAGCCATTTTCAATATCGGCCACACCCAATTTAATGTGGTATGTTTGTCCGCATTTAACCGCAGCTCTTGCAGTCAGCACTTTTGTAAAACCGCTGTAACCTACAGTTGTGGCTCCAATACTGGCAGGGCAACCGGCAGAGCAGGCTTCGGTGCATCCGGGAGCCGAAGTTGGCCAGTTACATACATAATAGTTGGAATTAGTTGAACAGTTAACATTATTAATGGATACTGCATTACTTGTACCCGGGATGAGTGCCAGGTTTTCGGCATTATGCGAGAAAGGGCCATTTTTTCCACCATGCCCATTAATACCGGGGCCACTTAAAAAGAAACCGAAATCGTCAAAATATTTGTCATTGTAAAAACAAGGCTCTTCATTGGAGCCAAATACATATTGAAATCTTATAGAGTCAGATGTGGCCACAAAGTCAAATTGTATTATGAAACAAGAATAAGTGTCTTTATATTTATCTCCAAGTAAATTGGCAAGGTCAGAATCATTGTACGAATTGCTGTTTGGCCAGCCTTCCTGTGAGGGATATTTAGGATAATAGGTGGTACATTGGCCGTCTTTGCTGTCATCTGTTCTGCAGGAAGGGCCATTGGCATTGGTAATTGTTCCGTTGGTTATTAATAAGCCGCTATCCATACCAATGTTAGATGAGATTCCATTAAAGAAGCCAAAAGCAGTATCAATTCCCTGGTAGGTAATATTGGTTGCTTTTGTTCCATTTCCCAGAAGGATATTATTAACCAGATATGTCATTACTCCATAATTACCTGAACGCTTTGTTGTTAATTGTGCATGCGTGTTAAATGTAAAAACGCACAGCAACAATGCAAAAAATAAAGGGATTTTTTTGATTTTCATATATGGAGTTATAAATAAAAAGAGAGCATTTAGCACACTCATCAGATTTTAAGAGTGCGCTAAGATGAAAAAAACAAATCGCTTCTATATTAACTCAATATTAAATTTTGTAATGACAGGAAGTTATTGTATAATAAACTTCCCATTGCTGATAACTTCTCCATTGTCAGAAATGACGCGGTAGAGGTACATTCCTGCTGGCTGACCAATCAGATCAAGAGCCCACCCTTTCCCTCCTTTGGAGGAGTTGGAGGAGGCTATTTTCTCTCCTAACATATTATAAATCTCCAGTTCATTTTTAATTCCTAATTCGTAATTCGTAATTTTTAATTGAAACACTCCATTGTTGGGGTTTGGAAATACAACTACGTTGTCATTATCCGTGCTTTCTTCTTCAATGCCAGTAACAGAATATGGTATGCATCGGTAAAAAACAGCCGTATCGGACATGAAGGAATCAATTACAGTGTGGGTTACTGCTGTTGCCGTAAAATAGACTACCGAATTAGCGCCCGATGGTTTAAAGCCCGTGCTTGGAACTGTACGGTAATTGTTATACCTTAACAGGGCATAGGATTTACCTATTGTCAGAGAATCAGCGGTAATGGTTGCGCGCAACATGCAGGGAGGCACTCCAAGTGTAACATTGGGTTCATCATTCGAGTCGAGCACAATATGGACTGGCCTGGTAACCTTTCCCGGATCTTTATTGCCGGTAACGGCCACTCCATAATCTACATTCTTAGGGATATAATAAGGATAGGGAGCGCTGTTGTTTGCCTGTGCACGGGTGGCATATATAGTTGAAAACGCGCGTGTGAAATAAACGGTATCGAAATTGGTATTATAGGTGAGCGAATCAGTAGCATTATATGTATTTACACTATTTGCATAAAAGCCGATGGCGGGAATGATATGGTCGTAGTCAGGGTCGCTCATTCCGCTTACATAAACGGTTATAATTACCGGCTGTTTTTGATAAAGGTATTGCTTTACCCAGTCGAGATAGGTCATATACTGCGGAGGGTTTGGGTTTGGGTCCCATTCAACATAGTTAAAGTTAAGGGAATCGAGTGCGGCAGTATCATTCACATAAACAAGAAGTTCTCCGCCGGCTACATCCCTGACCACCACTTCTGAGATATAATTGCCATAATATAAGCCGCACATCTGTATGGAGTTTTCGCCGCAATAGCCATCATTATTGGGCCACTGAATGCGGGGAGGAATATTAAGCAAAGTGCTTACCTGGGCAGTGAGAGTTATGAGTGAAGAGTTAAGAATGAAGAATAGGAGTACAAGTTTTTTCATTGAAAATAGTTTGAAGCTATAATGTAAACTTAATGATTTTTCAAAGATAAATATAAAGGCTCACCATTAAGGCGCTAAGATCACAAAGCTTCACTAAGTACAAAAGTTGTTTTTAGAAGGTGTCACAAAATGTGATACCAATAATAAAGAGATTCCTCACTTCGTTCGGAATGAAGTGAGGAATCTCCCAAAGTGCAGCATTCGGTAATAAAGCGTTTGAATAAAGAAGTTATTCTATTACCATTCCCGCAATTCTGCGGGACTATAATTCAGGTTGATTTTTGCTCAATTTAATTACTGAATTATCAGCTTCCCACTTCCAATACATTTTCCATTTTCCGAAATAACCCTGTATAAGTAAATGCCTGCGGGCTCACTGCTTATATCAAGAGCCCACCCTTTCCCTCCCAAAGGGAGGGAGTAGATTTCTCCTCCTTTGGAGGAGTTAGAGGAGGCTATTTTCTCTCCCAGCATATTATAGATTTCAACTGACGACTGACTGCCGACTTCTGACAACTGAATTGTGAACTTGCCATTGGATGGGTTGGGGAAAATTCTTATAGAATAATCATCATTTAATAGCTCATTTACAGCTAAAGGAGAACCAGTAGTTATCTCACGGACACGGTTATTATTTAAGTCTGTAATAAAGAGATTCCCATAGAAATCCATTGCTATAGTGTGAGGGGAATTTACTTCCGCTGCTGTAGCTTGTCCTCCGTCTCCACTGTATCCTGCTGTGCCAGTACCAGCTATTGTAGTTATAATACCAGATGAATTTACCTTTCGTACACGGTTATTTCCAATATCTACTATATACATGTTACCTGAAGCATCCAGCAATACTCCAGAAACTTCGTTTAATTCTGCTGCTGTAGCTTGTCCTCCGTCTCCACTATAACCAGTTGTTCCATTACCAGCCACAGTATTTATTATACCTGAAGTATTGACCATACGTATGCGATTATTGCTCCAATCTGCTATATATAAATTGCTTAAAGTATCAACCCATATCCCCGATGCTGCATTTATTTCTGCCGCTGTAGCTTGTCCTCCATCTCCACTGTATCCTGCTGCTCCGGTACCCACAATAGTATTTATTATACCAGAAGTATTCACCATGCGTATGCGGTTGTCATAATATTCAGCTATGTATAAATTGCCAGATTTATCTAAAACTACATCACCTGGAAGAGATACACCTGCTGCTGTAGCTTGCCCTCCGTCTCCACTGTATGGACTTCCATTACCCGCAACAGTGCTTATAATGCCCTGAGTATTTACTTTACGAATGCGGTTGTTATCATAGTCTGTTATATATTTATTACCGGATATATCAACATATAACCATGTAGGATGGTTTAATTCCGCTGCAATAGCCTGTCCTCCATCTCCACTAAAGCCCGCAGTGCCAGTGCCTGCCACAATGCTAATACTGTCATGAATATCAACTTCCCTGATAACGCTGTTATAGGTGTCTGCTATATATATATTGCCCAAAGCATCGGTAGCCACTCCATAGGGCAAGTTTAATTCCGCTCCAGTAGCAATACCTCCATCCCCACTAAAGCCCGCAGTGCCGTTACCCGCTACAGTGTAAATTTTTTGCGCTTGTATCTTCCTGGCAGAACATATGGCGGCTAAAAATAAAACAGCTAATAATATTTTTTTCATTCTAAGTGTGTTTTATATCCCAAAAATAGCAAAAAAATGAAATGGCTTCCTTGTTCCTTACCCCATATCCCTTATCCTATAAATTGATAAAAAAAGTCTTTCATTATCCAACTGCATCAGGTCATATTTAATCAAAAAGTATTATCTTTGCCGCTTTAAATTAATTTTAAATTATGAATGTTGAATCGAAATGAAAAATAATTCAACATTAAGCATTAAACATTAAGAATTAATGAAACCAACCGATATACAAAACCCCGAATATTTTCATAAAGTTGTAGATTGCCAGTATGCTTGTCCTGCGCATACCCCGGTACCGGAATACATCAGGCTTATAGCCGAGCAAAAATATACCGAAGCGTACATGATAAACTGGGATTCCAATGTGTTTCCCGGTGTGCTGGGCCGCACCTGCGACCGTCCCTGTGAACCCGCCTGCCGCCGTGGCCGTATAGAAAAAGAACCGGTTGCCATCTGCCGTCTGAAACGCGTGGCTGCCGATAACAAAGGCGATGTAACAAAATATATGCCCAAAGGCCCTTTTGCGCCTAACGGTAAAAAGATTGCATTGATTGGCGCGGGCCCTGCTTCCTTAACCGTAGCCCGCGACCTTGCTCCATTGGGATATGAAATCCATTTGTACGATGAACAAAAAATGGGCGGCGGTTTTATGCGCAGCCAGATACCATCGTTCCGCCTGCCGGAAACCGTGCTGAATGAAGAAGTTGACTATATACTTACCCTCGGCATACATACACATTTCAATAGCCGGGTTGACAGCCTGAAAGAAATACTGGCTAAAAATTATGACGCTGTTTTTGTTGGAACCGGCGCTCCGCGCGGCCGCGATTTGCCGGATTTGAAAGGCCGTAAAGAAGGAGCCGCCAACATACATATTGGTATTAACTGGTTGGCAAGCGTGGCTTTTGAGCATACCAATAAAATAGGGAAGAAGGTAATTGTATTGGGCGGTGGTAATACCGCTATGGATTGCTGCCGTACCGCCCGCCGCCTTGGTGGCGAGCAGGTAAAGGTGTTGGTGCGCAGCCCTTTTGCCGAAATGAAAGCTTCACCATGGGAGAAAGAAGACGCCCAGCATGAAGATATTCCGATTTTAGATAACCATGTACCTACCACGTTTGTGGTTGAAAGTGGAAAACTGAAGGGTATGACATTTGAAAAGGTTCATGCAAAATACGACGACAAAGGCAAAAGAAGCCTTGTACCTACCGGAGAACCGGAAGTATTTGTTGAAGCTGATGATGTGCTGATTGCAGTGGGACAGGAAAACAGTTTTCCCTGGATAGAGCGTGACCTTGACCTCGAGTTTGATAAATGGGGAATGCCCGTAGTTAACAATGTTTCTTTCGCTTCGAGCCATAAAAAGGTATTTTTTGGAGGCGATGCCGCTTTCGGACCTAAGAACGTAATTACAGCCGTAGCCCACGGACACGAGGCTGCCAAGTCAATTGACCTGTTATGCTCGGGTAAAGATATATTGAATGACCGCCCTTCGCCAATGGTTAACCTGCACAGCATGAAAATGGGTGTGCACGAATGGAGTTATGACAGCACCGTAGTAAATGATTTAAGGTATGTAGTACCCCAGGCCGATAAAAAAGCGACGCTATCTGACCGGAAGAAGGAAGTTGAACTTGGTTTTGATAAAGCCACCGGTTTTAAAGAAGCGGAGCGTTGCCTGAATTGTGATGTGCAGACAGTATTTTCGACAAGCAAATGCATTGAGTGCGATGCATGCGTGGATATCTGCCCCACATCATGTATATCATTTACAGCCAACGGCGAAGAGGCCGATTTGCGCAAACGCCTGAAGGTGCCTGCAAACAACAAAACGCAGGATTTATATGTGTCGGATATTTTGCCCACCGGCCGTATTATGGCCAAGGATGAGGATGTATGCCTGCACTGTGGCTTATGCGCAGAGCGCTGCCCTACATCAGCATGGGATATGCAACAATTTTTCTATAACGTAAAAAAAGCCGGTAAAATATGGGAGGAAGAACTGGAAATAGTAAAGTAAATGACTTTGTAGTACGTTTCGCCAACGTAAACGGTACAGGCTCTGCCAGCGCCAATTATTTGTTCACCAAGTCCATTTTCAGGATGGGCATACCTGTTACGCCTAAAAATATATTCCCCTCCAACATACAGGGTTTGCCTACCTGGTACGAGGTACGTGTCAGCGAAAAGGGATACCTGGGACGCAGGGAAGGCGTTGATTTGGTTGTAGCCGTGAACCCGCAAAGCATGAAAGAAGATGTGGCTATTGTAAAATCCGGCGGCTACCTGATATACGACAGCACAAAAATGCTGCATGCCGAATATATACGTGAGGATATTAATTACCTGGGCATACCGATGATGGAAATGTGCAATAAGGAATTTGCCGACCCCCGTCAGAGGTTGCTGTTTAAGAACGTAATATATGTGGGCGCGCTTGCCGCTCTGCTGGATATTGACGTTAATGAATTCAGGCAACTCTTTACCGAGCAGTTTAAAGGCAAGGAAAAGCTTGTTGAGCCCAACATGAAAGCCATGAACCTGGGCATAGATTATGTCAGGAAAAACTTTAAATACCCGCTCGATATCAGGGTGGAAAGGCGCGACCTGCTTAAAGATGCCATATTGATTGACGGTAACTCAGCCTGCGGGCTTGGCGCGGTTTATGCCGGCGCCACCGTTATGGCATGGTATCCTATTACCCCTTCTACATCGGTTGCCGAAGCGTATGATTCATATGCTTCTGAATTCCGTATTGATAAGGAAACAGGTAAAAAGAATTATGCCATTTTGCAGGCCGAAGATGAACTTGCCGCTATCGGTATGGTTATTGGAGCGAACTGGAACGGCGCGCGTGCATTCACTTCTACCAGCGGCCCGGGGCTTTCGCTCATGAATGAGTTTTTAGGATTGGCTTATTTTTCCGAAATACCCGCTGTTTTAATTGATGTGCAGCGTACAGGCCCATCTACGGGAATGCCCACACGCACACAACAATCAGATATATTGAAAGGCGCTTATGCATCACACGGCGATACCCGGCATCCGTTGCTTTTCCCGGCCTCACCTAAAGAATGTTTTGATATGACTGCCGATGCTTTTGAAATTGCAGAAGCACTCCAGACACCGGTATTGCTTATGACTGACCTCGACCTTGGCATGAATGACCATATTTCCCCTCCTTTTGAATGGGATGATAAACGTCCTTTTAAAAGGGGTAAAGTATTAAAAGCCGCAGACCTTGAAAAGATACAGAAATATGGACGTTACCTGGATGTGGATGGGGATGGCGTAGGTTACCGCACTATACCGGCTACACATCCTACCCTTGGCGCTTATGTGGTACGCGGTTCATCACATGATGAATATGCTGCTTATACCGAAGACTCCAATGCTTACCAGCGCAGTATGGAAAGGCTGATGAGGAAATGGAACACGGCAAAGGAAATGGTTCCGGCCCCGCAGGTTTACCAGAAAAAAAATGAATCATCCACAGGAATTATTTTCTTTGGCACTTCTACATATTCAGCGGAAGAGGCCATAGATATTTTTAAAGAGAAGAAGATTTCCATTGACGCTCTCCGGCTCAGGGGTTTTCCGTTCAATAAAACCGTGGAAGCATTTATTAATGCACATGAAAGGGTTTTTGTTGTTGAACAGAACCGCGACGCGCAACTGAGGAGTTTAATGCTTATAGAATTAGGGATTGAACCCCAAAAGCTTATTCCCGTTTTGAATTTTAACGGCGTGCCTATAACGGCAGATAATATCATTAACCAGGTATCGGCAGTTTTAACCCCGGCGCCCAAACTGAAAAAAGTAATTTAATATGACTTACATTCGTCCGAAATTCCGCCACCCCGGCCTTCCTAAAAATAAATTAGGCTATACCATAGATTATTACGAAGGGGCTTTATCAACCCTTTGTGCAGGTTGTGGCCACGACTCTATCAGCGCGGCTATTGTTCAGGCATGCTACGAAATGGATATTGAACCTCACAAGGTTGCCAAGCTTTCAGGTATAGGTTGTTCATCAAAAACACCGGGATATTTTTTAGGCAACTCTCACGGGTTTAACTCCGTGCATGGCCGCATGCCATCGGTAGCTACCGGCGCCAATCTTGCCAACCGCGATTTGATTTATATAGGCGTTTCTGGTGATGGCGACAGCGCTTCAATCGGTATGGGGCAGTTTGTGCATGTTATCAGGCGCAACCTGAATATGCTCTATATTGTTATGAATAATGGCTGCTATGGGCTTACCAAAGGACAAGATTCAGCCACTGCCGATGAGGGCTCGAAAAATAAAGCGGGTAATGTAAATCATTTCCAGGCTATTGACCTTGCAAGCCTTGCTCTTGAACTGGGCGCTACTTTTGTGGCTCAGAGCTTTTCGGGAGATAAAGCGCAATTGGTTCCGCTTATAAAAGCCGCCACAAGGCATAATGGTTTTGCCTTTATCAATGTTATTTCGCCCTGCGTTACCTTTAATAATAATGTGGGTTCAACCAAATCTTATGACTATGTCCGCCAGCATGTGGATGCCACGGCAACTATGGATTTTGTTCCGGTAATGGAAACTATTACAACAAAGTATGATGAGGGCACTGTAAAGCGCGTTAAAATGCACGATGGTTCTATGGTGCAATTGCACAAGCTTGAGCAGGACTGGAACCCCGAGGACAGGGTATCTGCTATTAATGCGGTGGCAAAAGCCAAAGCAAAAGGAGAAATACTTACAGGCTTATTATATATTGATGAGGAATCAAAAGACCTGCATCATTTAATGAACAGCGCCGAGAAACCCTTAAACTCTCTCGACTATTCAATTTTGTGCCCCGGCTCTGAAAAGCTGAAGGAAGTTAACGCTGGGCTTAGATAATAACGAATATCGAATATTGAAATTTGATATTCACTTCGTTATTCATTATTCCCTGTTCAGTATTCGGTATTCCCGGTTATTGTCCGCAAAAATCCCCGCTTTCAACAGTTAATTCTGCATCAAAATCAGCTATAATGCCTTCAATAGGCTTTTCCTGAGTTTTTACATCGTTCAGGTATATTTTATTAAGGTTAAGAAGCAGGCAAATATTGCCCCATTTCAGCGGAAACTTCTTTCTTATATCTCCGGTGGTTGCATCCAGCTTTGTGCGGAATGAATACCATGATTTTTCCTGTATCTTTTCCTCAATAATTTTCCCGAATAAAGAAGTTGTAATGGCCAATAAAAGGCTTTGTGATGAGGGTTGCATTTTTACATTTTTAAAGAACAACGTATCATTCTTTACAACCGGCCTGGCGGTAAGCTGTATATCGCCGGCTACATTAAAGCTGAATAACAGGTGAGCTACGCCGGCAAGGTGCATTTTAATAGAAATAAGGCTGTCCTGTATATGTATAAACGGTTCTTCAACATATAGATCTTTGTAGGCATCATCACAATCATTATCCCTGCACGGATAGTATTTGCCATAATTTGGGGCGAAAAACTCCTGGTAAAGCTGGTTTTGCAGTTCCAAAGCAGGAATGAATACCGGGAGTTTTACTATCTGTTTGGGTTTGCCCGTGTCGCCGGCGAGAGTAACCTGCACACCTTTGTTTTGCCCGCTTTGCTGTGTATTCTTTGAGCTTTTACAGCCGGTAAAAACAGAAATAATAAAAAGCAATATGCCAAGCCTGTTTAGTGTAATCATAATCAAGGCAAAAGTAAGAGATAAATTGCCATAAGGATAATCTCTGTGTTTCTCAAAGCACTCTGAGCCTCACGGCGAGTTTTACCGATTTCGTCTATATTCGCACCATCTTACAACATGAAAAGGATTTGCTTTCTTATATTTTTTATTTTTTCGTTTGCAGCAACATACGCTGGAAATATTATCAGTAAGCCCGACAGCGTCACCGATTCATGGTCGCTCACATATAATGGCAAAGAGATATTGGCATATACAATAAATGGCATATCTACTTACCTTATTGATAGTATAAATGATAACAGCTTTATTACCATTGACTATTATACCGAGGTGCCCTGTGAAAAATGCCAGAGCCGTTTGCAGCTTAAAGATGAGGATGGAAAAGTCCTGGCGACTATACAAAAGAATGGTTTTGGAACAGGAGACCCGTTTAAACTTCCGGGTCGCCAGTTCAGGGAATTGATGCATAATCATAAAATGTTTCTTTTCTTTTCCGCCAATCCTGACGGATGGGGAACCTGGGTGTTTTTGGGTATGGTTAAGACTAATAAATAGTGGTCAGTTGTCAGTCAGCGGTTAGTCGTAAGTAACTTAAGATTAAATTGGCAGCATAAATAATTTGTAGGCTCAAAAATAGCGAGATTCATTTCTTAAAGATTTTGCCGCTTTCTTTTGCATCCGTTCTTCTTTCTTTGCCATTTTCTCTTTTTTTACCTGCTCTGTGTTTTTATCGTTTTTTTGATGGGCTATACCGGGTGCAGGCAAGCCTATTGTTATTAATAATGCCACTATTGTTAATATTCTCAGATTTGTTTTCATAATCATTCCTTTTTCTCTGGCTCAAAGATAGCTCAAAAGCAATTTTTTTGCCATGATTCAGGGCAGATTATAAACCGATTACAATCATAAAAGCAAAGGCCATATCTATGGCCCTAAAAAGGCTAATAAGTGGCTATAAGATGATTTTTATCGCTTTATTGGTGTTTTTGCTTTAATGTGAGGCGAGGTCTTCTTTAATCAATCCGTAATAATTCAGGTTAATAAGCCCTCCGTCAGCTTTTTTGAAGTCATTCCGTAATTTGCCTTCAAGGACAAAGCCATTCTTTACGGCTACACGCTGGCTGCCTATATTATCGAATGCAACCCTAAGGAAAAGCTTGTTCATTTTCAGGGTATCGAAGCAATAAGCAATAATATGCTTCAGCCCTTTCGATATTATGCCTTGTCCCTCATATTTTTTATCAATAAAATAAGCGAGTTCAGCTTTAGGAATGCTCCAGTCAATACTTTTTATAAATATCATTCCAATTGGCCGCGATTGTGTATTATCGTATATGATGAATGTCAGGATCTCTTTGGCTTTAGCCTGTTTTATTTTTTCCGAAATATACTTTTTTGTGGAAGAAATATCCTTCATGGAGCCGGCCGATACAGGGAAATAATCAAGCAGTCTTGCCCGGTTGTCCTGCATCATTTCAAGCAACTGAAGGGAATCTTTTAACACAGGCGGACGCAAGGTATAATGTTCAAACTTCATATGATAAACTTTAAGGTGTAAAGATGTGAAATAAAAAAAGGGCATATTATTTTATGCCCTTAAATTTTAAATAATAGTTAAAATTAGAGAATTAAAAACCTTCCGCTTGAAGTTACATTTCCCTCTCCATCAGTTATTTTGTAAATATAAATGCCGGTTGGGCTGGAGCTCATATCAATTGATAAAGGATATTTGTCAATTGACAATTCTGAATACACTTTTTCTCCCAGCCCATTGTAAATCTCAACTGATGACTGTCCGCCGATAACCGATGATTGAATTACAAACTCTCCATTATTAGGATTAGGAAATATAGTGGTTGAGTTTGACGCAACAGGCTCTGTATTTACACCCGTAACAGCAGGAGTAAAATAAGCTATATGGTTGGCAGGACCGCCTCCTGCGCTGTCGAATTGCCCGCCTGCAAACAGGGTAGAGCCGTAAACGGAAAGAGCCAGAACATTGTCATTCATTCCCGCACCCAAGGCCGACCATTTATTCCCATTCCACATAGCAATATGGCTGGCAGGGCTTCCGCCTGCATTTAAAAACTGCCCTCCCGCGTAAAGTGAGCCCGAAATGGTGGCCATTGATGCCACATTATTATCGGTGCCTGCTCCAAGCTGTATCCACTCATTGCCATCCCACGCAGCAATATTCGAAGCTTCAATTCCTCCGGCCTCTGTAAAGTTACCTCCCGCAACAACTAATTGGTTGTAAACAGCCAGGGAACTTACAAATCCTTTCACTCCTTTACCTAAAGCAAGCCACTGGCTTCCTGTCCATTCGGCAATGCCATTTGCTGCAATGCCCCCGGCGCTGTCAAATGAACCGCCTACATAGAGATTGTTATCAAAGACTACCATGGATTGAACATAACCGTTTGTACCTTTGCCTACCGATGACCAACCCGTAACATCCCATTTGGCAATATAACATGCAGGATTTCCTCCTGCGCTGTCAAATCCGCCGCCAATGTAAAGACAGCCATCAAACGAAGCCATGGCGTAAACAATCAGGTTTACACCCGTACCTAATGGTTGCCAGTTGCTTTTTCCTAATTCCGCTACGTCATTGGCTGAATTTCCGCCTGCTTTACTGAATAACCCGCCTGCATATAGATTGGAATTATAAGACGCTAAAGACCATACTCCCGCATTCGAAATTCCTGTGCCCATCGGTTGCCATGTTTCACCCGACCATTGTGCCACCCTTCCCGCAGGCGAACCATCTACACTTGCGAATGCCCCACCGGCATATAAATTATCTCCGAATGTATACAGAGCATAAATGGCTTTGTCAGTACCTCCTCCTGCCGGGGTCCATGTTTGTGCATATGCACTGAAAGATTGCATAAAAAGAATCACTGCAATTATAAAAGTGGTGACCTGTATTTTTACCCCTGTCGTTTTCATAATATATGTGTTTATTAAGTAACATTATTAACTTGAACTTTTACATACACAATATACCCCAAAATGGTCCTTTTTCGCATGATAGTGGTCAAATAAAGCATTGATAATAAATACCTTTCAATACAGGATGGGAAGCGGGCGAAACGGCTGGCTTAAATCAAAAATAACAGTGATGATAATTGACCCGCCTGCATAAGGTTTCAGCAGGAGTGATATAAAACCCCTATTAATAATTGAATGGTTTTAATTAATGGATTATCACCTTGCCGCACGAAGTGATATTTCCCTGCCCGTCGACTATCTTATAAATATAAATGCCGGGAGGACTGGAGCACATATTAATTGTGAATGGTGAATTATGAATGGTCAATGCGGAATATACTTTTTCTCCCAACATATTGTAAACCTCTACTGATGACTGATGACTGATAACTGACGACTGAATGGTAAATCTTCCGTTATTGGGGTTAGGAAATACAGTGGTTGAATTTGATGTAACAGGAATTGTATTCAGCCCTGTAACAGCAGGAGTAAAGTAAGCGATATGATTTGCCGGAGCGCCGCCAGCGCTGTCGAATTGCCCGCCTGCAAAAAGGGTTGAGCCATAAACCGCGAGAGCCAATACATTGTTATTCATTCCGGCGCCTAAAGCCGACCATGTGTTGCCATTCCAAACGGCAATATGGCTGGCAGGATTTCCGCCCGCATTTAAAAACTCTCCGCCTGCATAAAGCGAGCCCGATATGGAAACCATAGATGCCACATTATTATCGGTGCCTGTGCCAAGGGGCGACCATTCTTCGCCATCCCATGCTGCAATATTCGATGCTTCAACTCCTCCGGCCTCCGTAAAATTTCCTCCGGCAACAAGGTTCTGGCTGTAAACAGCTAAGGAACTGACGAAGCCATTAACCCCGCTGGCTAACGCTAACCATTGGCTTCCTGTCCACTCTGCAATGCCATTCGCTGCAATACCTCCTGCGCTGTCAAATGAACCGCCTACATATAGATTGTTATGAAAGACTACCATGGATTGAACATATCCGTTTGTGCCTGTACCTATTTCCGACCAGCCCGTGCTGTCCCATTTTGCAATGTAACCGGCAGGTTTTCCCCCCGCACTGTCAAATCCGCCGCCAATGTAAAGGCTGCCGTTAAATGAGGCCATGGCATAAACAATCAGGTTAACTCCCGAGCCCACGGGCTTCCAGTTACTTCCACTATATCGGGCAATATTATTAGCCGGGTTGCCGCCTGCTTTGCTGAATAAACCGCCCGCAAAAAGATTTGAATTATAGGACGTCAGCGACCATATTCCGGCATTTGAAATTCCGGTACCTGCCGGTAGCCATGATGAACCATTCCATTGAGCGATACGGCTTGCCGGTAAGCCTCCGATACTGGCGAATGCCCCACCGGCGTATAAATTATCTCCGAATGGATAGAGCGTATAAATTGCTTTGTCGCTGCCACTTCCAACCGGCCCCCATGTTTGGGCCTTTGCTCTGAAAGGGTGCATAAAAAAGAGCGTGGCAAATGTTAATATAACCTGTATTTTTAAATAGAGCATTTTCATAACCTCAAAATATCGTATATGTATACGTATCTAAACCGATAATGTTTCCCTTTTCATGCCTGATTAAGCCGGGCCTGAAAGATGAACTGATAATCAGCTTATTTTAAGGTTAATTTGCGACGGTTTAATATAAAGATAATGAGAGTAATAATAAGTAAGGGGCTCAGTTTTGAGCCCCTTAACTAAGAAAAAAGAGTAAACAAAATGAGGTCTATAAAACCTCTATTTTGCCCCTGATAATATAAAGCTGCAATATTTCCTTTTTACTGATGGTAGATGGGGCGAATTTGGGGTTTTCGCTTTTCAGTATAAGTTTATTAGAGTCTGTCGGGTGGGGTGTAATATACTTTACCACGCAATAATCGGCGGTTATAACCACGTAAGGCTCGCCATGCATAATCAGGTTTTTATCCTGTATATGTTTGCAGACAACTATATCTCCGCTGCGGTAGCGGGGGTACATACTGTCGCCAGAAACGCGAAGGGCAAGGGTACAATCAACAAAATATGGAATAGTAATGAAGTAGGCAGGATTAACAACGCTGTCGCCAAATTTCTTTATCATGCCGGCGCTGAGGTAGGCATCATAATAAGGTATTTTCTGGGCTATTTTCATTTTAATGCCCTTGCTTTGTCCCTGCTCTATTATTTCAGCCTCTTTCTCGTCCATGAACATAGGAGGCTCATTGTTGAATATATAGTTTTTGTTTATGCCGTAGGTGTCGCATATCTTATGTATCCATTTCAAGGGAGCATTCTGCCCGCCTGAACGGATACGGCTGAAAGACTGGGGGGCATAATTGATTTTTTTGGCTACCTGGTACATGCTGATGCCTTTCTGTTTCTTCAGTGTATCAAGGGCTTCAAGAAGCCTTTTGGTGTCCGGTGCTGTTTTCATAGTGTTGGGTTGTTGATAAGTTTTTAGTTGAAATGTTTATATATGTTGAATAAAATGTTTATGTTTGTATTCACAATTTATTGCACAAATATAAAATATATTATATAATATGAAACAAACGTAAAAAAATAATTGCAAAAACAGCTAAAAACGGCTAAATTTTAAAAAATAATAACATTTAATAACCACGCAGTTTACAAAAGCCAATAGCCGTAGGTTAATGGCCGATAACTGAAAACCACAACCACATGATTATTGCTTTAATAAAAGAAACGCACCCCGGAAGCGGGAAAATCCGCTATTCCATTGAAAAAGACGGGCAATTTGTTGACGGTACGCTTACCCTTAACGAAGATGTGGCGCGCAGAATGTTTGATGTCGTCAAAAAATCGGGCGGGAACACCATATGGGAAAGAGAAATTATAGAATCAATAAACAAATAGCTGAAGGCTGAGGCTAAGATTGAGGTTAAGGATGAGAAAAACTACAGGCCTTAAACTCAGCCTCAATCTCAACCTCAATCTCAACAAAAAATCACTTGCAAAATGAAATATGGAATTTTTTTGAATAAAGCCGATGAAATATATAAGGTATCGGGAATTGAATGCAGCGCTGAGGATGCATCAAGGCAACTATCGCTTTACCTCTTCAGGCATTACCCGGTAAGTTTTTATGATGACAGGCTATCGGAAGACGGCGACAGCGAAAAGATACTGAAAGATAGCCGCAATGGCCTTATCGTCTGGAGGGAAGGTGACCTGGAATGCAAATTGCCGGAAGGAGTTTTTTATATAACTGAAAACATAGAAGATGCTCCCCAAGAAGAAAAATGGTGGAAATACGGTTTGCCTGAATCTAAAAAAATGGTTATTGAAGGTGATATTAAAAGCGCCTATAAAAAAGGATATGGTGAAGGCTACCGGCAGGGTATCTGCGATTTAATGCACCAGGTGCAGTTGAACTGAATAACACAGGTGCAGTATTTTATGCCCCTGTATTAATCCCTCTGAACTTTTTATAATAACAGACGACTATTGCTTAACGAACTTAATCACATGCACGCTATTATCAGTCATCACTTTTACAAAATACATACCCCTGGCAAGTGTGCTAACATCTATTGACATTACTTTACCTGTTCCGATAATTGTATTTTCGTTCATTACTTCCTGGCCGCTAATGTCAGTTATATTTATTGCTGCTTTCTCCTCGTTGGGCATATCAAATACAATGTTCACTGTATTTATGGCCGGGTCGGGGTAAAGTGATATCTTATCAGTCGTTTCCAAGTTATTAATGCTCAACGGTTTTGTTACTTCAAGTAAATTACCATAAGGATTACTTCCGTTTGCAGTGCCGGTTAAATTAACCAGAGTGGTTAATATACCCGAAGTTGTGCATTTGTAAATAGTTCCCCAACCGAATGAGCCGCCATAGCTTGCCATGCCGTATAAGTTTCCGTCAGATGCCTGTATCACGCTACCCCATGGAGTGGCGCCGTTTGTATTGTTAAAATTAACCAGGGTAGTAAGCACACCCGATAGGGAACATTTAAAAATTGTACCATAATATTTTGATGAACCTCCCTGGCTTGTTGTGCCATACAGGTTGCCATCTGTGGCTTGAATTAATGTATTTTGAGGCTGGCGGCCATTACTAGTATTAAAGCTGACCAAAGTAGAAAGCGCACCTGATGTGGTACATTTAAAGATAGTTCCCGAATCATTCGCTCCGCCATTTACTGTTACTCCATATAAATTCCCGTCGGATGCCTGCAGAAGGCCTCCTTCAGGATATAAACCATTGGCAGTATCAAAATTTGCCATAGTGGTAAGCGTACCTGATGTGGTACATTTAAAAACAGTTCCTGAATTAGAAGTGCCGCCATTCTGCGTTGTACCATACAGGTTACCGTCACTCGCTTGTATCAGCGAGCCAAATGGATAGGCGCCGTCAGCTGACCCGCCGGCAAAACTATGAAGGGTCGTTACTGCTCCTGCAAGGGTGCATTTAAAAATGGTTCCCATACCATTTGAGCCTCCCAACCCCGTTACGCCATAGAAATTACCATCAGAAGCCTGTATCAGGGTGCCGTAAGGATCAGCACCGTTTGTATAATCGAAATTAACGAGTGTGGTGACCCCGGCAGATGAGACTTTAAATATAGTTCCTGCTCCCGAGGAGCCGCCTTCATTGGTCATTCCATAAAGATTATTATCGCTCGCCTGTATGAGGCTGCCATAAGGAGCATAACCTATCGAAGTAACTCCAAAAGTGAACATGGTAGTAATTGAACCTGTGGTAGCACATTTATAAATCGTTGTCGAGGTTAAACCGTAAAGATTGCCATCAGAGGCTTGTATAGGGCTGCCTTCCGGGAAGGTTCCGTTTGGGCCGTTATAATTAACCAGTGTTGTCAATGTGCCTGAGGTGGTGCATTTAAAGAGAGTTCCTTCACCTGTTGAGCCCCCGTCATCTGTCATGCCATACAGGTTGCCATCGCTGGCCTGAATCAGATTACTAAACGGGTTAGCGCCATTTGTGCCGTTAAAATTAACCAGGGTAGAAAGTGTTCCTGATGTGGTGCATTTGAAAATAATTCCATCATTTGATGAGCCTCCGGTATTTGTCATACCGTACAGGTTACCATTACTGTCCTGTATAAGGCTGCCGTATGGGTTGGCGCCATTTGTATCGTTAAAATTAACCAGGGTAGTAAGCACACCCGATAAAGAACATTTAAAAATAGTTCCATAGCTCAGCGTGCCTCCTGAATTTGTCATGCCATATAAGTTGCCATCGCCGGCTTGCATGAGGTTGCCAATAGGAAAGGAGCCATTGGTATCATTAAAATTGACTAAAGCTGAAACCATACCCGAAGGCGTGCATTTAAAAATTGTACCATCATTGTATGTTCCTCCATAGCTTGTCATTCCGTATAAGTTACCATCGTTGGCTTGTAAAAGGCTGCCAAAGGGGCTGGCGCCTGTAGTATCGTTGAAATAATAAATTGTAGTCAATGTACCCGAAGTGGTGCATTTAAAAATGGTACCTGCACCATATGGTCCACCTTGGAATGTCATACCGTAAAGGTTTCCATCTGTACCCTGAATAAGGCTACCGTATGGGTTAGCGCCATTTGTGTCGTTGAAATAAATCAGGGTTGTTACTGTGCCCGAAGTGGTGCACTTAAAAATTGTGCCATAGCCTGATTTGCCACCGGTTTCAGTCATTCCATAGAGGTTGCCATCACTTGCCTGCAATAAATTAGTATATTGAGGTGTTTCTGAATTATCAGGCAGATTTTGTACTATGCTGTCATTTGCAGTGGATACATCAAATTTGAATATTACTCCGCCGCCGCTATCTCCTCCTGCTATAGTCATTCCCCAAAGCTGAACTGCCTGGGCGGATGCAGATGCATAGTTAAAAATCAACAAAACGATTGTTGCTGAAATAATTTTGCTGAAATGGCCAAGGATTGTGGCCAGTAAGTTTGTTTTCATGATAGTTATTTTTAAATAATGGTTTAAAATGGGGTATTGGTATAAACGTTACAAAAACATTTAATGGCAAATATAAAATAATATTTTAGAGAAATATTCTGGGAAAAACTTAAGACGTAAGGAATTACTTAACTTATTGATTCTATGTAAAGTGTATGGAAGAAATGCCTACATGTCCTGGAAAGCTCCGACATAAACCCCGTTGGTAAGCTTAATGCCTGAGCCGGAAGAATTATAAAGTGTACAAGAGAAATTAATAACCACTACCACATTGTATGTTCCTAAAAGATCAACCGCTTTTTCGGCAGTAATGGTAAATGTGCTTCCGGTTTGGGTGCCGGCACCCAGTGATGTACTGTAACTATTGCCGCTTGGGTCAATCCAGTCAACTTCAATTCCGTTAGTGTAATTAACTGAATATGGATAAGACCCCGGGGTAAAGAATTTGAAGAAAGTAACTGTGTCAGGCATACTCGATGATAAAGGGAAAGTAATGGTACCTTTATTGATTGTTAAATATGGTTGGTTGGTTGTAGCATTTCCTATCATAGACATACTCTCTTCGTAGTTGTTGGTGGCCCCTGTTCCACCTATTTGCTTGCCTGAGCTTACACCGCTGCTATAAACAGATCCGGCCACCAAACTATAGGCAGTACCATTAATTGTGCCGGTGAACTGGGGAGTAGAATTTACGGTTATGGTATTGTTATTATTATTTGTATTGGTTGTGGTTGAAGAAGGAGTAGAATCTTTTTTAGCGCATGATGCCAATAGCATTAACGATGCCAATGCAGTGCAATAAGTGATGTTTTTCATGGTTTTATTTTTTTTTGATTGTTCAGCGAACAATAAGAAATTAAATTGACATCCTCTATAATTATAAATCCTGCTTATCTCCATTTAGGCTGCGTAAAATAAAGCGCCGTTCCGTCCGGGTCGGTAAAATGCAGGTAAATACCTGACTTACCATCCTCATCGGTATGCTTAATTGCCTGTTTGCTGAGGATTTTTCTCGCATCGTTTATGTCATTTACCATAAATCCTATAGATGTCTGGGTGCTTGGTTTTACAGGCTTATCGGTGGGGTGCAGCCCGATGGTGAGCCCGGTGGTTTCCATCATGGCATAATGATTCTCCCAGCGCTGTTTAAGTTTCAGCCCTATACTTTCATAAAACTTTATGGCTTTTTCAAGATTCGTTACCATGAGGGTAACATTGGTTTCGGTTATTTTAATCATGGTTGAGATTTTTTTATGCTTTTTTAATGAATATAATATTGCTAAAATAAGTATAAAATGGTTGAACAGGAATTAAATCCCCACATTGGGCGCGAAGTTGTACTTCGTGCAGTACCTAAAATGTAAGCTGTGCTTACCGACAAAATCATTATCCATTGTAAACTTAGAAATAGTAATTTTGAAACATTTAGAAGGCTTTAATTACAAATGAAGCAATGAATACTTTTACACTTATAGCAAAGGTTAGCACAGACAACCCCAAAGCAATCGCCACAGAGTTGAAGAAAATCTTAGCCGGTGCGAGTATCAAGGCAGATGGCAATGACTTTATTGTGCAAGCAACGCTTAGCGGTGAAAGTACACGGGAGTTGAACAGAGGATTGCTATCAGCACTGAGAAAGGTTGAGAAGAAGACAAGGCTTCGCGCAGAATGGAAGTCAGGCAATATAGTTGAGAAATACTTTGACTACGTGCCCAAGAGTATCAAGACGCTTTAGAGGTAACCTATTCAACAGCCTCATATAGCCTCGCCAGCAGTTTAACCATAGCAAAAGTGCCCAGGGTGTTATACCTTTACTCTATAATCAATATGTAACTAAGCCTGCCCGCCCCGCCGCCATGGGCGAGATTGCGATTATTTCAGGGGAAGCAATATTTTATCAGGCAAAAGGGAGTTGTTGATAACTTTTTTAACTAAATGTTTAATAATTTATAAATAAAATGTTTATATTTGCATCGCTGACCATAAACGATATACTATAAACTATAAATGAAGAATGGAATTGAATGAATTGTTGCCTGAAAGGATAAGGAAGGAATACGTGATGCATTTAAAACCCAAAAAGAAGCAAATGCTTATTGCTTTAGATACTTGCCTTGGTGTGGTGGCCAATGCCGCCCGAAAAGCCAGTATAGACAGGGCAACCCATTACCGTTGGCTGGAGCGCGACCCCGATTATAAGATGGCAGTTGAAGCTGTAATGAAAGTAACCTTTGAATGGGATGAAGCCATTATGATGAAGTACCTTGAACAGAATCAATTAAAAATATTATTGCCAATACTTTCTGCACAGGGCATGAGCCGTGGTTACAGGATGCCGCCCCGGACGAAAGTGAAGGTTGAACCTGTTACTGCAAATGTGATACTAAGTGAACCGGAAGCTATTGAAATGATGAAACGTATGAGCAAAACATAATGAAAATGCAACACAAAACATCGAAACGCGTGCAAAAGTGTTGCATTTTTTTAACTAATCACTAATCACCGATGCCTGAATCACTCTCGTTCCCTTTTTACTCTGAAGATTTCCTGATGGGTACCCTTTCATTACCCATGGAGGACAGGGGCAAATACATTACCCTGCTATGTTATATGCACAGGTATGGAAGAATGACCGGAGAAATGGCAAAGCAATTGGTGGGTGATGTATCAAAACCCTTGCGCGCTAAATTCAGGGTAGATGAAAATGGCTGTTGGTATAACATAAGGCTTGAAAAAGAGATAAAAGCGAGAGAGAAATTTATAAAGTCGAGGCGCAGCAATGGAAACAAAGGAGGCCGGCCGCGTGCAGGTGCGATTCATGAATCGCCCCTGCAGCCATCACATGAACAGGTAAAAGCCTGTTTTATGTCGAAAGGCCTTCCGGAACCCGAATCGGAATATGAATCGGTGAAGTTTATGGCATATTATTCTGCCAGGGGCTGGAAAACAAGCAGTGGAGTTGCCATAGTAAACTGGAAGGCAGCGGTCACCAACTGGATATTACACAGGAATCAATTCATGAAAAATAAACAACAAAAAACACTCACAGAACAATGGCTGGAATAACACAAACGCTCATCCGCCAACTGGCGGACAGCAACTTATTAAAGAGGTTCAATACCATGGAGCGCTCTTTATTGCAGAATACGGAAGGCAAAAAAATATACGACTGCACCGACAATGAAATTAAGCAGGCGCTCGCCTATTGCTGCATTATGGTGGGCATAGACCGTCCGCCGGGCGATGATAAGAAAATGGTGCTTGTATCATTTCTTCGCAAATACCATGGCGCGCTGACCAATAAACAGGTTGCCCAGGCATTTGAACTTGTGGCAACCGGCGAACTTGGCGCTGATTTGCAGGAGCATTACAATAATATTTCACCTATGTATCTGAGCAAGGTAATACGCGCCTATATGCAAAAACTGAACGGGGTAAAATACCGTTACGAGTTTAAAAAGCGCTCTGACCCGGTGCAAAAAAGCAGCCCTGAAGGATATTATAAGCGGCTTGTAAAAGTGATTGAAGAATATAATATAATACCCGCTTTCTGGGCATGGGATGAGGTATATGAATACCTCGGTCAAAACAATCCGGGCCTGTCTTTGGATGTTTCCCTGGAAAATAAGAAAGAAGCGGTAGTAAAGTTTTTCAGAGAAAAATACCCTAATGCAAGACAACAAATGCTGAACATATAAATTAATGGCGCTAATGACTAAATTAAATAAGAATAAAGCCTGGAACGACACGGAAAGCTATTTGCAATGGCTTTATAAGGCGTATGAACAATTTAAAGCTGCCCGGTTTGTGTATGATAAAAAGGGCACACATATATTTTATAATAAACCATACTGGAGCAGGAGGTTTAAAGTTGAAATAGAAAGAGCTGAACTAAGAAAGGCATTGGAAGAAAGATTAATGGAGGAATGTAAAAGCGAAAGCAGGGATAAAAAAATATGTAATGAAAACATAGTATTTTTGCTGTGTTAAATAATAAATTTAAACCAATATGAAAAAGATAAAAATTGCTTTCATCGGATTATTAGTTATGGGACTTGGAATAGGTGCTTCCAATGCACAGGATAAGCCTGCGGCAAAGAAAGACGCCGCCACCGGGCAAACGGATAAAAAGCCGGCTTCCGGCCAGCACCTGAAAAAAGATGGTACTCCTGATATGCGTTATAAAGAAAACAAACAGGCTGCCGGTGATAAAAAAACGACCAAGGCTGAAGATAATAAATCAGGCAAATCCGGCAGCGCCAAGTCAGCATCAACCAAAGGTGATAGCAAGAAGGCCACCACCAAAGGTAAAGCAGATAAGGCAACAACCAAGTAATCGGAGTCTGCTTATAAGTTCTTTTTAAATTGAAGCAACCAGGCTAAAGCATCTTCTCTTTTGTTGAAGATTTTGATAGGTGTGCAGCTTTTCTTATTGTTTACAACGTAGTCAATAAGTATTTGTATGCCCAGTTTATCCGATAGAACGGCAGTTGCAATGCGATTTGTATAAGGTTCATTTTTTAATATATCAAGAGCCTCAGGGGTTGTGGTGTGCAGTGCAACAGCATCTACCAGAACGAGGTATTTATCTTTTCCGCTGAGTTTTGCAATTGCCTCCTCTGTCTCAAGTATCGAATCGTAGGAAATATGCGCTCCTTATATTACTTTTTTGTGCACTATGCCATGCTCATCAAGGTGCAATTCATCAGTTTTGGTACGAATGTTTTTCATCGGGATACCAAAGGTAATAATTATTCTAAAACATTTTAGATTAGGCTTTGTGTTTAAATGATAATAGCCATTTAACGGCTTCGGCTTCAGTAGAAAACGTTTTAATGGAAGGACTCCCTGCCGCCTTTGCCAGGAAGCCTGCAACAATTTTCTGGCTCAGTTTGTTTGAGACCAATGCTGTGGCAACACGTTTCTTCACCTGGTTCTTCTGTAAATAGCCTATTGCTTCGGGTGAGAGGGTGTGAAAGTTATTGGCATCTATAAGCAGTAATATCTTTTTTTCTCTTTTGTTTATGAGTTTCAGGGATAATTGCTCGCCCTCAACTATGTCTTGTGCATCAATATGCGTATCGGCAAGTATTTTCCAGTTTATAATCCCGTTTGCCTGTCTGCTTATCTGGTAAGCATTAGTCGTAATTGGTTCAATAGCCGGCGTTTTGGTTGTCATCTTCTTATTTGTAGCTTTGCTAATTTACAATAAATTTCCTGGCAAAATAGTTTCTCATAAAAATTATTATTGGTTTTTCCTGGCCAGATTGCATCCATCTTAATATATTCTTGTGATTTTTTATAATAACCAGCAAGGTTTTTTCGTTATCTGTTTTGTATCTTTGTATAATATAGCTTATGAAAAAGTTTGTACATATATCAATCCTCTTGATATTACCATTATTGGTGATTGCGCAGGATAATGTTCCTGTTAATAATAAAAAGACCAAGGAAAAGGGTGGAGCTATGGATAACCCTGAAATAAAAAAGTCAAAGAAGGAAATGGATAAAGAGGGTAGCAAATTTCATGAAAAGAAATACCGTAAGGAAGTTAAACCTGGCCACAATAAGGGCGATAAGGAAGATAAAAAAGAGAAAAAGGAAGAGAAGAAGGCGCTTTAATAAAAAAGCCCCTGACGATTATACTGTCAGGGGCTTTTTTATGGCTCAATAAAGTTTATTGCTGTTTATCATTTTTTTTCTGTCCTGATGGTGGTTTTTGGCCGCCGTTTTTATTGCCCCCTTTATTGTTATGCTGCTTGTATTGTCCGCTCTGTCCATTTTGCTGTGAAGGTTGTTGCTGTTGCTGAGCAGGCGCCTGGTGCTGTTGAGCAGGTTGCTGCTGTGGCTGTTGTGCAGGCTCGGAATGTTGTTGCGCAGGCTGCTGTTGCGGTTCATTGTGCTGAGGTTGCTGCTGCTGTGCAGGGTGCTGTTCCTGCTGCTGCTGTTCCTGGTGCTCTTGCTGCTGTTGTTGCATATGCTGTCCGTTATCAGGCTGCCCCCTCGTGGGTGCAGGTTCTGGTTTACTCATAACAGGGCGCTGGGTTACCGGCTGAACTTCTTTTATGTCAGATACTCTTGCCGGTGCCGGTTTAGGCGCATTGGCGGCTACAGGAGCGCTTGCCACGCTTGGACGGTATATTGACAGGCTTCCGTCATTTCCGTAAGAAGACGAGCCGGGGCGGGAAGCCGGTGCAAGCCTTACCGGGGTAACAGGCTGGCCGGTAGCCCTTGATACCTCATTCTGGTCGGGGCCGGCAGCGTAAGTTACACGGCCTTCGTTATCATAATGTGACCTGGTTATTACAGCAGATTGACTGTAATATACATTGTTGTTCTGCCTGGGAACATAATACCTGCTTGGGTAAGGGTCATTCATATATTGCTGCTGAACAAATACCCAGCGTTCAGCGGGTGGGTTATAGGCATTATAGTTGTTCCAGCCATAACCATATCCCAAGGGAGCCCATCCGTAATAACCATTGCAACTTCTCCACGATACCCATGCCGGGCCCCATTGTGTGTCGGGTATCCAGAACCATCCGTAATAGGCATCAAATTCCCATCGGCCATAATGGAAAGGAGCCCACCCCCATGGATAATCAGAAGCCCATGTCCATCCGTATTCGGTATATACCCAATGCCCTGCGGTTGAATAAGGTGTAAAGTCAGGGCCCGCAGCGGGCATCCACACATAGCCATAGGCGCCATAATTTACCCATTGGCCATAAGGCGCAAGCTCATCATAAAATGACTGCACAGTAACCGGTTGGCTGTAGTTGTTGACAGGGGCCGGTTGAACGCTATTAACGGTGTTATATGTTGGAGCTGGTGCAGGGGCCGGCGCAACGTTATTAACAGTGTTATATGTCGGAGCAGGCGCCGGTGCTGGTGGAGGTGGCGGGGGTGGTTGCTCAGCTACCGGTGGAGGAGGAGGAGGTGACGTAGGGGCAGTTTGGTAAACCGTACACGATGATAAGCTTGCCAGGCAAATTCCGGTTATAATTTGTTTTAGTGTTTTCATGTAGTAATATTATTTATTGCAGTTTGTTACTCATTTACAGTACAAATGTAAAAGGATAAAATGAATATTATGTGAAGATTTTTACAATCACATCTATACAACTGGTTTTTATTTTAATCATTTTGCCATATTAAACCAGCATTGCCGCTTCGCAATACTGAATTGAAATTCTATTCAGGAGCTTTTAAATATTCAGAGAAAAGCTCGTGCATTCTAATTGAAAAATCAGCAATTAATTCTTCATAATATCTTCACTTTTTTGGTATAACTTTGTTATATAATATTGGTAAAATAATTTAAAGAGGTTAGTCTTATGAATATGATACTTGGCGGAGCAGGATGGATAATTATAATTGCAGATATTATAATACTCTATTACCTGGCGGCATATACAAATGAAAGAAAACGGCTCAGGAATTGGTTTAACAAAGATGACTTCAAACAATAAATATTTTAATTATGAAAAACATAGTAGTATTTCTGATAGCAATATCCACTTTTTCAGGGCTTGTTAAAACTGAAGCACAGGTAACTGTAGGTGTCGGCGTACAGGTCGGAATAGCTCCGCCTGTACTTCCTGTATATGTTCAGCCACCTTGCCCGGTCGAAGGGTATCTCTGGATACCCGGTTATTGGGCTTATGGGGTTTATGGCTATTATTGGGTACCGGGTGTATGGGTGCTTCCTCCCAGGATTGGTTTTCTTTGGACACCGGGTTACTGGGGATTTGAGCATGGCGCCTATTTCTGGCATGGCGGTTATTGGGGGCCTCATGTAGGTTTTTATGGTGGTGTACATTATGGTTTTGGATATTATGGAACCGGTTTTTATGGAGGAAGATGGGAAGGAGGCGCGTTCAGGTACAATGCTGCAGTTTGGAGAGTAAATTCCAATGTAATTCATAATACCTATTCAGACAGAGCTCCGGGCAATGCAATGGAAAATCATAGCAGTTTCAATGGTCCCGGCGGAATTGAAGCAAGGCCTAATGCCGAAGAACAGTCGGCTATGAGAGAAGAACATGTGCAGCCCACTTCAAGCCAGCAAGCACATGAGCATAATGCATTTATAAGTAAAAACCAGCGCGCATCTGTGAATGGGGGCCATCCTTCGGTAGCGGCAAGAGGTTCGGTTGGCGGGCAACGTTATAATTCTTCCGGGCATTCTATTGCCAGTTCTCATTCAACACACAGCGCCAATGGAAATAATGCTGCGCATTCTTACTCTAATTCCCAACATTCAAATGCCGGGCGCCCTCAGGCACAACACAGTAATATTCAACGAAGCGGGGCACAGCGGCAGCAATCACATGGCACGCGGGCATCGGGAAGAAGTTCACAGGGGCATTCCGGTGGCGGGAGGAGGTAGCCCCGAAACTTAGCCAGATAATTCTGCTTTCAGGCCTCTAAGGAGCGAAACATTTTTTCAATGGTCCGGGATGGGATTTTAATTGATTCTTTTATAATTCATTTGCTGTGAATATAGAATTCTAATAATCTTTGAGGTGATTTTATTGTTTTAACTTTGTAAGAAACAATTAAAAAATGAAAGACTCATACAAAGCAATATTCCATTTATTGGTTATAATGATAGGCTTTAGTGCAAATGCCCAATCACCCCGCAACAAGGTTCTGGTAGTAAGCGGAGGCGGTGCACGTGGCGCATGGGGTGTGGGCGTGGTAGAACATTTACTGCAAACGACGGGAGATTATAATGCCGTATTCGGCACAAGTACAGGCAGCCTTACCGCGCCATTGACCTTGCTCCCGAAAGATACGGCGAAGATGGTATTTACATATACCCACGTAACCAAGGACAGCATATTTAATGTTGACCCTTTTAATACTACTGAAACATATACAAACGGAGTGCCAACTGTTACTACATCTATGCGGGCGGGCAATGCTATTTTCAGGTTGCTGTTTGGTAAAGAGTCGCTGGGGGAAAGCAAGCCGCTGCGTAACCTCATTCACCATAATCTTACTCAATCCCGTTACGATTCCATAAAAAACTATTATCATGTTCACCTTAATGTAGCTGTTACCAATATGGTATCGGGGCATGCTGAAATAAAGAGCTCCGATGAGTGCAATTACAATGATATGTGTGACTGGATATGGGCATCAGCCGATGAACCTATCTGGATGTCATACCTGCATAAGGATGATTCGGTTTATTCGGATGGTGGCGTGATAGAAGTAATACCGGTTGTGGAGGGGCTCAATTATGCTTTCCAGAAGGGCATGGATACTGTTGATGTGGTTATCAATAACTCTCCGCAGGGGGTAGATAATAACTGGTCAGTCAAAGGAAGCTGGTTGAATGGCCTCGAAAGAGTTGTGGATGTTATGCCCACCAGTATATCGAACGACGATATGGCTATCGGGGTGCTAATGACACAATTACATGATGCCCAGGGAGAACATAGAAGCAAAAACGATGGTTTTGCTTCCGGCAAAAAAGATGACGGGCATAGCAACCACCTGGTGGTTCTCAGGGTCTATTCCATGCCCGACAGTATTGCAGTGCATTACCGTGACGAATTGGGGTTCTTCCAGGATGCCATGACAATTTTACTTAACGATGGGCGGCATAATACTCCTGCTCCCGAGGTCTATTCCATAGACTATAACTCATTCATAAAATCTGCTGAATATGTAAGAAAACAGTTAAATTACAGGATGAAGCGGTATAAATAATTTGAAATGATACTCGCTTAAGCTTTATGCTTTTGTGAGCCAAGGATTTGAAGTATTAATCAACCAATCAAATTGAGGTTGGCCATTTGAACTGAATATATATTTTATTACATTTGCTGACTGTGGAGTATTTCAACATCTAAAACTTGCCGTATCTGGAAAAAGAAATAGATTTCAGGGCTTTGTTTGAATCGGCTCCGGGTTTGTACCTGGTGCTTTTACCCGATTTAACAATTGTTGGCGTAAGTGATGCATACGCGAGCGCCACTATGACAAAGCGTGATGAAATTGTAAACCGGAATTTATTTGAAGTATTTCCCGATAACCCCGATGACACTACCGCTGATGGGGCTTTCAACCTCAGGGCATCTTTGAATTTTGTTCTGAAAAATAAAACTGCCCATACCATGGCCCTGCAGAAATATGACATTCGCAGGCGCGATGGCACTTTTGAAGTAAGATACTGGAGTCCGCTTAATAAGCCTGTTCTGAACGACAAAAATGAAGTTGCATATATTATTCACCGGGTTGAAGATGTTACGGATTTTATAAGTATCCAAAAAGAGCAAACTGCGAAAGACAAGGCTACTGACGAATTAAGGGCAAGGTCGCAGCAAATGGAAATTGAGATATACACCCGCTCGAAAGAGATACAAAAGCTTAACGCGGAACTGGAACAGAAGGTGGCTGAACGGACGGCAATGCTGGAAGGGGTAAATAAAGATGTTTCCGATTATAAGTTTGCACTGGATGAATCCTGCATAGTTGCCGTTACCGACCAGAAAGGAATTATACAGCATGTGAATGACAATTTCTGCAAAATCTCCAAATATTCGAGGGAAGAGCTTATTGGGCAGGACCATCGCATAATAAATTCAAAATATCATTCCAGGGAATTTATCCGTAATCTTTGGGTAACTATTGCCAATGGCAAAATATGGAGAGGTGAATTAAGGAATATTGCCAAGGATGGAACGATTTATTGGGTAGATACCACTATTGTGCCTTTTCTGAATGATAAGGGAAAACCTTATAAATACCTGGCTATCCGCGCCGATATTACCCAACGCAAGCGGGCTGAAAACCGGATATTAAAACTGAACGAAGAACTTGAAAGCAAGGTAAAGGAGCGTACCCTCGAACTGACCCGCCTGCTAGAGCGCGAGCAGGCAAACAATGAAATGAAATCGCGTTTTGTTTCCATTGCTTCGCATGAATTCCGTACTCCCCTCGCAGCCATCCTGTCGAGCGTATCGTTGATTGAGGAGTATAAGCAACCGGAACAGGAAGAAAAGAGGCAAAAACATATAAACCGTATAATTTCTTCGGTAAGAAACCTGATACAGATACTTAATGATTTTCTTTCCCTTTCACAGTTGGAGAAAGGGGTGGTAAACGCTGAGAGCGAAGTTTTTAACCTGGATGAATTTTTAGAATCGCTGGTGGAAGAAATGGAAGGATACGTAAGTAAAAAGAACCAGCATATAAAATATGAACATACCGGCAATGCCACCATTGAACAATCAAAGAAAATACTGAAAAATATAATAATCAACCTGCTTTCCAATGCCAGCAAATATTCTCACGACGGAAAAGAGATAAGCCTCATTTCGTCTGTCAGTAATGGCAGGGTTACAATAACCGTGAAAGATCATGGAATCGGAATTCCCGAAGATGCCCAAAAGAAATTATTCTCCGAATTCTTCAGGGCTGAGAATGTGAGAAATATTGAAGGCACAGGTTTGGGCCTGAGCATTGTAAAAAAGTATGTTGAGTTTCTCGATGGCAATATCAGTTTTATAAGCAAACCTGGTGAGGGAACATCATTTACCGTTGAATTCCCCCAAAAAAAGGCTATTTCCGGAATACCGGAATCTAAGGAAAATATCTCGTCCAACTCCTTTGAATGAACTAACAAGGTTCATTAATTTTCATTCCTGATATCAATCATATTTGTGGCTGACCAGGCTCATTTCAGAAATATTTATTTGTTATTTACTTTGTCTTCAGAAATTATGACAGAGTGCCCCGTAAGGCATAATAATAAAAATCCAGCCCCGTAAGGTTGGTGAGTAAATAGAAAGATTAGCGTCCCGTAAGGCGCGTCTTAAAAAAATCCAGCCCCGTAAGGTTGGTAGGTAAAATAAAAGATTAGCGCCCCGTAAGGCACGTCTTTAAAATATGGAACCCGGCAGGCAGACCGGGTTCTATATTTATTTTGTATTCCGATGTCTTTCAATTCAATGTGTTAATATTAAAATATTAATAAAGCATTGACCACTATCTTTTGCATAACTGTTTTATATCAGAAGCATTCCGTGCCTCCTATTCTACATTTGTTCTGGTAAATTAAATTAAAACAGTTAAAACATAAACATTATGAAAAACAAATTACTAAACTTTAGTCTTGCCGTCATCCCCTCATAGATATCATACTAATGCTGTCATCCCGAATGCAGCGTGGCGAAATGAGGGATCCTGCCAATCACTATTTCTGGTTAATCTTCATTTTAGCATTCTTCCAGGCTTTTATCTGCCAGTTAATTAACCCGGTGCATATATGGTTATTTGCCGCATCATAAACCTCAACCGCATATTCCCTGAATATGGCTTCCTCTGTTTTTAAAGGAGTTAAAATAGTTCTCTCGGCTTCTTGTGTACCGAGTTTAAATTTTACCGATACATCCATTTTGGCCTGGTAATGATAGGTCATGTGTATGTTTTTAAGTATAATTCGGTATTCATTGGCAGGCAGGTGCAGGGTAAGGCAAAGGCCCGATACGTATTCGCACAGTGTGGCTAACAAACAAGCGTGTATGCCTTTTATATGGTTATGGTTGTACCGCCTGTTAAGCGCCGTAATGGTTATTTCATCATTGGCTAATGAAGTAATCTTAAGCCTATGGGGCTTATTAAATGGCACAGTGCGCAACAATATTACATTCAGAAGCCATAAGTAAAATGAGGATGTTTTTGCTTTTTGAAGAAGTGAACTGAGTTTATTCATGATTTAAATTTGGTTAGGCTGTTCTATATATATTTGCTCACAGATTATCTGATTGACTATTAAAGGTGTTCGCTAAGATAAATTTATCTTTATTAAATATTGATAATTTATCATTGAAAAGTTAAAAATAATATATATGGAGAATAGCCATTCATTGAACGAATTACTCGGAATAGAATTTCCCGTTATCATGGCCCCTATGTTTCTTGTCAGTAATAAGGAAATGCTCATGGCGGGAATGAAAGGAGGCATCATGGCAACGTTCCCATCGCTTAATTACAGAAAAGAAGGTGAAATAGAATCTTTGTTGGATGAGTTGAATGAATTTAAAAGCAAATATCCTGAAGGAAGCTATGGCGTTAACCTGATAACCCAAAGGACCAATCCACTATACCTGAAGCACCTGAAAATATGCGCCGATAAGAAAGTGCCATTTTATATTACTTCCCTTGGAAGCCCGAAAGAGGTTATTGCCGCTGCCAAAAGTTATGGCGCCAAAGTATTTTGCGATGTGACCAATATTGCCCACGCTGAAAAATGCGCCGCGCATAACTGTGATGGTTTCATTGCGGTAGGGCAGGGGGCAGGCGGACATGCAGGGCCGAATCCTTTACAGGTATTGGTTCCTTCTTTAAAAAAACATTTCCCCGGTAAACCCATAATTGCAGCCGGTGGAATAGCCACTGGCAGCGGACTCTTGTCGGTACGTGTGCTGGGAGCTGACGGAGCATCTATTGGTACCCGGTTTATTTCGAGTATAGAATGTATGGTTAACGATGCCTATAAGGAGGCTATTGTGAATGCGGGCATGGATGATATAGTTATGACTACCAAACTATCGGGCACACCTTGCACCATAATCAATACTCCTGAAGCAGAGAAAATGGGCTATACCCAGTCATGGTTTGAGAAAATGATGAGCAATAACAAACGCACTAAAAAATGGTTTAAAATGCTGGTGCAGGTAAGAGGAATGAAAAAGCTGGAAGAATCAGTGCTTCCCAATAATTATAAACGCTTATGGTGCGCCGGCAAATCAGTTGAGCTGATTGAAGATATACTTAGCTGCGAAGAAATAATTGCCCGACTTAAAGCAGAATACAAAAAGAGTTTGGAGGAAGCAGCACTGCTGAATTAAGTAAACCTTACATAAAATCTTCCGGTTCAAATGGCTCAAATACATTCTCTGAGTCAATTTCCTGGAATAATTTCAATGTTTCTTCCACCTGTTGTTTTGTAAGCGGAAGTTTTACACCCATTATTACCATGTCAGGGTTGTTTTGCGCTAATTGAGCATCGGTAAGCAAACTGAAATAACTTTTCCATTGCCTGAAAATAAAGCAGTATAAATGGTATTCGTTTAACTTTTGTAAAAGCGCCTTGTTGTTTATAATTGTATATATGCAGGTATCAACAGTATTTGTTAAAAGCGCAGACAGGTAATCATCCATAACTATTTTCCGGTTTAATTCTAAACCAAGAAATGAAATGAATCTCTCCTTAATTTCCTTTGTTTCCATAATACAAGTATAGCGAGAAATTATTTAAAATTTATGTTTTATAGATAAGTAAGTGATTAATGAATATTTCGTTGGTTTTGCCTGGTAATATTTATGTCATGGCTGAAGCCGATGTTATAGGTTATTACAAATAATCCCGCCTTTAGAGGCGGAGTTAAAAAACACTATATAGCATTAGCTGGGCTTCAGCCCTGAAGGAGTTCCTTTGATTTCTATCAAGATATACAAGTATAATAAACTTTATCAGAAAAATAATATGGATTTACTAAACCGAATTAGTATTTTATTGACAATGAATAAAATTCTGCCCTGAAAATTTGGAAAAGTGGTATATTCTGTCTTATCTTTACATAAGAATACGAAATGGTATTGATTAAAGCTAAAAGAAATGTCCTTTATTACCAACCAAATCCAAACCAATTTATGAAAAAATTATCTGCTGTGCTGATTGCATTGGCCATAAGCGCCGGTGCAGTTAATGCAAATCCTGTGACTGTAACAAAGGCTAAATCAGTCGCTGCAACTTATTACAGGTTAAATTCACCCGTACAAAACGCAAACCTGAAACTCGTTTATACGGAAACAGAACCTGACGGGACTCCTCTTTACTATGTGTTTAACGTTAATTCCATTGACGGGTTTGTAATTGTTTCCGCTGAAGATGCACTGCATCCGGTTATAGGGTATTCAACTGTCGGATACTATGGAAGAAGCCCCAGAAGCCGTAGTAAAGGAAATTATAAACTGCCCGATGGTTTTGTATATTTAATGGGTCAGTATGAAGAAGCTATAAGAAGCGTCAGAAAGCTGAACATTGCTCCCAATGCTGACCTGGTTAATGAATGGGATGCCTATGCTACCAATCACCCGGAAAGGCTAAAGCGCCCTACAGGCACTGCTGCAAGCGTTGCTCCGCTTATGCAAACTTTGTGGGACCAGGACCCATATTATGATTATATGTGCCCCGATAGCGGCGGAATACATTATTGTGTTACAGGCTGTGTTGCAACAACCATGTCGCAAATAATGCGCTATTGGGCATACCCAGGTATAGGTAAAGGCAGCAGTTCATATAATGCAAAGCCGTATGGTACCTTATCAGCCAATTATGCCAAAACATCATACAACTGGCAGGAAATGCCTTTGATGCTCGATACGGCTAATAACCAGGTGGCAACCATCATGTCGCAGGCTGGTATAAGCGTTCAGATGAGTTACGCTCCTTCCGGAAGCGGAGCACAAGTTGTTGGAGGCAATCCAAGCGCTCAGTATTCTTATCCTAATTATTTCGGATACAGTTCTTCTTCATTGAAAGGAGGAAGTGTATCGGCTAACAGCAGTACCTATACTTCCATTGAAACAGAATTAAGCGCAGGCAGGGTAGTACAATATGCAGGCCAATCGAGCGAAGGCGGGCATACATGGGTATGCGACGGAGATAATACAAGCACTTCAACTCCTACATTCCACATGAATTGGGGATGGAGCGGAGAATGCGACGCGTATTTTGACCTTAGCAACTTATCTCCTGCGGGTACAGGATTGGATTTTTCTTCCGGTATGCAAACATTAACCGGTATTGAACCGCCAATGGCAGTTGCCCGTTTTGAGGCAACCCAGCAGGTAGGCTGCGCCGGCATGTCGGTTACATTTACCGACCAAAGCCTTGCACCCAATACTACTGTTACCGTTACGGCAAGGTCATGGTCATTCCCAGGCGGCAACCCGGCAACATCAACAGCAACAAACCCAGTTGTAACTTATAGTACTCCCGGTACATACAATGTTACCGAAGTAGTAACCAGTTCGGGCGGAAGTGACACGGTAACCAAAACCAATTACATTACCGTTGTTCCTGCGGCCAGTACGCTTCCTTATACGCAGGGATTTGAGAACGTTTCATTCCCTCCGGCAGGATGGACAATTCAGCAAGGCGCCCCGGGCAGTTATGTGAATTATGGTGTTTATTGGGCACAGAATTCAGTTGCTGGCGGATTTGATAAAAGCAAAAGCAGCATGAGTTTCAACAATCTCACCTGGTTGCCTTCCGATATAGGAATCCATGAAAGAATTTATACACCTGCCATGAATTTTACGCCGATAACAAGCAGTGCCAAGGTTTATTTTGATGTGGCTTATGCTCCTTACGGTACCTTATCAGGTTTAGGGCTTTTGACCGATACTCTTAATGTTTATTATTCTACTGATTGCGGCGCTACATGGACACAAGCTTATTCAAAGGGAGGCATGACACTGGCAACTGCCGATACTCTTACCTGCGGCTGTGATTCAGGCGCATTTTATATTGTTAAAAGTTCATACGGAACAGATACTGTTGGCTATTTTAAACCTACAAAATCGCAGTGGAGGACAGATACCATTGACCTTCCTTCTGCCGTATGTGGTATGGCTGATGTAATGTTCGCTTTCGAGGACCGTTCAGGCAATGGCGACCCGATATATATTGATAATGTGAACGTAACCGGCTCTCTGCCTACTTCTGTTAATGTTATTGCAGATAATATTTCAGCTAAAGTGTTTCCTAATCCGAATAACGGTGAGTTTACTGTTCAATTGTCCAATAGCTATCAGTCTATGGCTAACAGCTATATTAAAATTTACAACGATTTGGGACAGGAAGTTTACAGCACCGTATTAAATGCTGGCAATACAAAGCTGAATTTAAGCGGCAAAGCAACAGGCATGTATTTTTACAGGATTATGACTGAAAGCGGCAAATTTATTTCTGATGGTAAATTGATGATTCAGTAAACTCGTATTAGCATTATTAAGAAGCCCTGTCCATTAATTAAGGACAGGGCTTTCTATTTATTAGACAGTTTAATTAAAAAATAGAGAAGGTAGTTTTTCCACCAATTAAATCCAGTACCCATATTGCCATACCCGCAATGCTGAGCAACATGCCAATGTAAGCGAATATCACATAATCGCGCCTTAGCAACCCATGCAGGCAAATCAGCAAAGCAACAAGGCAAACCAATAGGGTTATAAGGGCGCCTATGGGGGATATGGCCATAATGCAGCCAACTAAAGCTAAAACGCAGCCAATTATTGCGGCATAACTTGTGCCACCATGGGCAGTTGTTTCATTTGCTGAAACGGGGGAGTAAGCTGAATTAATTTCAGGGCTTTCATCTTTTATTGAAACAGTTTTTATTTCTTTTTGATTGACTGTTACTGCAATCTTTGAAGCTACCCGCAGTGTTTGTTTTTTATGCTGTTTAACAGTTGATTCATTAAGCATTGATGGGGCAGATTGATGGATTGAATTTGCCGCCATTGAGGTTTTATTGCCTGCATCAATACTGATTGCGCTTTTTGGCACAATTCTATTTTTTGCAGCTACATTTCCATCTCGGGTAATATTATTCAAATTGGCTTTACTATTCGTAATTTTAAATTCGTAATTTTTAATTGCAATTTTAGAAGGCAGGTCAACATAGTAGCCTTTCATATATTTTCTTTTACCAAATGATGATGCAACATTGCTGGAAGAGCCGCATGATGCTGATAATAGTATGGCAGTGGTTACAGGGATGAGGTAAAATAGTTTTTTCATTGCAGGATTATTCGGAGGCCATAAAGATAGGAATAAGTTATACCTGACAAATATGAGTTTGCAAGAAATTATTAAGACTGCCACGTCCGCCATATTTTTATGGGACGGCGGACTCGCAGTGGCGGTGGGGCATTCCGTCATTGCGAGGCTTTGCGATGCAATCTCAGCGGCTTTATTGATTTTTGTAAACCCATGCTCTTTCAGTACACTTACGGCTAATGGCTGTCAGCTATTGAATTTATTTGCAATTTTGCCCTATGGGATTAGGCGACATATTTTATGCAACTTTTGCCAACAGGTGTCCACGCTGCCATTGTGCCAGGGTGTTTGAAAACAATAACCCCTATAGTTTAAAAAATGGCCTGAAAATGTATAAGCGTTGCGCGTCATGCGGGTTAAAGTATGAGCGTGAGGTTGGCTATTTTTACGGTTCCATGTATGTTTCGTATGGGCTGCAGACTTTATTGGTTTCGGCGCTCTACCTGCTTAACCTGTTTTGGTGGGACTTTACATCGCTTACCCTGGTATTTATCATTATCGGGTGCGCCGGGGCAATGTTTCCCGTCACTTTCCGGTGGTCGCGCATCATGTGGATTGCATTTTTTACCAAATATGACCCTGGCTATAAGGGCCATGCCTGGCGAAATGATAAAAGTAAATAGATGGGACTGTAAATGGTTTAAAAAAAAGGCACTCATTTCTGAATGCCCTTGCAGTATATGATTTTAAAATAAAATCTATTTTGGAGGTACTCCAATATTACTGTTATAGCCTCCTCCCTCAATAATCTTTCTCCACTTGTTTGCATAGTCTGTCATAAGCTCTTTGTTTTTAACATCGGCTTTGCCCAGGTTATCATTAAGCAGTGATACATTTTCTAACTGCAGGTTAGTAGGCGGGGCATCCTGGTAGCATACTGCCTCATAAACTTTGGTTATTTTTTCACGCAGGCGTTCCTCATCGGCAAATAAGGATGTTTGTTTAACCGCCATTAGCGTGCCTTTAAAAGCATTAAGACTATCAAGGAATACGGCAGCCTTTTTATTGGCTTTATTATTGGCGACATATTGCTTAACGCTGTCAATTACCCCGTTCAACTGGTCAACTAATTTTGCAAGGTCTTCATGCATCTTCATGCATTTAATGCCTGCATCATATTGCGCCTGGCGGTCGGCATCGGTCATTTTATCGGCAGGGTCAGCTATGGCTTTTATAGTTTCATCATATTCCTTATCGCCTATAAACAACTTAACCGTATAATCACCGGGCAAAACCATTGGCGCTATAAAACCGCCTATATCCACTTTACTGCCGCCTCCGGCCGTTTTGGGTGGCGTCAGGCGAAGGTCCCAGGATACCATGTTAAGTCCTTTGCGCTTCTCCCCGGGGATTTCTTTAACCAGCTTACCTGATGAATCATAAATTTTAACGGTAACATCGCTTGACATTACCCGGCTTTTCAGGTAATATTGTATAGGTGGCACCTGGTCGGCATTTTCAGATACCCATCCGTCATGTTCAGGGAAACCACCCTCATAATTCCCGAAGGTGAGTTTTATAGGCTTCATGGGGAACAGGTAAACATCCTTTGAGGCTATATCTTTCGTCATGTTGCGAATGGGTGTGATGTCATCCACTATCATAATGCCCCGCCCATGCGTGCCAAGAATAAGGTCATTTGTTTTAGGCTGAATCTGAATGTCGTGCACCAGGCAATAATCGGGTATGTGATTTTTCATGCGGAACCATGTGGCACCTCCGTCAATGGTGCAGAACAAACCGCGATCAGTGCCGAGGAACATTAAATCTTTATTTACAAGGTCTTCTTTTATTTTATGTGCAAAGCCCGTAAATTCATCGCTCTCCATCCTTTTCCATGTTTTGCCAAGGTCGGTGGATTTGGCAAGATAGGTTTTAAAATCGCCGAACATGTGGTTTTCAAAGGTGGCGTAAAGTGTATTTTTATCAAAACGGGAAGGTTCGATGCTGCTTACCCACGCGTGTTTCGGTATTCCGCATTTCCAGATATTTTCAGCAACATTGGTCCATTTTTTACCTGCATCTGTAGTAATCTGCAAATTACCATCATCGGTACCTGCGTAGATATAATTCTCATCAAGCGGGCTTTCAGCTACCGTAAATATAGTGCAGTAGTTTTCAGCCGCAGTATTATCGGCGCTTAACCCGCCCGATTCTTCCTGCTTTTGCTTGCTTTTGTCGTTGGTGGTAAGGTCAGGCGATATGCGCGTCCAGGTATGTCCCTGGTTGGTAGATTTATATAAATACTGGCACGACATATATAAGTTGTGCGGGTTGGCAGCCCCTAAATAAATCGGGCTGTTCCAGTTCCAGCGAAGTTTTTCTTCTTTCTCAGTCTGAGTAGGTTGAATATTAATGCTTAAGCCTGTTTTGGTATCCACTCTTCCTGCCTCGCCGCCCTGTGCTTCGGCATATACGCTGCGGAAAGAATCGGTAGGGTCCGGTTGCGCCCAAAAGCCATCGCCGCCGTAAAGCGCGCGCCAGTCGCCATTGCTGATACCTCCGTACCACTGCGACGGGCCTACCCATGTTCCGTTATCCTGTAATCCCCCATATACATTATAGGGTTCTTTCGTATCATATTGTACATGGTAAAATTGCCCGACAGGCAGATTTTGTATAAAGGTCCATGTTATGCCCCTGTCGTTGCTGAGGAAAACTCCGCCATCGGTTCCCAGCCATACCTGGTTGGTATATAACGGGTTAATCCAGATGGCGTGATGGTCGCTGTGCAGCCAGCCACCTTCATTACTTGCATCGGTAAATGAACGGCCTCCGTCATCGCTGTATGACAGCACAAAAGCGGGACGGTAAACGCGTTTATCGTCTTTAGGGTCGAAGGCGAGGGTGCTGAAATAAAACGGGCGCGCTTCAACATTTGATGTTGAGGCTTCTTTAGTCCAACTGTCGCCTCCGTCATAGCTTACAAACAGTTTGGTTTCCTTGGCTTCAACAATGGCCAGTAAATGGCTTGGATTTGATGGAGACAAAGCCATGGCAATGCGCCCTAAAGTGCTGTCAACTTTCTTTTTGGTAACTCCATCTTTAGATACTTCAGAAACATCGTGGGCGAAAAATTTATTGGGTATCTTTTTCCAATGGTTGCCTCCATCGGTACTTTTGTACATGGCGCTGCCGGGCCCACCGGAATTAAACGCATAAGGGAAACGGCGAAACTCCCATGTTGTCGCTATCAGCTCATCGGGGTTTTGCGGGTTCATTACTATATCGGCGCAACCTGTTTTTTCGTTTATGTATAATATTTTGTCCCATGTCTGTCCGCCGTCTGTGCTTTTATAAAGGCCGCGGCTTTTGCTGTCGCACCAGAGCGGGCCGGGAGCGGCCACGTAAATTATCTTATCGTTGGTAGGGTCAATTAATATTTTACTGATATGCTCAGTACTGTCGAGCCCTATTTTCTGCCAGTTGTCGCCACCATCGGTAGATTTATAAAGTCCGTCGCCATAACTAACGCTGTTGCGCATATTGCTTTCACCGGTACCGACATAAACGGTATTCACATCTTTCTGGTCAATGGCAATGGCGCCTATGCTCTGGCAATATTTATCGAATATGGGTTTAAACGATGCCCCGGCATTGGTTGTTTTCCAGACACCGCCTCCGGCAGTTCCTACATATATGGTTTTACCATCTTTTTCATAGCCGTCAATGGCTGTAATACGTCCGCTCATGGTACCCGGGCCGAGCCAGCGTGCCGGCATGGCGCTAAAGGTGTAGGAGTTTATTTGCTGGGCATTAAGAGTGAAAAGTGAAAAGCTAAAAACTAAAAGTGAAAAACTAAATTTGAATAGTGAAAAGTTCTTGTTCATTGTTTTGATGTTTTTACGGTTGAAAACAATTATTAATATTGGTTCGTTATATTTTTAATGGATTCTCTTTAATCACTTTTAATTTTTCACTTTTAGCTATTCACTTACTTTATTGGTTTAAACAGATTTTCGTTCATCTCGGTGTTTACTTTTACCAGGGTGTATTTAATGTATCCTGTTTGCATAGGGAATATATACCCGTCGGCAGTTCTATTGTAATCGCTTAAGTCGCTTGATGAAATACTTACCCTGCCACCCATAGTTGATTTTGTCCGTATGCGCATAATAAAGTGTGAATCAGGGTCAATATAAAAGGTACACATAAGGCTGTCGTTAATTTTTTCTTCCAATTTATAGGCGTCAGTACCTTCAATTTCATCAGTTCCCTCATAAGTAACTGTATATCCTTTAGCCTTATAATTTACCAGGGTTCCTTCAATATCGAGGTTGGGCTGGCTTGCCGCTACAGATATGGCAGTAAGCGGTTCAGGTATTTTCCGTCCCCGGTTGGGCATATAGCTCCATCCTGAATCTTGCCTTACAATTACATAAGAAGTAATGCCGTTAAAAGTGGTTTCAGTGCGGATTGCTTTCTTGTTCACTATCCACTTTTTGGTTGTTCTTATGGTTCCGTTTGAGTTTATTTCACCTTCCATATATACATTATTAATGGAAGCAAGTTTTTCGGCGCCGCCCATGGCGGTTACGTAATCGTTTATTATTTCATCGGCTGTATGCTTATCTCCGGCATGTTTGGAAGGCACAACAAATGATGTGCACACAATTACGGCGATAAATTGAAAGTTGAGAATTGAAAGCCGAGAATTGAATATTGAACGGAAAAAGGCTACAACAGTTGAATACAGTTTCAATTTTTTACTTTTCACTTTCCGCTTTTCACTCATTTCGCCGGGCTGAATAATTTAGGGTCAATTTCGGTATTAACCTTAATAACGGTAAACTTCATAGTGCCTCCTCCGCCTCCCTGGTCGTCGTCGCTGCCAATATTTTGTGTCATGGGAAATACAAAACCCTCCGGGGTTTTCTGGTAATCGCTGAAATCTTCATTCACTTCTTCTACCTTGCCATTGACAGTTTTTTTAACATGAACGCGGATAACATAATATGAGTCCGGGTCAATATAATAGGTCTGAACATTACTGTCGCTTATTTGCTCCTCTATTTTATATACGTCAGTTCCATCAATGTTATCTTTTCCCTGCATGGTTACTTTATATCCTCTTTCTTTATAATCAATCAGGTCAAGCCCCGGAGCATCCAAATCGGGCTGCTGGCTTTTAACATCTTCCGCTGTCATGGGTTCTGCCTTTGTCTGGCCCTGGAACGGGCTAAACACCCAGCCCGAATCATTTCTTACAATAGTATACTGGGTCATGCCATTAAAAATAATTTCCTGGCGCATGCTTTTCTTTATGACAAACCATAGTTTCATAGGAATTTTCTGCCCCTGGGCATCAACACTACCTTCCATATAAAGGTTTTTAATGCCTTCGAGTTTTTTCCTTCCGCCAACAGCGTCAGCATATTTATTGATAATTTCATCGGCCGTTTGTGCCGTTGCGCTTACCGCTGCCAAAGCGAGGCCGGCAAGTAATAAGGTAGTTTTTTTCATCTGATTTATTTGATTTAATGCGTTAAAAGTAAAAATACCATTTTAATTAAAAATTAATTTAACAACATTTAACTTATGGAACGCTGATGACGCCGATAATTATGATTAACAAAGATGAAGTCATTTATATCTTAAACAATCAGCGTCATCAGTGTTCCATATTACTATCATCAAATTTTTTAATGTCCATTCTGATATTATGTAAGATAAACTGCCTTTTTACAGCGATATTAACAATATTTTAACATATTTGTTGATATTGTATATTATTGATAGTCAATTAAATATATTGTAATTTGAGTAATATTGCTGCGAAAAATTGATACAGTGTTATCATTGGGTAAATAAATAAATATACATTTGCCCGCATTAATTTAATCCCTAACCAAAACAGATAGTCCTATGAAACAAATCGTACGCCTGGCATTTGTGCTTATTGGAATGGCAATGTGCAACTCATTGTTTGCGCAAGACCATGTCATTAGCGGCACAGTAAAAGATCAATCTGGAAAGCCCCTGCCTTTTTTAGCGGTAGTGGTAAAAGGAACAACTATTGGCACGTACACCGATACGGCCGGAAAGTTTACCTTAACGGTTGACCAAAAAGAAAAAACTCTTACATTAAGTTACCCTGGAATGAAAACCCAGGAAGTAGCCATTTCTGACAACATGAGCATTACCATGACATCTGACGCTCTCGGGCTCGATGAGGTAGTTGTTTCTGCTGTAGGTATTTCACAGGAGAAAAAGCAATTGGGCTATGCCACGCAGGTTGTGGGTAGTGACCAGTTAAACCAAACAGGTACCAGCAATATGATGGATGAGCTGGATGCAAAGGTTTCAGGTTTGCAGGTAATTAACAGCGCTGGTGACCCAGGGGCAGGTACATATATTAACCTCCGCGGCCCTACATCGCTTACCGGCAATAACCAACCTCTTATTGTAGTGGATGGTATTCCAGTAGATAACTCAATTAATAACTTCGACCCTACCTATTTAGGATTTGGAGCGGGCGGAGCAGGTGGAGCGTTGAATGGCGGAACACAGCCTACCAACCGCGGCTTGGATATTAACCCCAGCGACATTGAATCAGTTACTGTACTTAAAGGCCCTGCCGCAACAGCATTATATGGTATTTCTGCCGCCAACGGCGCCCTTATTATTACAACTAAAAAAGGCCATAAGAATGGCGACGGAAGCCTCGGTATTGAATTTAACTCATCCCTTACCTTTAGTACTGTGAATCAATTGCCGGCGTATCAACAGCAATATGCACAGGGTGATACAGGTACTATCGGAACACAGCATGGCGTTCCGGTTTATTCCGGGCCTACTTCGGGCGAACGTAACTCCTGGGGCCCTGCTATAAATACTTTGTCATTTTATGGTCCGGCAACACCATATGATTCTCACGGTACTCTTGCACCGAGTGGTGCGCCGGGAGCTACAGGGACAGGTATAGCTTATAATCCTTATGATTTTTTCCAGACTGGGGTTGCTACTGATAACAATATATCATTTACCGGTGGTAATGATAAGTCCGGTTTCAGGGTGGCCCTTGGCAATCTTTACCAGACCGGTGTAATACCGCTCAGTTCTTATACAAAGACAAATATTAATATAAACGGACAGACAGCGCTCAGCAAAAGATTAAAGGTTTCAGCAGGCGTAAATTATATTAATTCTGTAAATGATAAAGTTCAACAGGGTAATAACACTTCAGGCGTTATGTTCCTGGAACGCACTCCTCCGACCTTTGATAACTCAAACGGTAATGGAAAGAATGCCGCTAATATTACATCTACTTATATGTTGCCCAGCGACTCTGAAAGAGACTACAGGGGAGGAACTCCGGGTTATGACAACCCATATTGGACTGTTAATGAAAACACTCTGACATCTACTCTTAACCGTGTATTGGGTAATGCCCAGTTAGATTATAACATTACCGACTGGCTTACATTAACATATCGTGTAGGTGGTGATGCCTATGTTCAGGACGATAAGGGGTATCAGAATCCTTTGTCAAACAGCCTTAATTATGAAGGCGGAACAGTGTATGTTGCCGACTTTATAAATACTATTTTGAATTCTGACCTGATTCTTAATATGAACAAGAAACTTAGTGATAAGTTTAACCTTGATGTAATGTTGGGACAGAATTATTATAACCAGACAACCGATGACCGTTTGGCATCGGGAACAGGATTAACTTTGCCCGCTTTCCCTAACCTTGCAAACTCTACATCGTTTGTTGGCACACAGGAGGGTGAATATCCATACCGCCGTTCCGCATGGTACGGACAGGCTGTATTGGGTTATGCCAGCCAGTTATTCCTTACTGTCACCGGCAGGGATGAAACAACATCAACCCTGGCTGCCAATAACGATAATTTCTTCTATCCTTCCGTTGACCTTGGATGGGTATTTACAGAAACTTTTCATATGGCTACCAATAAAATACTGCCTTATGGAAAATTGCGTTTGTCGTATGCCAACGTAGGACAGGATGCACCGGTACAGTCGTTGACAACGCCTTACCGTACTGCCAGTATAGCTGACGGATACACTACGGGTATTACTTTCCCATACAACGGAATACCGGGTTTTGCTACTTCGACAGCCATGGGTAACCTCGGCCTTTTGCCACAGAACACTGCTTCTACAGAAGTGGGACTTGACCTTGCCTTTTTGCAGAACCGGATCAGCTTTAGTGGTACCTACTATAATGAAACAACAACGAATGAAATATTAAGCGTTCCTGTTCCTTATTCAAGCGGTTATGGTTCAGAAGAGCTTAACGCTGGTGAAGTTACCAACAAAGGTGTTGAGATTACAATAAATACAACCCCGGTAAAGACCAGGAGCTTTCAATGGGATTTAGGTATTAACTGGAGTAAAAACGTAAACGATGTTGTAAAACTTGCGCAGGTAGGAAAAGATACAATAAAGAATATCTACCTTGATGCATTGGGTACATTGGTTGATGCTCCCGGTTATTCCATGAGCCAGATATATGGTACCGACTATTACCGCGTCGGCAATTATAACCCGGCAAATCCTAACCAGGGACTTGTATTAGATGACCAACCCGGTCCAAATTACGGCTTGCCTATGGCAAATACAAGCGCTGCGCCTAAACCGCTGGCCAGTACGCAACCTGACTGGATTGGCGGTGTAACCACATCGTTCACTTATAAAACTAATCACTCCGGAGCCATAACTCTTGGAGCTGTTATGAGTATCCGTGAAGGCGGTTACATGTGGGATGGTACTATAGGAGCAATGGAATATTATGGTACTTATGGCTATACTGCCCAAAACTACGTCGGAGGCAATGGCGTAAATGGTGTTAATGGTTCTACCAGCAACAATACTTACCGCGGTGCACCTTACCAGGTACCTTCAGGCGCTGTTTGGGGACACGTTAACGCCGATGGCTCGCTTACTACCGACGCATCAGCCCCGGCTGCAGGTGAAACCGCTACTTATGGCTACTACTACTACCGTAACCTGACCAGTATTTATAATGGATTGACAACACCTAATATTTATCCTGCAGGCTATGTTCGTATCAGCCAGATAAATTTGTCATATTCTCTTCCGGCCAATGTTTGCAGAAAGATACATTTCACCAAAATTGCGCTTACCGTGTTTGCCAACAACCCGATTTTGTGGACAAAGTACCCTGGTGTTGACCCGGAAACAAGTTTTGCAGGCCCTGCCAACGCGCAAGGCGAAGATTGGTTTAATAACCCGGGCACGAAGAGTTATGGTGTACGTTTAAATGTTGGTCTATAATCACTAACCTTAAAAAAAACAGAACAATGAAAACCAATAAAATATTTGTTTCAGCAATAGCAGTTACAGCTATGTTGTTGTTTGCAACATCGTGCAGTAAAGATTTTTATACCAAAGTGAATAACAATCCCAACCAACCGACAGTGGTGCCACCCAAGACCCTGTTGCCGGGAATTGAAGTGTCGCTTGCTTATGCCCAGGGGGGTAATGCGTGGGAATATGCTGGTTGCTTTACCCAGCAAGGTTATGGCTGGAACCGTGAAGCCACAGCGTTTTATACGTATGACATTACCGGTTCAAATCTTCCGGAAGCCCTTTGGGATAATATGTATTCCAGCGTAATGAACAATGATTATGCACTTTTAAATATGGCGACCAGCAATGGGTATAACGAGTATGCCGGAATAGCCAATATATTAATGGCTTATTCCCTGCAGGTTACCGTTGATTTCTGGGGTAATGTGCCTTATTCTCAGGCTTTTAAAGGGTCAGCCGACATTGAACCGACTTATGATGCCGACGCGACTCTTTACGGCAATATCATTACCTTGCTCAATACGGGTATTTCTGACCTGAAATTAAGCCCAGGTGGATTGGTGCCGACAACGGATGATGTAATTTACGGTGGTAATGCAGCCAGTTGGATTGCTTTTGCCAATGCTATTAAGGCCCGTATTTATATACATCAAACCAAAATTAACGCCGCCTTGGCAATCAATGCCTATGCTGCTGCCGACAGTGCGTTGACTGAGGGCTTCACGACTGCACAGGTTGTTTTCCCGGGGCCTCCTAACAGCAGCCCTGTAAACCAATATAATACAGCCTGGGGCGATATCACTTATGTGACAAACGCAGGCTTTCACTGCACACTTTTTGATACGATGACTGCACTTACTGACCCGCGCATCACTGTTTATTTTGATACAGCCGGCGCTGCTGAAGCAATTACGAGCCCAATAGTTGGAATGGATGCAACTACATACTATGGTAATTCTACCTCACCGGTAGAGTTTATTACCAAAGAGGAACTTGACTTTATTGAAGCGGAAGCGACACTGAAGGGCGCCAATACAGGAACAGTTGCAGCAGCTTCAATTTGTTATGCCAATGCAATTAATGATAATTTTACTAAGCTGGGTATATCGGCTGCGGCAACAGCCTATGTTATAGCAAACCCGCTGCCTGTTTCAATAGCCGGAGCTGAATACACTTTGGGTAAACAGGAGTGGATAGCGCTGTTTATGAATCCGGAATCATGGGTAACATGGCGTCGTACAGGCGCTCCTGCGCTTCAGCCAGTTACAGCCGGCGATGCTATTCCGCGCCGTATGGTTCTGCCTAATAGTGAAATTACTGAAAATTCAAGTGCTCCTCAAGGTGAAACCTTATGGACACCTCAGATTTTCTGGGATAAATAGAGTTTTGGATTGTTTGATAAATTAAGAGAACCCTGACGGTAAACGTCAGGGTTTTTTTTGCCCTATCCCTTCCTTCCCCACAAGGGGAAGGCGTATCTGTGCCTATGTCGGATTTAATTGCTTTGTGGGGCACCTTTGCCTTTCTGCTGCCCTTACCCATTCCTCTCCCTGGAGGGAGAGGCGTATCTGTTGCTTATGTCGGATTTAATTGCTTTATGGGGCACCTTTGCCTGTCTCCCATATAGGTTTAGGTAATAAAAAAAGCAAATAAGTTGTTGTATAGAAAAAGAAATGTCTTTTCCGCCTGGAAAAGATAAAAGATAAGGCGGGTGCGCTGCCCTATCCCATCCTTCCCCACAGGGGGAAGGCGTATCTATTACCTATGTCGGGTTTAATTGCTTTGTGGGAACTATTCCTGTCTCACAGCTTTGCGATTTGGTTAACGCATAATGTACTCCATATTCCTTACCCCTAGATTTTTCCTGGTTCTTGATTAAAAATAAACATTTTGTGCTTTTATTTTAAATATTTTGTTTATCTTTGCAGTGTGAATGGAACGCAGATGACACAGATAATTATGATGAACCAGGATTTCAAAATCATTTTTTATCATAAGCAACCAGCGCCATCAGCGTTCCATCGTAAAGTTCTTTGACATAGTATTGA
>JBKQUY010000091.1:0-28614 GCA_052325425.1 Bacteroidia bacterium | reverse complement strand
GGGGGTTAAAAAAGAATCCCCCTAAGCCTGCAAAAACATACCCGTCTATGTTAAAGCGCTTAAAACCTTTGGCATGTTTTATATGGTAACGGTGACCTATGTGGCTGCTTTGGTAAAAATAATATTCTGCCTGAACGGATAATTCCATTATCGGTGAACGGAAATTGAGGTTCCGGTTATGCCTTACAGCATTGACCCCGGGATAATCATCATTGCCCGATACCATGGCTGCGGTAAAGGTACCTCTCACTGCGAATTCGGAATTAAGATAATCACGGTAGCCCACAAAGCCGCCGTAACGTATGGCCTGGTAATTAAAATCTTCGAGGAAGTGCGTTCCTATATTGGATGAACCACCCACATCGCCTAAAAACTGAGAGGGGCCTACGCCAAATACCCATTCGTTGTGGGCACCTGAACGATTATAGAAATATTGAGCTTTGCCTTTATAAGGCAGCAAGATAACAGATAAAAAGATACTGAAAAAAAAGTATTCTTTCCTCATCTTTGCAAAGATACAAAGTTTTAAATAGGTCAGCCATTTTCCGGCAAATCCTACAGATAATCTTCACAACTATGCCACCCGGTCTCCTTAGAATCCCATAGATACACCGCCCGTAATCTGAAATATTCCCAATCCCATTGTTTTAGCTGTGCTATTGGTTGTTGAAGAATAGTTATTGCCGGAAAAAACTGCTATACTTGAACTTGAATAGGTGATATCAGAACCGGCATAATTAAAATTCAGGTGCAAATATAATCCATCAGCCACCTCCAGTTTAGCGCCGGCCCCAAAAGTATAGCCAAATCCGCTGCCTTTGGTAAATGAATACAATGTTGTTTGTCCGGCTCCTATATAATCTAAAGATGGATAATTGCACGTAGTAAGGCCGGCAAGCGCTTTAACTTCTATGACAAAAATTTCGTTTACAGGTATATTTACATAAGGCCCTAAAAGGTATTGCACAGCATAATAGTTATCGCCGGTAGTAATAATTGCAATTGAATTCGGATTTAATACTTTGTACTGTGAATTCAAGGTATTTATATTATAGTTGCTCTGGTCTCCATATACGGCAAGCATAAGACTGACATAGGGTATTATCTTATAGGCAAAATACATATCATAGTGGAACCCTGTTTTAGCATAGCCGCTTAATTGCGCAGTATCTTGCCCTGTCCCTGTTTTAAGCGGAAATTTAGATGTGCTTGTACCGGCATAATCACCAACAGGCAGGCTAATGCCATAATCATAACCAAAAGTATATTTCTTGCCATCGTCCGCATCGGCCTGGGCAACACAAATGTTTGCCAGCAATAAAACAGATAATGCCATTAAAATGGTACCCCTCATTAAATGAGTTTTTAGTTTTGAATTCTTCAATTCTATTCAAAAGATACCCGCAAATATACTTATTAATTCACGACTTAAAGTTCAGCATGGAAAATGAACTATCTTAAATACTCTCATTAACCGGATGAGGATGCCTTGGAGAATATACCATATAGAATATAACCGGAAGAATCAATAGCACGAGAACGGTTGCCGAAACCAACCCTCCAATCATCACTATTGCAAGAGGTTTTTGCGCTTCTGAACCAATGCCGGTGCTTATTGCTGCCGGAAATAATCCTACCATATCAATCAATGCCGTCATTACCACAGGGCGTACTCTTTCCCTGACCCCGTTTACAACCGACTCCAACAGGTTTTGCTTTTGCTGCAAATTCCGCTTAAATTGCACTATAAGTATAACACCGTTCTGTATGCAAACCCCGAAAAGAGCAATAAACCCTATACCTGCCGATATACTGAAATTGGTGTTTGTAAATAAAAGGGCAAAAATGCCGCCAATCAGTGCAAAGGGAACATTCAATAAAATTATAGTAGAGTCCCTTAAATTCCCAAAAGTCATAAACAAGATTATAAAAATTAATAGCAGGCTGATAGGTACTACCTGTTTAAGCCTTTTTACAGCCCTTACCTGGCTTTCAAACTCTCCAATCCAGTCTATCTTATAGCCCTTGGGCACTTTAACATTTTGGGTTCTCCTTTGCGCTTCGGCAATGGCCCCTCCCATATCCCTGTCGCGAACGGAGAACTTAACTGCAATTACGCGCTGGTTGTTGGCCCGGTATATTGAGCTGATGCCAGTTTTTTGCGTAATGGTGGAAATTAGTTTCAGCGGTACTTCTCCTCCGTTCAACGTTGGAACCATAAGGTTACCCAATTCTTCCGGTGTATGCCTGAATTCAGGAGAATAACGAACCCTCAGGTCGAATAATCTTTCTCCCTCAAATACCTGTGTGGCGGCCTGTCCGCCAATTGCCATCTGCACCACAGCATTGGCATTGGCTGTACTCACACCATATAATCCCATTTTATCCTGCTCCAGGTCAATATCAAGTTCGGGTTGTCCAAGATTTTTCAATACCCCTAAATCTTCAATTCCTCTAATATTTGTAAGAGTATCAAATATCTGTTTTGCTTTTTCATTCAAAACGGCAAAATCTGTCCCGGAAATCTGGCATCCCAAAGCAGCATTCATACCTGAAACTGCCTGCTCTACATTATCGCGTATAGGTTGGGAAAAATTAAAAACAACCCCCTCATGTTTACTAACCAATAATGCGTTCATTTCATCTATCAGGGAGTCTTTGCTGATTTTCCGCTTCCACTCCTCTTTTGGAAATAAAATTACGTCGCATTGAATATCGGAAAAAGCTTCCGGGTCAGAACCATCATCAGGCCTTCCTGTTTGTGAAACCACTGTCTTGACTTCAGGAAAACTTTTTAATTCTTTCCGCATGCTGTCGGCAAGTACAGAAGAATTGGAAAGGGCCACTCCTAATGGGGTTTGCGCCTTTACCCAAAGTGCTCCCTCATCCAGATGGGGTAAAAATTCTGAGCCCAGGAATGTCGAAATATATAAACTTCCGCCCAGCAGTAATATCGCCAGGGTGAGACTTGTGCGTTTATGTTTGAAGGTATAATTAAAAAGCTTCATATAGCCTTTTTCAAGGTCGGTAACAATAGGATTGTGTTTTTCATAAACGTTCTTATTAAGTAACATGTGTATAAGAACCGGAACAAGGGTTAATGTAAAAATAAGTGCGCCAATTAATGCAAACCCAAGTGTATAGGCAAGCGGAGAGAAAATTTTCCCTTCTACATTTTCAAAAGAAAATATAGGAATTAAGGCAGTAACAATTATGAGCTTGGCAAACAAGATAGCCTTGCCCATATCCATGGTAGTATTTTTTATCCACCCCATTTTTGCCCGCCGGTTGAATTTCTCCTTGCCCAATTCTTTATATTTTCTGTCAAAAACAACGAAACACCCCTCCACCAAAACCACCGAACCGTCAATTATTATTCCAAAATCAACTGCACCCAGAGAAAGCAGGTTTACGGGCATCCCTTTTATCAGCATGCATATAAATGCAAACAATAATGATAGAGGTATAATAATTGCAACTATCAGAGTAGCCCTCCAGTCTGCCATAAACAGAAATACAAGGGCAATTACAAGGAAAATCCCTTCAACAAGATTGTGTAAAACGGTATCTGTACAGTAGGTAATAAGTGTATTCCTGTCATAAAAGGGAACAATTTTAACTTCGGCAGGAAGAATAGAGTTATTCAGTTCATCAATTTTTGCCCGCACTGATTTCAGCACTTCCTGGGGATTTCGGCCCTTGCGCATTACCACTACCCCCTCCACTACATCATTGGCAGTATCCATGCCTACCCTGCCAAGCCGCGGCATAAAATTCACTTTTACATCTGCCACGTTTTTAACCAGTAAGGGTACCCCGTTCATATTTTTTATGATGACGTTTTTAATTTCATCAATATTGTTGAGTAGCCCTATACCACGTACCACGAAGGACACTTCACCCTGCTCAATTACATCACCCCCGGCATTAATATTGCTGTTTGATACAGCATTATATACATCCAACGCAGTTATATTGTATTTGCGAAGTAAATTCGGGTTTACATCAATTTCATAATCTTTGGTAGGCCCGCCATAAGTATTAACATCGGCAACTCCTTCAACAGAGTGCAGGTTACGCTCTATTATCCAATTTTCAATAGTCTTTAATTCAAGAGCCGATTTTGTTTTGCTTTGCACGGTAAACCTGTATATTTCATCTGTCGGCCCGTAAGGCGGTTCAACTTCAGGCTGCACTCCGTTGGGCAGTTGAACATTGCCCAATAAATTCATTACCTGTGCACGGGCATGATAATCATCTACTCCATCGTTAAATATAATAGTAATCTGTGACAGTCCAAACATTGTAGTGGAATGTATGGAAGTCTTTTCCTGCACCGAATTCATTGCAAGTTCAATGGGTATTGTTACCTGTCTTTCAACTTCCTGGGCTCCCCTTCCTTGCCACTGGGTAATGATAATAATTTGAGTATTGGTAATATCAGGGTATGCCTCAATGGGAGTTTTACTATAAGATATAGCGCCAATTATTCCAACAACAATTGTAGCGAAAAGAATAAATATTTTATTCTTCAGCGAGAAAGCAACTATATTTTTTACAATCTTATTCATCCTGACAATGTTTATTGGCCATAAACATAAAGGCTGTTTTTACAAACTACTACCTCATTGGGTTGTAACCCTTTGGTAACGTATGCTACTGATTCGTTTGTACCTTCAACCGAAACCATACGTTTCTCAAATTTATTGTTGCCTTTTGACACCATTACGTAATAATCGTTATCATAAAAAACCAAAGCTTCTTTTGGAATCGCAATCGCTTTTTTATGTTTATCAAGATGCACAATAACAGTTGCAAACATCCCTGATTTTAAAAGTCCGTTTGAATTATCCAGCACTATCCTGGCCTGCATGGTGCTGGCAGAAGAATCGAGCATGTTCGCGATTTTCGAAATTGTTCCTTTCAGTTTCTTGTCAGGATATGCCACAGTAGTTATATCGGCAGAATCGCCCACAGCTATTTGCGGAATATCATTTTCGTAAACGTTTGCCTGAACCCAAACTGTTTTTAGAAATGAAACTGTAAATAAAGGAGTCGTGTTATCCGGGCGTATATTCATTCCCTCGTTAACCGATTTTGATACCACATACCCGTCAATGGGAGAGGTGATGATATAGGTGGCATTAGTATCGCCACCTGAAACCTTATAGGTCTTCAGATATGTCTCAACAGTCTGAAGGTTTGCCACAGCCGCTTTATAATCATTTTGCGCCTGCATTACATCTTTATCCGAATAGACCTTGGTTTTAAACAATTCATTGGCAATATCCAGGTTCCTTTGCGCTGTTTTTAACTGGCCCTTTGCCACGGCATATTGCCCTTCGTAGTTGCTTACGTCTGCGCTTTTCAGTACAGCCAAAGCCTGGCCTTTTGTTACATAATCACCCTGTGAAACATTTACCTTTAACACATTGCCGCTTACAAAACTGTAAACAGGCGACAGGTAATCCATGTCAAATGATACTTTACCGCTCAACACAAGGTCTGTTCTTTCTTCGCTGATCTTTACAGTATCTACCGTAATTTGCTTCATTTGAATGGAATTTAATTCCACTGAATTTGAATCAACTGCCTGTTCAGCGGAACTTTGCTCAACCCTCTTGCATCCGGCAATAAAAAATGCGGCAATTAGTAATAATAAAAATATTTTGTTCAGCATGGCTATTTAATTATATCAATTCCGGTTGTATAGTTAATTGAATGAATGGCATTAAAATATTGCACTTTCATATTAATAAGATTTGTTTTTCCATCAATGTAGGTGCCAATCTGGCTTAGCAAGTCAAGAAGATTAATATAATGCTTGTCATAATTAGATATGGCATTGTTCATCATTTCCTCAAGGTCGCTTTCATAATGCGGGTCAATTTTTGAATATTGGCTATTAATGCGATAAAGATTGGTATATGCCGATGTAACCTGGTTCATCACGGAATATAAAGCAAGGCTGTCATTTAGTTCGGCCTGTTCCTTTTCTTCCCTGGCGGCAGCAGTATTCCATTGGTTGCGGTTGAAAACGGGCAAATCAATGTTTGCCGTAATTCCCCAGTAGTCAGGTATAACAGAGCCTGCCCCTATATTTGCCACTCCCAGGGTAAGGTCGGGAACCGAAGTGGCATGCTGCAACTTAAGATTCTGTTCGCTGTATTGAATGCCTGCATAGGCAAGCTTCAGGTCGGGGCGGTTATTTTTTGCGCTGTCTAATATGGACAGGTATGGTGGTATTTCACCTGCCGGAATTCCCAGTTCTTTTACCACTATATAAGTATTGCCTTTATAGGCGAGCAGAATCCCTAAATCCTGTTCATCGCCTGAAATTGCTTGCCTGCTTGTAATTTCCTGTGCCACTATATCCTGCAACTGGGCCTGGAGGCGTATGACATCGTTTCCGGATGCATTACCGGCTTTATAAAGAGCTTCAGTACTTTCCAGCAAGTGGCCGATTCTTGCTTCCTCGCCGACATACATTTTTACAAGGCTCTGGTTATTATATAAATCTGAAATATCCGTGTACATCTGGTATTTCAGGCTTCTTAATAAATCTGCCAGTTGAAACTCGCTTTGAGTAATGCCTACTTTAGCCAGTTTGGCTGTAGCGCTGTGCCTGCCGCCAATGGTCAGCAATTGCTGCAACTGGAATGTACGGTCAACTTCGCTTTCGGCAGGGTAGTTATTATCAAAAAGCTTCTTACTATCCTCGTTGTAAAGAGTCTGGCCATAAGTAAGGTTCGGGTTATACCATAGCTTGGCCTGAAGGTAATTAGCTTTGGCAATATCTACATTATATTTATTTATAAGCAGGGTAAGATTTTTGCTTACAAACCTTTGCTCAGCATCGGGTATATTCAGGTAAACGGTATCCTGCGTTAATGTAAGGCTATTTTGAGCAATGATAAAGTGGAAAGAAAATAAAAAGCCAACAGCTATTAGTCTATAGCGTATAGCTATCCGTGAAAAACTTCTTGCTCTATTCTTGAATAATACCACAAAAGCTTAATTTTTTTGACTATACAAAAATAACCTCATTCATGGGTTGAAAAATTAGAATAAGATTAGAATGTAGTTAGAATAGCGTTAAAATATGTTAATTTCTGCAAATGAGTTTACTTTTTCTTAAGCATAACCAGCTCATTGTCTGAATAATATGCTAAAAGTGGTTCCGTCATTTATTTTAGATGTAACTTCGATTTTGCCGTTATGCAGCCTGATGATTTTTTCAGCCAGGGAAAGCCCTACACCTGAACCCGGGTATCCAAAAGCGTTAGAAGCACGGTAAAATGGCTGAAATATGTGCTGTAATTCTCTCGGCTCTATTCCTATACCGGAGTCTTTTATAGTAATATATACCCCATTTTCATTGCAATACATGTTACACAGAACTTCCTTATCGCCCGAAAATTTAATCGCATTTTTCAAAATATTACTTATCGCAATAAACAATAAACGCCTGTTTCCCTGAATGGTATATTTTTCAGGATTTTCAGGCAGATTGTAATTTACATTAACTAATCCGGGTTTATTACCCCACTCATCTACCACCTCCCACAAAAGTTCGTCTAATTGTATTTTTTGTAATTCAGAAGAGTCAATGCTTGCCTGGCCAAGTTCAAGCAGGCTGTTTATTAAGGCATCCAGTTTTTCAACTTCTTTTATGATATTTTGTATGGTGTTTTTATACTCTTCTTTTTCACGGTCATTTTTCAGGGTAATTTCGGCATTGCCAAGTATTTTAGTTAAAGGGGTTCTGAGTTCATGAGAAGCATTCGCAATAAAAGACTGCTGGTCATGGAAAGATTGTTCCAAGTGTTCCAGCAGGTTATTTATGGTAGCAGACAACAGGTTGATTTCATCATTTTTGTAATCGGTAAGAGACAGCCGCTTATCGAGGCTGGTTGACCTTATAATTTTCAGGTCATTGGTTATTTTCAGAAGGGGTTGCAAAGCAATTGTCGCAAATATTCTGCCCAGGAAAAAAGTGATTACCAATGATACAAGGAAAGAAAAAAGCATGATTAACCTGAGCCTTTTCATATTTTGATAGCCTGAATCATCAATGGCAGAGGCTATTACAACAAAATTGCCGGAATTATCAATGTAATACAATCCGGCTACCTGTTGACCACCTATAGTGAAATGAATCTTCTTTTTTTCTATTACCTGCTGAATAATATCTTTTGACCAGCTCAAGGTGTCCTCTTTAATAAATACGGGCTGAAACTTGTCATTGTATATCCTTGTAACCTCATGCGATAAGGTTTGCGGGTATTTTTCAATAACTTTTTTGAAGTTCTCCGGCGACATATTATCCTGTGCCAGGTAAAGTTCACCCACTATCAAGGCCCTGTCATCTAATTTGGCATAAAAACTGTCTTTCCTGTTCTGTTCAACAGGCAGGTATATACCCAACAGAACGATAAACAGCAAAATGGCGAACATTAATGTAAATTGCAGCGACAACCTGTTCTTTACAGTCATATTAGTTATCAGTTACCGGTTAAAAAAAATCCTTACTAATTATTAGCCAGGAATCATGAATAAGAGCACGTCATTACACTCATAATTCATAACTCATCACTCTTTCAAAACATATCCCCTGCCAATTACAGTATGAATAAGCTTTTTTGAATAACTCTTATCTATTTTAACCCTGAGGTAATTAATGTAGACATCTATAAGGTTAGTTCCCCGGTCAAAATTTATTCCCCACACTTCTCCTGCAATCTCGCTCCTTGAAAGCACTTTGTTTTTATTGGCAATAAGTATTTCAAGAAGGGTAAACTCTTTAGCCGTGAGCGGAATTTCTTTTCCGTCCCTGAAAACGGTTCTTTTATTACAATCTACTTCAAGGTCAGCAACTCTGTATATAGTTCCTGCGGCAATTGTCTTTCTCCTTGTAAGGGCATTAATCCGGGCCAGCAGCTCCTCAAAATGAAAAGGTTTTGTGAGGTAATCGTCAGCCCCGCTTTCAAGCCCTTCAACCTTATCGTGAACTGTTCCGAGGGCCGTAAGCATTAAAACAGGCAACTCCTTTTTCTGCTTTCTAACATACTGGCATACTTTCAACCCATCATAAGTGGGCAGTATCCTGTCCAGTATCAACAGGTCAAAATCCTGCTCTGCCGCAGTCCTGGCACCCTCAAGCCCGTCATAAACAACCGTTACCTGGTGCTGCTGTTCCTCTAAGCCTGTTTTAATAAATGCCGCTACCCCGGGTTCATCCTCTATAAGCAAAATATTCATTGGTAACACTTCATTTAATACAAAGTTAAGACTAACATTGCTTATAAATCCAATATTAGAAAAATTTAATTCTTATAATTATGGGTGGGCTTAAATACAAATAAAAAGGCCGCCCCGCAGTATTGCGGGACGGCCTTTTGTTTTCATGAATGGCAGTACCTTTATTTACTTTTTGTCAGTTTTATGGTCTTTATTATCCGCTTTTTTCTTTGAAGGAACTTTTTTCACTTCCTTCTTATTGTCCTTCTTGGTATCTTTTTTGTCAGTTTTAGGCTGCTCCTGGAATTTATTTAACGAAGGATTTGCAAAAGAAATACCTATAAAGAGAACCATTGCGGCTAAAAGTATGCTTAGTTTTTTCATAACGCGGCTTATTAAAATAGTTAATTACGTGTACAAAAATAAATGCACTAAATGAAGATAAAATGAAGAAAGTAAAATATTGGGCGGATTATTGCTTTATTACCTGTCCCGGGCCCTTTATCGTTGCGTCTATTGTGGGTGAGCCGCTGTAATAAATGTTACCCCGCTGGTATATAAATGCAATAAGCAGGTTGGAAGCATTTACGTAACAATCGCCGGTGCTTGAATTCGATATGAATGTATATGACGTTTTCAGGTTGCTGCAATATGCAAAACCTATACCGGCAAAAAAAGTGCATGCAAATTCCTGGCTGTAGCCGTTAAGGGTGAGGTCTCCGGCGCCAAAAAGGTGGCCCACTATTTCCTGCGAATGTACATTCAGGTTTATATCTCCCGCATTGGAAGTCGCTACCTGGAAGGTGTCGGTGGTTATGGTATCTATACTATTAATGCTCCCTACTCCAGCATTGGTAATATAGGTTACCCTGGGCATAGTAATATATACATTGATTATACTTTTTTTGTAACTCCTTAACCAGTCGCAAATATTATTGTTCCTGAGGGTTAATACATTATTGGACACCGTCGCCGATATATTGCGTATCAGGTTGCTGCCACCCTGTATAATTACCTGTTCGGTACTACCCATAGAAATGAATACATTTACATCATCCTGGGCGTAAACCTGTTCAAAATAATCAAGCCCTGTCACAGTTTCTTCCCCGGGTGAGCCGGCTGATTCAAAACAATCGCACAGGGGTGCCTTATGGCAAGACCATACGCACATAGAGCAAAACAAAAGCAATACTATTTTATAATGTTTCAACATGCTGTTATAACCTGTATCCAACTCCCCATTCTACGTAATCTGCGCTTGCATAATGGGTAAGTAATGAAATATTCGCAATAAAATGTTTTGTGGCATAATACCGTATTCCTATGCGGTTATATTCATATCCATGCCCTGTACTTTTTGTATAAAGGTAGCAGCCCATTTCGAGGGGCAGGGCTAATTCTCCAATCACTACCTCGTATGCAGCTTTAAGGCCAACTTGTATGTTTTGAACAGGGCTGGTAACATGAATAGAGTCTTCAGCCATTTCGGTAAGGTTTGCATTATTATAAAAAACATCTATACCACCACCGATTTTATTCTTAGAGTTTATAATATGGTATGCTGTATATGAAAAAGTTGCCGCTCCATAACGGGAACCTCCCGGAGGCTCTATTTCAGTTGCACCGGCGGCAATAAAAAATTCCTGCGAAATTTTATTATGCTTGACTGTATCCGGGTGAGCAATAATACCTACAGTCTTTGGCCCATCAATACAGTAAGATAGCCCTGTATTGACAGTCAACAGGTTTATGCCGAGGTTGGGAGTTTGAAAAGAACCATTGGAACAATGGGTAATGCCAAAACCGGTTTCAAGCCGCAATTTATCGGACAGGTAATAATGATTGGTAAGCCGGAGGTTAATCATGGTATTTATATGCGAACCAATAAGAATATCTTTATGGTTGGTCTGCTGGTTAAATTTTACAGGTAAATAAGCTAATCCTATGCCTGTGCGTAAATAGAACCTTTCGCGGTAGCTGCGCTGCAAATGGAAATTGATAAAAGGATAAACTCCTATTTCATTACCTAATTGTGCAGGGTTGCCTAGCCATGCGTAAAAAAAAGCCACACCCGTTTCGGCACAATGGTAGGCCTGTTCCCATGATTGGCTGCCATCAGGCTTAAACAGGTAATCACCCTCAATGGCAGGTACGTGTGCCTTAATCAGAATATCCATCCCTGAAGTATAAACAGGCAGTATAAAGCCATAATGCACATTAATGCTTACCCACGAACCGGTCCGTATGCTGTCTTGCCCCATGCCCTTAAAGGTTAACAGAATACAGCAGCTAATTACAAGAAAAAGGGGTTTAAGCTTCATGGTTAAGGATGAGAAGTTTTTAGAGAATCTTTTTTCATGACAACAGGGGGAATACTGCCTCTAAGAAGAATATGGGCTAAAGTATCTTCCTTCCATCTGAAGCTCTGTACTATAGTATATACATCTTTCTTTATAAACTGCAATACCGGTTCAATGGAGTCTTTATTTGGGGTAGAATAAAAATAAAGCGCCCCGCGAATAAAATTGCGGGTGCTGTCCGTCAGGTAAAATTGCACATTTGAGGCAGCGTTACCCTGTATATCATAAATAAGCCCGTAAACATGCTCTGCAGGGTTCGTTACAGCGCTTTCATTTATGGCAGATGCTTTAACTTCATGCTTAATGGCAAACATCCTTGTCTCCTCAAGATATTGGTTCAGGTTATTATCTACTACTTTATAGCTCAGGTATATTTTAGCCCTGAATTGCGGGAAAACCACATTCAGCCAGCAAGGTTCGGCATTAGGCTCATCATCTTTAACCACGCTGGCATAGGCGGGATAGTTGAATGTAAAAGGACATTCAGCACTATAGGTTAAATATTTTCTTTCAGGAAATGCTATACGGAAATAACCCTTTCTTTTCGGAGTGTACGAATCATTGTTTATACATGAACTCAGACAAAGAAGAAATAATATTCCGGTTAAAAATTTCATGTTAAATACCACTCGTGAATATTATTTCGCAGCCATTAATCTGTAATTACGACAGAACTCCTCTCGAAATAACAATTTTCTGCACTTCGGTAGTGCCTTCGTATATCTGGGTAATCTTGGCATCGCGCATCAAACGCTCTACATGGTATTCCTTCACGTAACCGTAACCACCATGTACCTGTACAGCCTCAGTAGTCGTATCCATTGCCACTTTCGAAGCAAAAACTTTAGCCATGGCTCCGGCTGTTGTATAATCTAAATGACGGTCCTTTAGCCATGCAGCCTTCAGGCAAAGCAGGCGCGCTGCGTCAATCTGGGTTGCCATATCGGCAAGCTTAAATTGTATAGCCTGGTGTTCGCTTATGGGTTTGCCAAAGGCCTGTCTTTCTTTTGAATAGGCAAGGGCAAGTTCGTAAGCGCCGGAGGCTATCCCCAATGCCTGGGAAGCGATTCCTATGCGTCCGCCGGAAAGTGTCTGCATGGCGAATTTAAAACCAAAGCCATCTTCACCAATCCGGTTTTCAGCAGGCACTTCCACATCGGTAAACATTATGGAATGTGTATCGGACCCGCGTATGCCGAGCTTATTTTCTTTTTTGCCAACGGTAACCCCTTTCCATTTCTTCTCCACTATAAAGGCATTGATACCTTTATGCTTCTTTTCAGGATGGCTTTGTGCAATAACCAGGTAAACCGAAGCGCTGTTGCCATTGGTTATCCAGTTTTTGGTGCCGTTAAGTATATATTTATCTCCTTTCAGAACTGCTGTCGTGCGCTGCGAAGTGGCATCGGAGCCTGCTTCAGGTTCCGACAGGCAGAAGGCGCCTATAATTTCTCCCTTTGCAAGCGGAACAAGATATTTTTGCTTTTGCGCTTCAGTGCCGAAGGTCTCAAGCCCCCAGCAAACCAGCGAATTATTTACCGACATGCAGACAGATACCGAAGCGTCAATCTTCGAAATTTCTTCCATTGCCAATACATAGGATATGGTATCCATGCCGCCGCCGCCATATTGCGGGCTCACCATCATGCCCAAAAACCCAAGCTCACCAAGCTTCATTATCTCATCTTTAGGGAACTTCTGGTTCTCATCGCGCTCAATAACGCCCGGTTTCAGCACTTCGTTGGCAAAATCGCGAGCAGCTTTCTGTATCATCAGGTGCTCTTCAGTAAGTTGGAAATTCATAGTAATATTGGTATTTGATAGCGTTTGCAAAGATAATTTTAATTACGAATTATTCGCATATCTATTATTTATTTTGGAACTCATGAGTGTAAATTACGCCGTTAAAAATTACGAATAAAATACAGATGCCACAGATTCACAGATTATATGAGAAATTGTTTGAATTCCATTTGAAATAATCACAAAGATGTTCATCATGGCTAAAGCCCCATTGAAACGGATTATTGTAACTCCGCCTTTAAAGGCGGAGTTATAGAAATAGCTTATAAGACAGGCTTTAGCCCTGACCTGATTTATATTATTCCAAATTCTTATTATTCCATTTAAACTTTTCCATTATAAGCTCCATTATTATCTGTGAACCTGTGGCAATATTGTTTTCCATCACTATCCCGATTTTTTTCACTATCTTTGCTATATTCTACAGAATTATATCTATTACACATACTTACATTGACATTCGAAGATTTTAATTTTACACCCGAACTTTTTGAAGGGTTATCATCCATGGGTTTTAAACAACCCACACCTATACAGGAACAAGCCATACCCATTATTCTTGAGAACCGCGATATTATAGCCTGCGCCCAGACAGGCACCGGCAAAACTGCAGCCTACCTCCTGCCTATCATCAATAAGATAATACACCACAAAAGTGAAACCATAAATACACTTATTATTGTCCCCACACGTGAATTGGCCATACAAATTGATGAAGCCATACAGGGCTTTACCTATTTTGCTCCCGTGAGCGCTCTTGCCATCTATGGCGGCAACGATGGAGCATCATATGAACAGGAAAGAAAAGCGCTTATTCACGGCGCCAATATTATTATTGCTACACCGGGGAGATTAATATCTCACCTGAATATGGGATATGTAAAATTCGGCCATTTGCAGCACCTGGTATTAGATGAAGCTGACAGGATGCTCGATATGGGCTTTAATGAAGACATCAGTAAAATCATCAGCTTTTTGCCCAAACACCGGCAGAGCTTGCTGTTTTCGGCTACCATGCCGCACAAAATAAGGGAACTGGCAAAGAAAATACTTGTTGACCCCGCTCAAATCAACATTGCCCTTTCAAAACCTGCCGAAGGGGTATTGCAGGGCGCTTACGTGGTTTACGACAACCAGAAAATGGAGCTTCTGAAAAGCCTTCTGAAAGGAAAAACTACGGAAAGCGTTTTAATCTTCTCATCAACCAAAGATAAGGTAAAAGACATGGAAAGGGAACTGCGCAGGGCAGGGATCAATGCTTCGGCCATTCACTCTGACCTTGAGCAGGAAAACAGAAACGAAGTATTAAGGCAATTTAAAAACAGGAAAATAAACGTTTTGGTTGCAACCGATATTCTTTCACGGGGCATTGATATTGATTCCATCAGCCTTGTTATTAACTATGATGTTCCGCGCGACGCGGAAGATTACATTCACCGGGTAGGGAGAACGGCAAGGGCGGAGTCAACCGGGGTAGCGCTGACATTTATCAACCCTGACGACCAGTATAAATTCAAGAAGATTGAAGAACTCATTGGCAGTGAAATACGAAAACTACCGATTCCGCAACAATTAGGCGCAGGGCCTGAATATAGCCCTGAAAAAAACAAGAGAACTTTTACCCGCAAATTTGCAGGTGCAGGGAAAAGAAAGCGGTAGAGCTTTATTAACCACTAGTCAGGAATGCTAAAATAACAACCTGATAATCAAGCATTGTGGCAGTAAGTAAAATCGATCGTTTTAATGGCCTCCATCAGGCTTAAAAATGGATTTTATTTCGTATATTTGCTTAATTGATAATAAATTCACTTACTACCCAACCATTTATAAAATATGTACGTATTAGTAAATGAAAAGCAAAAGATTATTTAAAATAATTCATAAAAATCATTAATAAACCAAAATCATGAAAAAGATTACACTCAGCTTAATTCTTTCTTTAAGCATTGTATCTGTCATCGCTTCTACCAATGTAAAAGGTGGCATTTATTCAAATACTACATGGACAGCAGCTAACAGCCCATATATTGTTGACAGTTCAATTGTAATATTTCAAGGGATAACACTTACAATTCAACCGGGTGTGACCGTTGAGTTTAATAATGGCATGGAAATAGAAGCGAGGGGTAATATATATGCAAATGGTACTGCTACAGATTCAATTATTTTTACCAGTAGTTCAGGTACTCCAAAGGTTGGTATATATACAGGTATATCAATGAGTAGCGGTTTACCTGATACTACATCCTTCAGCTATTGCAGGTTCTCATACGCAAGCAGCGGTATATACTCACCCTACAATCTCCCATGTTACATATCGCACTGCAAATTCACATCAGATTATAATGGTATTAATAATGTCTCTCAGGGGACAATAGATAATTGCTCCTTTACGTATGATACAGTTGGTATTGCTCAAGCTAATGAGCGCTCCATTTCAAATTGTCTGTTTATGTATAATGGTACTGCAATAGAACAACCCAATCAGTGTTCAATTACCCATTGCACTATTTCAAAAAACAATTACGGACTTATGGATATGATGCAAGGTTCATTAATTTATTCTACTATTGATTCGAACAGAGCCTATGGTATTGAAAATGGTGGCGACACTATCAGCAACTGTGATATCAGCTATAATGGCACAGGAATTTCAACTGATGAAGCTGTAATTATCTTTAATACTATTTCAAACAATACGAATTATGGAATAATGTCTTATTCTAATACAATAACCTGTAATAGTATTTGCAATAATAAACCATATAACATAGTTACATCTGGTGATGCCAACTCATCTGTTGAGAACAACTACTGGTGCCTGCAGGATTCGGCAAGTATTCAAAGTACTATTTATGATGGCTATGTCAATTTAAACCTTGGACTGGTATATTTCATACCTTTTGATACTGCCCCATGTGCATCATTACCAACCGGAATAGCGCAATTGCCTTCGCTACCTGGTTTTGATATTTATCCTAACCCGGTAAAAGATGAATTATTTATTACCTTGCATTCAGCAATAAATGGTATGGCAACATTTTCAAATGTACTTGGCCAGGAGGTTTATAGCACAAAAATTTCAGGCGACAATGGCAGCATACAGAAAATTGATACAGGCAACTTGCCTGAGGGAGTTTATCTTTTGAGAATTGAATCGAACGGACAGGCACTTACGAAAAAGGTAATGAAGATTTAATTGCCCCTACCAGCAACCGAAAATATAAAGTCGCACCTAAAGTTATCTGGATAGGGAATGCTAAATTCTTTAGCAAAAATAGTAATTGCATTAACAATCAGTTTGTTATTTAACTAACTGATTATCAATTGATTTTGCGGCTTATTGTATTTTATTGTTATTTTGAAAATAACAATGAGTCAGGTGAAAATGTAGTTGTTGAAAACTATACTAAATAAATTATTACATATAATGAATATTTATGTATATTTGCATTGTAAGACCTCACCCTGCCCTCACGTTGCTCACATAGCGTTTAATTTCTATTTGAGTTCGCGATTGCTACGTGAATACTTCGCAATTGCTCAAGGAGAGGGTTGGAAGATGTCCAAATTATTTTAGATAAAGTTCTTTGAAATACTAAATTGCTTTGCGCGCTTTGCGTAAACCTTTGCGTTCTTTGCGAGAAATATTTCACGCAGAGAACGCCAAGAAAATACAACGCAAAGAACGCGGAGAATAGAAAAATAACAATGAAGCAATCCCGATAAAAGAGGTCGGGATTACTCTAATTTAAGGAGAAGTAACGGGTTTACACGGGTTTACACTTTTCAGGGGTTTTCAAAAATTATATCACTGTTTTTCAATGAGTTATATTTTTTAGGAGTCAAAAAGTGTAAACCCGTTTAAGTTACTGGTTATCAGTAAAAAAAACAGAAATGGGTATGGAGTAAGGGGTAAGTAAATACTTTGTAATTCCTGCTGTTGAATTCCCCCGTGTAACTCTGTCTTCCCTGCGGACTCTGTGTTGAAAAAACAGTGTGATTCGCGGCAAAAACTTAATAGACCTGCGCGTCGTTGTGGTTTTGAGCCTGGTTATAAAGGTCCTTTTTCATCGCCTCTATCAAGTCCATTTTACGTTGGTTAAGGAGTATCTTTTTTATGTTTTCCTTTTCAAATGATAGCGGCGAAAGGCTGTTCTTAATCATATATCCTTTTATGCCGAGGCAATACACACTTCCGGTATCCTCAATCTGAACATAGTGGTTATTGTTATTCTGCAAAAACAAATCCTGGTTATATGTCTGTATAGGTATCTCTTTCAGCACATCATCAAACATCAGCCAGGCATTATCATTCAGGAAAAAGTTCTGGGCATACTGGTAACAATATTTCGAGAGCTTGTCCCTGTCTTTGGGATTATCAGATATTACAAGGGCTTTCAGCTTATCCAACCCGGGGGCTTTCTTTCCGACTTTCACATAAATGATTTTAACAATATCGTTTTTCAACTGGAAGTCCTTTTTATTGTCGTTGTAATATTTTTCAATGTCGGCCTCATTTACATTGGTATCAAGCTTTTCCTTAACCACTTCTTTTTCAAATGCGTAAATGATAAGAGAATTTTTATAGTCCTCTATCTGCCTGGAAAGGTCCATTTGCTTCTGGTCGAGGTTATTGAGCGCCTGGTGAATCAGTACCTGTTCCTCCATCCAGTGCTGTATAAATTCCCTCACAATGGCAACGCTGTCGAAGGGTCTGGTATCCTTAGAGACCAGGTCCTTTATATCATTAGGATAAAGATAAACATCAAATACCCTTGCAATTGCCTTTTCAGTTGGTTCTTTCTTTTTATGGGGTATTAAATTGCATGAATTAAATAACAGAGCAACCGCAAGGGTTGCCCATACAAACCACCGGTATTTATGCTTTACGCCCACCTGCGCAATAATTCAACAAGGTCGAGCAATAAAGCGGCTTTTGGGGTTTCCGATTGGGCGGTATAACCTTCTTTTACCTTCGCAATTAGTTCATTGGCCTGCTGCGGATTTACTTCCCCGGTTATGTGTTCAATTACCGTAAGGGCTTCCATGGCAACCTCGAAATTGTCATGTATCACAATGTGTGTGAAGAATGGAAGAAATGGAGTACAATCAATATTAGACTCCCAGCAAGCCGCCACAAGCACTTTTTTATCGCCTTTCGCCTCGGCTATAGCTCTCAATAAGAGTTCCACAGCTTTGGGTTCTTTTTTAAGAAAGTTGAATATCTCCTGCCTTGAGGCCTTATACCTGGTATCGCACAAAAGCTCAACAAGCATTTCTACATGTTCTGCATTGGCTTTCTCTTCATCAGCTTTGCTGATATACATCGTTTTATAAAAACGCGGGTCAAAAAGTTTATCAATTAATATGTCTCTCTTTATAGCCATTTGCAATGTGTTTAGTATAGCGCAAAGTTACAGATTAATGAATATGCAATTGTATCCAGTTTGCAATATCTTCCCTCCATATAAGAACAAAAACCCCTGTAACCGATATACTGGCTGCTATCATAGTTCTGAAGGTCATCTTTTCCTTATAAAACATATATGCCAAAGGAACCATAACAATAGGAATAAGTGAAATAATGGTTTGGGTTACCGCTACTTTGCACAGCGTAATACTCCACATAACCAAAACAACTGAAAGTATTAGCCCCCAGATGGTAGCGAGCGTAACCTTGGTAATAATTTCTTTTCCGTCTCGCACTATAACTATTACATCCTTTTTGAGCCTACCCCGCGAAAATGTAAAAAGGAAATATGCCACTGTAGCGGCAATAATACGTATCCACGTTGCATGAAGAGGTGAAATCGGGTATGAAATATCTAACAACCCCTTTTTGGAAATGGCTATCTGGAAACCCTGGCAAAATGCCGCCAATATGCCGAAAATAATTCCTTTACGCACACTGCCATGTTTTAATAAATGAGGCTTATCCTCTTTGGTCTGGCCCGATGCAAGGAACCAAATCATTCCGCCGATGCTTATGGCTATTCCTATAATGCCAATAAGGTTAATATCTTCACTAAGCAAAATATAGCCGAATAATAATGTTGCTCCCGGCGCAATGGTATTAAATATGCTCGATAGCCTCGCACCAAGTATGGACATAGCATAAAACCCGAAGTAATCGCCTACTGCTAAACCCAAAATGCCCGATATGCCAATATAAAGATATTGATTAAGCGATGGCCCGCAGAAAAGCTCCTTTAATGACAGTCTGCCAAATGCGAGGCATACAACGGTCAGAACAATAAAAGCAACCAATAACCTGTAATGGTTAAGCGCCACTGAGCCCCATTTTCGTGCAGCATCAGTAAAGGGGAAGTTCGACAAACTGCTGACGAACATAGCCAGAAAAGCCAAGAGATATCCAAGCTGTGCACCGCTCATAATGAACGCAAGTTTACATTAAAGAAATGATTTGATAAAATAGAGCTATTTTTGAAACGCATAAATCAGAAACATGAATATTATCATAACCGGTGCAAGTAAAGGAATAGGCTATGAATTGGCAAAATTGTTTGCATCGAATGTAAATAATAAGGTAGTTATTATAGCCCGCAACCGCCTTAAAATGGAGCAGTTGAAAAGAGAGTGCCAGTACCAATACCCCGGCGCTAAAATTTATCCCCTTGTATTTGATTTGAGCGAAGGTGACTTTAAACGGGGCTTAATGCCCGAATTGCTCTCTTCAATAAGCTCGGTTGATTTACTGATAAATAATGCGGGAATGCTTATTAATAAACCTTTTGAAGAATTAACCCGTACAGATATAGAGGCTATTTACCGCACCAATGTTATATCACCATTTGAATTGGTACAAACTTTATTGCCATATATGGGCAAGGGGCAGCAGCCTACACACATTGTAAACATAAGCAGTATGGGAGGTGTTCAGGGAAGCGCTAAATTCCCAGGACTGAGCGCTTACAGTTCAAGTAAAGCAGCATTGGCAAACCTGACCGAATGCCTTGCCGAAGAGTTTAAAGGGCGCAATATTATGGTGAATTGCCTCTGCCTGGGAGCAGTTCAGACTGAAATGTTTACACAGGCTTTTCCGGGTGAAAGAGCAAACATGCAGCCACTGCAAATGGCCAATTTTATACATGATTTCGCATTGACAGGGGCAGCTTATTTTAACGGAAAAATACTGCCTGTTTCAAACAGCACGCCTTGACTTATTTCCAGATTCTCGCCTCTTCCAGCTTTATCTTTTCGGAGAAAAAGAAATTGGAGTTCTTTTTAAAAGCATCGGTATAATCGGAAACATAAAACCGGTGAACAGGCTTTTTGGAAGAAGTATTCAGAAGGTTGTTTTTCTTCAGCAAATGATAAACATATTCAGCTACCACATCTGCTGAATCTACAAGCAGCGGCGATTCATGTTTAGCGCTCGTAGCCTTATAAACAGACTCTATTTCCTTTTTAATTAAAGGATAGTGCGTGCAGCCCAATATCAGGGCATCAATCTTTTTCAATTTAGGGCGTGCAAGGTACGAATCAATAACTGCTCGGCTTATCTTGTTATTAAAAAAACCTTCTTCAATCATAGGAACAAGCAAGGGTGTAGCCAATCCCTGTACCTCAAGATTCTTATTTGCTTCCAATAATTTCTTAGTATATATGCCTGATTTTATGGTACCTTTTGTGCCGATTACACCTATCCTCTTTAACTGCGGAAAGCCTGTAATTTTCTTTACCATGGGGTCAACTACATTAACCACCAATGCCCTTTTACCCACGAAATCCTTAACAGTATCATTTGCCAATGCCGATGCTGTATTGCAGGCAATAACAATCATTTTACAGCGATTGTCGAGCAAAAACTGGGCTATGCGAATTGCATAATACTTTATCGAATCGGGTGACTTATCACCATATGGCAAATGGGCAGTATCGCCAAAGTATATAAGCTTTTCCTTTGGAAGTTTATCTATTATAGCCCTGGCAACAGTTAACCCTCCAATTCCTGAATCGAACAGGCCTATTGGCCGGCTTGCATCCGGCTTAACCGATTCCGGCATACTTTACTTCATTAAGTATTACTTGCCCTTTGGGGTAGAAGGAACAGTAGCTGCTTTTGGCTTTAATCCAAGCTTTTTGGCAACCAATGCATAAAGGTCATCGCTGTCTTCGAAGTATAATACAAAACCCTGGCTTGTATCAAGCACATATTTATACCCGTTTTCCTTAGCAACGGCTGAAACGGCATTTTTAGCTTTTGCAATTACCGGCTTTTGAATAGAATCGCCAAAGTGCTGCAATGAGGTTTGCGCCTGTTGCTGGAAAGCCTGTATCCTCTGGTTCATCTCGGTAAGCTCCTGCTCTTTGGTCTGTTTTACAAGCCCTGTATATGAAGCTTCGTTTTGCTGGTATTCCTGGTATTTTTGCTGGAATTCCTTCTGGAATGTTTCCAAAGTAGTTTCTAATTGCTGTGCATAAATACCGTAAGCTTTTTTAGCCGAATCTGATTCAGGCATACCCTTTAAGAGTGAATCAAGGCTAACATGCCCTATCTTTTGAGCGCTTACAGACATAGAACAAATTACTGCCGCGATTAATAAAGTAATACTTGCTATTTTTTTCATAGTTGTGTTTAGTGTTTGGATTTTCTATTTGGGTTTATTGGTATTGCTATTGGTGTTTCCTCCGGTACTGTATCCCATGTCCTTAAGTATGTCATCACTTTTATCATACTTTACATTGGTATATAACATGGTAAGGTCGCTCGATTTATCGAATATTACAGCAAGATTTTCCCTTTCGGCAAGCGCCTGTACGGCAGCATAAATTTTATCCTGGATGGGTTTCACCAGTTCCTGGCGTTTTTTAAATAAATCGCCGTCAACGCCGAACCGTTGCTTTTGAAGGTCTTTTACTTCCTGTTCTTTTTTTTCTATTTCAGCCTGGCGTTTTTGTTTCATTTCTTCAGTAAGCAAAACCTCGTCTGCTTTATACGCTTTATATAACTGGTCAATTTCAGAATACTTTGCTTCTATTTCCTTTTGCCACCCGATGGAAAGCTGGTTAAGCTGGTCCTGTGCAACCTTATATTCAGGTATTTTGGAGAGAATATACTGGCTGTCAATGTATGCAAATTTCTGTGCATCGGCAACCATAAAGCTCGCTGTCAATAAGAGAAGGGTAAAAAAAACTTTTTTACCAGTGGCATTTATTGTCCTTTTTAAGAGACTTGTGAATACTCCGAATTTCATGGCTGTCTAAATTAATTTTTTATTTAGAAAATAAAGTAAACCGGGCGAAATTAGCATTTTTTATAATTCACCCAAATTCTGACCAATTGTGAACACAAACTGCCCTCGTTGCATACCGGGTGAGGTTGGCACATCATCGAGCCTCCATCCATAATCAAACCCCAGCAAACCAAACATAGGCAAGAATATTCTTACGCCCGGTCCCACGGCCCTGTAAACGTTAAAAGGGTTAAATGCCTGTATGCTGCTCCATGAGTTTCCGGCATCGGCAAAAGCCAATATAAATACCGTTGCCTGGGGGTTCAACGAAATGGGGTACCTTAATTCAAGGGTATATTTGACAATAGAAACTCCGCCCGTTGCAGGAGATAACGAACCGTTATCATATCCTCTCAAGGCTATTATTTCCCTTCCGTCAACGAGCGAATATCCCGTTAACCCACTGCCCCCCAAATAGAACCTGTTAAAAGGGCAATAGCCAAGATTAGAGTTGTAATAACCTAATATTCCAAACCCGACATTGGCCATAAGAACAACATTATGTCCTTCGCTATTTTCCTTTCCCTTAAAATTCGTAAGCGACAGGAACCAGGATGCAGTAAACTTTTCCTTATGGAATTCAAGCAGGTTATACATTTGCTCGGGTGTTTCATCAGCATAGTCCTGTGGCGCACGCATCAATGACCAGGGTGGTGTCGCTTCAATCGAAAATTTTATATTAGAGCCATACGTCGGGTATATAGGATTACTTCCTTCCGAATTGCGCTGTATAGTCAATTTAGGGCTTATACTTGTAGCAAAACCATTGCCGAAAATAAATATAGAACTATAATTATTTACAGTATAATACTGGTAATTTAAGGCAATCTGGGCTGAAAAATAGTCATCAGGCCATTTCAATGGCCATCCATATCCTACGGAAACACCCTTTATATTAATGGACTCTCTTTCAGGGCCGGTAATACCATTACTTTCAGTAGTTGTAAATAAAGTAAAACTCATTGAATTAGGTTTATGCCCTCCAACCCAGGGCTGAACAAAGGTCAAATTAGCCGATTGGTAAGGTAATCCATTCGACTGGAATCTAAGGCTTATTTGCTGCCCATCACCCGTAGGAATTGGCCTCCACGCTTCCTTATCAAAAACATTAGCCAGTGAAAAATTCTTGAAAGTAATACCCGCCGTGCCCACAAACCCGAGTCCTCCACCCCATCCACCGGAAAGTTCAACCTGGTCTGATGATTTTTCAACTACCTGGTAATTAATATCAACAGTTCCGTCTTCCGGATGCGGCGTAGGAGTAACGTTCATTTTTTCCGGGTCAAAATAGCCTAATTGTGATAATTCCCTTTGGGTACGCATTACATCTGAACGCCTGAAAAGGTCACCCGGTTGCGTACGTATCTGCCGCATTATTATTTTGTCATTCGTTTTATCATTCCCAGTCACGGTTACATTATTTACTCTTGCCTGGTTTCCCTCGTAAATGTGCATTTCCATATCAATAGTATCATTATGAACATAAGTCTCTACAGGAGTTACCTGGAAAAACAGGTACCCATTATCCATATATAAAGAACTGATATCATTACCATTCGGGTTTGAAAATAACCGCTCATTTAAAAGGCTGGAATTATAAGGATCACCTTTATTAATGTTTAAAATAGCTGAAAGGGTCTTTGCATTGTATTTGGAATTTCCTATCCAGGTAATATTGCCAAAATAATAACGATGGCCTTCATTCACCCATATTTCAATTTTAATGCGCTTAGGAATAGATGGATAAATGGTATCCTTAACTATACGGGCATCCCTATAGCCTTTACTATTATATTTCTCAACTATTTTTTGCTTGTCGTCGGCATAATCGTCAGGTATCAGCTTGGAAGGCTTGAATATGGACATTAAACTTTTACGCTTAGTGTTTTTCATAGCCCTTCTCAACTGTCCATCGGTTAAAGCGCTATTTCCGTGAAATATAATATCCTCCACTTTAATCCTGTCGCCGCGCTTTACATTAATAAAAAGAATAACCGAATTAGCAAGGCTTGAATCCTGCTTTTCTTCAATATTTACGGTAACATCTGAATACCCTTTATCCTTGAACTTAGCAATTACCTGTTGTTTTACATCGGCAAGCAAAAAGTCGGTAACCACCTTGCCTCTTACCAATTTTATCTCATCCCTTAAATCATTGGCTTCGCCTTTTGAAACCCCTTTGAACGTAAACTTAGATAGCCTTGGGCGCTCAGTAACGCTGATATTTAACCAAATTTTATCGCCTTCAACTTTCGTTACATAAATCTGTACATCTTCAAAAAGCCCCTGCTTCCATATATTTTTAATTGCATCAACTATTTTTTGCCCGGGAACCTGCATTTTATCACCGACCGTTAATCCGGAAATAAGTATCAGCACGTTTTTATCCATGTGGTCGGCGCCTGTCACAGTAGGTTGTTCAGCCAAAATATATTCCTTGGGGTTATTAGGGTCAAATTTATTGCTGTCGGAAGAAAGCTTTATCTGGGAAGAAGCCGCTAACGAAATAAAAATAAAGACATTAAGTATAAGTACCTTAAAACTAATATTTCTCATTACTGCATTATATTGCTTAATTGTTCGCTTGTTTTGCCAAAACGCCTTTCCCTTTTCTGGAAATCGGCTATGGCAGCCAGGAAATCCTCTTTCCTGAAATCGGGCCATAATTTTTCTGTAAAATATAATTCGGAATAAGCAATCTGCCATAACAGGAAGTTACTGATCCTATGCTCTCCGCTTGTGCGGATAAGTAATTCGGGGTCAGGAATAGAAGTTGTGCAAAGATATTGTGTAAAAAGGTCTTCGCTTATTTCTTCAGAAGTAATTATTTTATTTTCCACATCTTTAGCCAGTTTTCTCACCGCATTGATAATCTCCCATTTTGAACTGTAACTAAGTGCAAGTACAAGGGTCATACGCTTATTGGATGAAGTCTTTTCAATTGCCCGCATCAATTCACTGTAACACTTTTTAGGAAGGCTTTTCAAATCGCCGATAGCCTGCAAGGCTATATCATTCTCCATCAGTGTTTTTATTTCTTTGTTAATCGTAAAAACCAGCAGTTCCATCAAACCGCTTACTTCATCCTTGGGCCTGTTCCAGTTTTCAGTTGAAAAGGCATAAAGAGTTACATATTTTACTCCTATTTCAGCGGCAGTTTCAATAGTTTCGCGCACGGCTTTAACTCCATTTTTATGGCCAAAAATCCTTGATTTGCCTTTCTGCTTTGCCCATCGCCCGTTGCCATCCATAATAACAGCTACATGCCGGGGAATACGCGACTTATCTATACCATTTTCAATCATCAAAAATATCCTCTTAAAACTTTATAAGCTTGCAAAGCTACAAAAGCAAACTTAAAAACGACTAAAATATTGTTAAAAATACCTAAAAAGGAAAAAATGAATGATTAATTATATCAATTACGCAAATACCATATGTTCAACATCTTTGTAAACCATTCTTATGCCTTCTTCAAGGCTTATTTTATGCTTCCAGCCCAGGTTATGCAATTTTGTTACATCCAATAATTTACGTGGAGTACCATCAGGCTTTGATGAATCAAATTCGAGTTTACCATTATAACTGCTTACCATTTTTATTAGTAAAGCCAAATCTTTAATTGATATATCGGTGCCGGTTCCAATATTAACCAATTCCGGTTCATTATATTTTTCCATCAAAAACAAGCATGCATCCGCCAAATCGTCAACGTGTAAAAATTCACGCATGGGCGAACCTGAACCCCAAACAGTAACTGCCGGTTGGTTTTCAACTTTAGCTGCATGGAATTTCCTCAATAAAGCTGGTAGCACATGCGAATTATTCAAATCATAATTGTCATTAGGCCCATAAAGATTAGTAGGCATTACTGAAATAAAATTACATCCATATTGCAGCCTGTATGATTCACACAATTTAATGCCTGCAATCTTCGCTATGGCATAAGGCTCATTAGTATATTCAAGGGTGCCCGTGAGCAAATATGACTCCTTGAGAGGTTGCGGCGCCAGTTTAGGATATATACATGATGAACCGAGGAACATCAGCTTTTTAACCTTATTCAGGTATGAAGCATGAATAACATTTGCTTCAATCAGAAGGTTGTCGTATAAAAATTCGGCGCGGTAAGTATTGTTGGCATAAATTCCACCGACTTTGGCTGCAGCAAGAAAAACATAATCGGGCTTTTCTTTTGAAAAGAAAGTAAAAACATCTTCCTGCTTTCTAAGGTCAAGTTCTTTAGAATTGCGGGTAATTATATTATTATTACCAATATAGTTCAGTTTACGGATAATGGCAGAACCCACCATTCCTTTATGCCCGGCAACATATATTCTGGCATTCTTATCCATGCAAAAACTATTCATTAAACTTCATAACTTCATGCCCGCCTTCCAGCAGGTATTTGTCCTTTTCAAATAGCTTCACATCGCTCGCCACCATTTCTTTTACCAGGTCCTCTATGGTAAGTTTAGGCTTCCATCCTAATTTTTGATACGCTTTCGATGCGTTACCTATCAATAAATCAACCTCAGTAGGCCTGAAATAACGCGGGTCAATTTCAACAATAACTTCCCCGGTCGCCTTATTTATCCCTTTCTCATGCAGCGCTTTCCCCTTCCACTCCACCATAATTCCAACCTCTATAAACGCTAGTTCTACAAACCTGCGAACCGATATTTTTTTCCCGGTTGCCAATACAAAATCATCGGCAATGTCCTGTTGCATCATTAACCACATGCCTTCCACATAATCTTTGGCATGGCCCCAGTCCCTTTCAGCATCAAGGTTACCCAGAAAAAGCTTTTTCTGCAAGCCAAGTTTTATCTTAGCCGCTGCCCGCGTAATTTTGCGGGTAACAAATGTTTCACCACGAACGGGGCTTTCATGGTTGAATAAAATTCCGTTGCATGCAAACATGTTATATGCTTCACGGTAGTTTTTGGTTATCCAATAGGCATACAGCTTGGCTACACCATAAGGGCTGCGCGGGTAGAATGGGGTAGTTTCACGTTGAGGAATTTCCTGGGCGTTTCCATATAGTTCAGAAGTAGATGCCTGGTAAAACCGGCTTTTGTTTTCCAATTTCAATATCCTGATGGCTTCCAATAAACGAAGAGTTCCAACGGCATCGGCATTGGCAGTGTATTCAGGTGTTTCAAAGGATACCCTAACATGCGACTGGGCAGCAAGGTTATATATCTCATCGGGCTGAACTTCCTGCACAATGCGTATCAGGTTGGTTGAATCGGTAAGGTCACCATAATGCAGGGAGAAATTGCTCTTCCCTTCGTGAACATCTTTATACAGATGGTCAATGCGGTGAGTATTAAACATGGAGCTCCTGCGCTTAATGCCATGTACCACGTAGCCTTTTTTTAGTAAAAACTCCGCTAAATATGCACCGTCTTGTCCGGTAACGCCTGTTATAAGGGCTGATTTTGCCATTGTTTATGTATTAATTAATGCAATAATACTGAGAAAATGCCAAAGTAAGTGAAAAGTGAAAAGCTAAAAGTGAAAAAACGCACAATTATACGCGTATTCCTATTATCAATATATCATCCACCTGCTCCAAACTTCCTTTCCAGTTTTCAAGAGTCTGTTCAAGTATCTTTTTCTGTTCGGCCATTGTCAATTCACAATTGTCCATTATCAATTGCTGAAGTTGCTTGTATTTAAACTTTTTGCCTTTAGGGCCACCAAACTGGTCAGCATAACCATCCGTAAAGAGATATAAAATTCCGGCTTCCCTACCCTCCGAAGGAGGGTTTAATGTAATTGTATGGGTGGTGAATGGTTTGGGGTTATCTGTTTTTCCTATCGGTTGTTTATCCGCAGGTGATTCTTTCATTTCGCCATTCTGAATATACCAGAGCGTATTAAATGCGCCCGCCCACTGTATTTGAATCCCTCCTTTGGAGGGAGTTAGGGAGGCTAAAGAAATA
>JBKQUY010000090.1:0-94292 GCA_052325425.1 Bacteroidia bacterium | reverse complement strand
ATTAATGGAGACATTTTTGGTTGGGCTGCGGGCGCCGCCCGCAGCCCTCCTCACCCACAAGTGGGAACAGAACCGCTGTCATCCGAATGTAGCGTAGCGGAATGAGGAATCCAACAAACAAGGTCGCAACTTGAATTAATTAACAATTCGTTAAAAACTTAACATTGCATAAGTCATATATTTTGCTATTTTTGCCAAAACCAAAGAATTTTAACTGTTTGTCATGGAAGGAAATTATATCTTCTCCGGGGAAAAGGCATCTCAGGATTTTGATTTTTCCTCAGCGGAAATTCTTGAACTATTACAGCGTAAAAAAATTCAATTTGTAGGAACGGCCACATCCGATTTCCAGGCTGACCCGTTTACTTACGATGAAAATGGGAACCCTCTTATTACCACAGACTGGGAACTCGAATTAATGAAAAACCTCCAGGGTAAGGAATCGGGAATAATACCCAAACAGTCCAGGCATGAACTTCCCAGCTTTTTCACGCATAAAGAGTTATATGTTAAAAGGTCATTGGAAATAGGCCAGAATATGTTCCGGTTCTCTCTTGATTTTGGCCGCCTTTGCCCTAAACAGGGCGATTTTAACCTTGCTTTAATGGCGGAATATGTAAAAGTTCTCGCCCATATTAAAGCGAACGGGCAGGAACCCATGCTTACCATTTACCATTGGCCCATGCCTTGCTTTCTGCTGAAAACAGCAAATGACGGAAAAATTGAAGCAGGCGGATGGGAAAATCCGGAAGTAATAAAACATTACCGCTTTTATGTTGAAAATGTTATCCGTTTCCTTGCCGATGAAAAGCTGGTAAGAAAAGCATTGGAAGAAGAAAAATTCGATAAAAAATTCTGCGATAGAATTATTGCCGGGGGCCTTGTGCAATATTTTATTTCGGTTAATGAGCCTGAAAGTGTTTTGCTTCCCGGCTACCTTGCAGGTGTTTTCCCTCCCTATAAAAAAGGCAGGTTGGACCTTATTTATAAAGTACTGGGCAGATTGGTCGAAGCTCATGATATTACCATAAACTGCATTAAAGACGGATTATGGAAAATGGGCAACCCGAGCCCTAAAGTTGGCGTAGCACATGCATGGCCTTACTTTGACGGCATGCTTGGCGATTTTGCGCATACGCTTATTAATAAGGGCATAGCCAATAAATTTGAAAGAACAGGCGAGCAAACCGACTTCCTTGCCCTTCAGTATTATTTCCGCATGTCGGTTCCTACATTCAGCCGTACCAATAAGCTTTACGGAGAACATCCTCACTTCAGTGAAATTTACCCTAAAGGAATCCTGGAGAATCTGAAGAAAATGCATAAGCAATATCCCAAAAAAGAAATTTTCATTTCAGAGTTCGGGTTCTCGGAAACCGAAGGGCAACAAAGGCCATATCTGAGCATGGAAACAGTAAGGTATATATTTGAAGCTCTCAAACAAAATATACCTATCAAAGGAATCCTTCTATGGTCAATGGTAAATAACATGGAATGGGCATGGGGAATGCAACAACGTTTTGGACTATTTGATGAACATGAATTAAAAAAACCATTGCAATATTCAGAAGCGGGTTCAGTAAAGGGCTGGGAAGCATGGCAGGCGGTTGCAAACGCAATTACCAACCCTTGCACCGAAACACTTGGCAAATTACAAAGTCATTACGAAACTGCCAAAAACCAGTTCGAAAATGCCGTTTCAGTTAAAAGACAGGCATCGTAGAAAGACTATATTTCTGTTTATAGTGAGAAATTACTTATTCATAAGACTAAGTAAATCATCGAACTTACCACCAATATCAGGTATCCTGCTTTCTTTATCGACCTCCATCATTATTTTCCCCTTAATATTTTTAATTTCTAAATTTGGAAAAAAGAAAACTCTTGCACCCAGGTTTGTAATACTTATAGTATCTAATTTAAAAATATTTTTATATTTTACATCCACATTTTTCCCCATACACGATACGCCCAATGGATTCCAATCTTTATCAATTCTCCCCATATGTTCTCTTGCCGAAAATTTATTAATGGGATCATTAAAGAATTTGACAGCATCATAAAATTTTGAATAGTACTGTTTATAATTGTCCCAATCCCAGCTTTCAATATTTGTATCCTTTAAGTTATCACTCTCCTCAGAAGTAAAACTGTAATTAAACGGAAATTTATAGCTTGTATCATTTTTATACTTATTATTAATTCTATTAATCACTTGTATAACCCCTCTTACATTAGCTGGAAATAAGTGGTTTTCATCATTATCACCTCTATTATCTTCTAATGGAAACATAATTATAGTGGCATATTTTTGAGGAATAAGGCCTATCTTTCGTACCGCCTCCTCTACCTTATAATTTCGTAATTCTTCATAATCTGCAACAAATACATATGCATCAGCAGGTTTACCAAGTTGCTTAATACTATCAAGAGTTAGTTTCCTATCCTTTACTTCATCGCCATATGGAATTATTCTGATTAACCATTTTACTCTCTCATTTACTTTAAGCCTGTTAAATACAGATTTAGGTAACATTTGCCTGTCTGAAAAGCTATAAATAAGGTTTGATGCCTGGCTAAGTATCAAAAATAATATTCCTATAATGAAAGAATACCATTTTATTTTAGGTCTTAAAGAGAATCCGAAAATTCTAGAAGCAGTAGAGTGACCTTTTCTAAAAAAAGAGTAAAAAACAAGTATTAATGCAATTAAAAGCACCCATGTCGAAATCGAATACTGTTGTATACGATCTATGATTTCAAAAATTTTATCTGTATTCATAGTGATAAATTATTCAATTGTATGTTCTTACGGATCTATTTTTCTACACTTATCTATCCATGAAGATGTATAGGAAATTTCAATAATATTACTCTCAAATGTTAACGCAGTATATAGATATTGCCTAGCAAGTTCCACATCCTTAAGACGTATATCCTTCTTTGTTTTTTTTTTGTTTTCTTCAGCTAATTGACAATAAGTTTCACCTAAGAGCCGATATGCTTTGCCATATCGAATATCGAAACTTATAGCCATTCTAAATGCTGTAATTGCATCGTCATATTTTCCTAAATGAAGATTATCAATACCAATATTGTCATATATTATAGACATAGAACTGGTATCTCTGTTTTTAATATAATAAGGTAATGCAAGATTATACATGGTAATTGAAGACCGATAATTCATTATTTTATCATATGAGACACCACAATTCCAATATGCATCTCCGAAATTATGATTCATTGTTATTGACTTTAAATAATCTGTTATGGCACTATCATTGTCATTTGATTTATATTTATAATATGCACGCCAATAGTATAGTTTTGATAATGAATTGGAATCATTCTTATAATATCGCATAGCTTCACTATAAAAATAGATAGCTGAATCATATTGTTCCTTATCTGCATAAGCAGCTGCGCAATTCCAATATTCGCTACCATAATTTTTGTTAAAGGAAATAGCTTCTCTATAATCTGATATTGCGCTTACAAAGTAACCAGCATTTCTTTTTACATCAGCACGCAAATTATAGAGGTCTGCCAAACTAGTTGTAGTTGTCGTATCATCATAATAATATTCAATGGCTTTTGTAAAACACGCTATTGCAGAATCATAATAACCTTTATCATCAAATATATATCCCAAATACTTATATCCCCTTTCACATTTAGGGTCGAAAAGAAAGGATATTCTACAATATGATACAGCACTGTCATTTTCTTTCAAGCGATATTCACAGAAGCCAATTTTGGCATATAATCTGGACAGTATTGTACCAGCGGAATTAGGCTTTAAAGCCATTTTATACTTTGATTCTGCCTGAATGAAATAATTTAATTTTAGTAATGAATCACCTTGATTTGCATAAATAAGACTTAAATCAAACACTGCATTTACTTTAGGGGCCTTAACCGGAGTTGTCTTTTTAGTTAATGGTTTAGGTGAAGACGGAGGTGATTGTGAAGGCGGTGGCTCAATTGGTTTTGAACTAGTACCTGGAGTCTCTACTTTTGTTCCATTGTTTTTTGAATTATCGGTTCCATTAGTTTCTATAATTTCATTACTTTGACCTTTCAAAGATTGTGAAAGTGTAATAATTACAAGCACCAGAATCCCTATAAACTTGTTATGAATTATATTCCTGATAGATGTATCCACAATAAATTCTGTCTTATGATTTAGGAGAGCAGATAGTCATAGAATCGCAATCCCCAAAAATGTCGTAGTATTTAATTGTAAAAGAAAGACTGTCAAGTATTGACTTTATTAATTCCTTTGAATTTGAAGTATCTTTAAAAGCATTTTTATTAATCGAATATAATTCAATAGATTGCGATGGTGAAATTGTTATTGAATCAAATTTTGAATATCTAGCAGGCATTTGGACTAATTCTTCCCTGATTTTATTTTTATTCATATCAGCTATTTGATAATTCAGTGTATCCCAATTGTGTATAATTTTATTATTATAAGACATTCTTAGACATTTAATCGTTGCCGGTCCTAATCCAACATTGGTAATACTATAACCATAATATCCTTTTTTCGTAATTGATTCTGTATAATCAACCCAGCCATTCAAAATGGGTCTGACCGCCTTAATATTATGTGTATGATTTTCAGCTGAAGTAACTCTAAATATATAAATACTTATAATAATTGAGCAAGTCGAAATAATTAATGGAATAAAATTCATCCATTTATATTGATTACTAAAAACACTGGAAGCTTTTTTGGAAAACTCAAATTTCCAGGAGGCTATAAGCTCAGGTTTTACACCAAATTCCTTTGAAAGATCCTCAAGTGTTTTCGTTTCTTTCAATGCTTCCAAAACAACCATAGCTTTAAATTCATTTGATATTGTTTCCTTTCTCATCTAATAGTGAAGTATTATGGTTTTTGTTTTTCAAATATAATAAAATGTAAGTTGGTGTTTTCATAGCGATAAATTTTACGTTGGTAAATTAATGTAAAATAGGTTAATGTTTCACAAAAATCTGAAATACCCCGTTTAAATACGGGTATGGCCCCCCGTATAAATACGGGTATTTTTGAATCTTCCTCTGAACTTTTGCAGGGCTAGGTATCTTAATGAGAAAGAAAAGAAGCTGAAAGAACAGAATTAAACATTTTCTACATTTGTGTTTTTATATTAATGGATATATTAATCGCAACAACAGCAATGAAAAATTTCCTGTAAATTAATCTTTTACCTTGCTATTTAATAAAAGTAGCCGAATGAAATAGTTTTTATATATTTATAAAAAATTATTCATCATGAAAACCCCATTTAAGAAAACAACACTGATTCTTGCCGGAATGTTATCAATCGCTATTGCACATGCTACAGTAATAACCGTAACTGTGCAGAATTTTAGTTTTACACCATCCAGTTTTACTGCAACAGTTGGAGATACTGTTAAATGGGTATGGTCGGCAGGAAACCATACAACAACCTCTACATCGGTTCCGTCTGGTGCAGCATCATGGAACAACCCCATGAACAGTTCGAGCACTACTTTTGAATATGTAATTACAACACCCGGAACTTATAACTACTGGTGTGCTATTCATACTACTATGATGGAAGCGGGCTTTACAGTTAATCCTGCAGGAATCCCGGTTATTTCGAATTCTTCAAAAGTTGTTGCGACTATTTATCCCAATCCTGCAACCAGTATATTAAACATCAAATTATTGATTACACCGGTAAATAACGAATTGAGCATAACAGATTTATCGGGAAGGGAAGTTGCCAGGAAAACCCTGACAAACGTTGACAATAGTATTGATGTATCAACCTGGAAAAAAGGATTCTACATTTACCACCTGAAATGTAATTCAGAGGATTTAGAGGGAAAATTTGAGGTGCAATAAATCTTTAGGAAGTTTGCATTTTTTTTTATTAATAACCCAATGGGAAGGCCGTGAGGATAAACCCTTTGCTAAATAGCCTGGACTCAGCACAATAATGCAGCTCTGAATCTATATAGGAAATACTTATATTTTTGCCCTGACAAATAATATGGAAGAGCAAAGCGGATACATTCCTGGTGCATGCAATATTGGTAAAGAAGAAGTAAGGCGCAGGAGAAACGGAGCCATATTTTCCGGCATTCTTTCTGTTTTACTAATAGCAATACTGTTATTAACCCATGCCGATAAGTTATGGCGCCTCCTTATTTTTATTCCAGTTACTTCATTCGCCACCGGCATTCAGCAATGGTATTACAGGTTTTGCCTCGGTTTTGGCATGAAAGGTGTTTTCAACTTTAAAGAACCTGGACAGACAACAACTGTAGAAGGAGATGAAATGAGAAAAGCGGACAAAAGAAAAGCCATAAAAATGATAGTAACCGCAATATTGTTTGGCATAGCAGCTACTATAATTTTCTATATAGCACCCTGAATTTTAGTAAACAATAATCTTAAACATTTAATTATGGAACAAAGTAAAAATAATAACACAGCCCTGCTTGTGATGGATGTTCAACAGGCCACTGTAGCTATGCTTAAAGACAGTGCGGCGTATCTTCCCATACTTGCAAATACTGTGAAAAAAGCACGGGCAAATAATATACCTGTTATTTATGTAGTGGTTGGATTTCGTGAAGGGTACCCTGAGATAAACCCATCCAATAAATCCTTCTCAACGATTAAACAGAACCCTGCCAGAAAATTTGATACAGAAGAAGCTATGAGAGTTCACGATGCGGTTGCTCCTGTCAAGGGAGATGTTACAGTAATAAAAAAACGTGTCAGCGCTTTTACCGGAAGTGACCTGGAAGTCGTTTTGCGTTCTATGGGAATAAGGCATATAGTGCTTACAGGCATTGCTACAAGCGGTGTAGTGTTATCTACCGTTCGCGAGGCGGCGGATAAAGATTATGCTATTACTGTGCTTTCCGATTGCTGTGCAGATATGGATGAAGAAGTACACCGCGTGCTTATTACAAAATTATTTCCAAGGCAAGCTGAAGTGGTAACCTCCGGCGACTGGAAAATTTAGAATATGAGAAATTGATAGTTAAATCACTCTCAACAACAGTACCAGAGGGTTTTACTCCGGTCAGCCCAAAACATCTCTGCCTATATCATGGCGATAATATTTCTTTTCATAATCAATCTTACCTATGCTCTCATAAGATGTTGCAACGGCTTCTGCCAAAGTCTTTTTCATTGATGTAACTGCCAATACTCTTCCTCCGTTTGTAAGCACCTTTACTCCACTTGCCTTTGTTCCAGCATGGAAAACAATGCTGTCGGTTACTTTATCAAGGCCGGTAATCTCTTTGCCTTTCTCATATGCTTCGGGGTAACCTCCCGAAACCATCATTACAGTGGCGGCGGGGCGTTCGTCTATTTCAAGTGTAGTTTTGTACAAAGTTTGATTGGCAACAGCCACCATCAGCAAGAGCAAATCTGATTTGATGCGCGGTATAACCACTTCTGTTTCCGGGTCGCCCATGCGCGCATTATATTCTATTACAAATGGATTACCCTGGCAGTTAATAAGGCCAAAGAAGATAAAGCCCTTGTAATCGAGTTTTTCCTTTTTAAGCCCTTCAATAGTAGGTATGATAATACGCTGCTTTACTTTTTCCATAAACTTACTGTCGGCAAATGGCACCGGTGAAATAGCCCCCATACCGCCCGTGTTGAGCCCGGTATCATTCTCACCTATGCGCTTATAGTCCTTTGCTTCCGGGAGTATGTGAAAACTGTTCCCATCCGTCAGCACAAATATGGAAAGCTCTGTTCCTATCAGGAATTCTTCAATCAATACCTTTTTGCTGGCGGGGCCAAATTTTTCTTCCAGCAGCATTTCCTTAAAAGAATTTTCGGCTGATGAAGTAGTCATGGGAATAATAACCCCTTTTCCGGCTGCAAGGCCGTCAGCTTTAAGTACATGCGGAGGGCGCAGGGTACGCAGAAAAGCCACCCCTTCTTCAATGGTTTCTTTGGTAAATGTATTATAGCGGGCAGTGGGAATATTATATTTTGCCATGAATTTCTTGGCAAAATCCTTGCTGCCTTCCAATGCAGCGGCCCTTGCCGATGGTCCTATTACAGGGATATGTGATAATTCCTTATCGGCAGAAAAAAAGTTGTAAACACCTTTTACCAGTGGTTCTTCAGGCCCAACTATAACAAGATTTATTTTTCTTTCAAGGACGTGCTCTTTCAGCAACTCAAAATCAAGTATGTCAATGTCCAGGTTTGTGCCGCAGGCCGCTGTTCCCGCGTTTCCGGGGGCTATAAAAAGTTGCTTTAAAAGAGGGCTTTGGGCTATTTTCCAGGCAATGGCATGTTCCCTTCCTCCTGAGCCAAGCAATAATACATTCATACGATAAGTTTATTTTTGTACATGGCAAAGTAAAACTTTTTATCCGTTACAGGACAATATTATTCTTTATGTCAATGGGATTATCATCAGAAAATGCAAACGAAGCCGGTGTAACCAGGCAAAAAATACACCGTTGGTTCTTTCTGTTTGTACTTTCATTTATTGGCATAGGCTTGTCAACTTCCAAGGCATTTATGAGTATGGGCGAAATGGCACTGGCGGCAAACTGGCTTATAGAAGGCAATTATGCGGCTAAATGGAAAAAATTTACTGCCAATAAGGCTGCTCTTGTTCTTTGCTCATTTTATATCATGCACCTGCTCAGCCTTATTTATTCAACTGATTTTGCTTTTGCCGCAGAAGATATAAGAATAAAAATACCCCTTCTTATATTGCCATTCTTGTTTTGCACGAGCGAACCATTAAGCGAAAAGGAAAGAAATCTCGTTCTTTCACTCTTTATGGGCGGGATAACATTTGTTTCTATTTTGGGAACATACCGCTTATTGCATCATAGTTTTATTGACATACATAAAATCTCGGTCTATGTTTCATCGCCGAGGCTTGCCCTCTATCTTGATTTAGCCATTTTCCTTCTTTTAGGTTACGTGTTTACCAAAAAATGGTCATGGCTCTCATTTCTGCTTATTGTATGGGCAATATGGTTTTTTGCGTTTATTATTATTATGGAATCACTTGACGGTATAGTAATTCTGACAATAGTTGCACTTATCCTATTGGTTTACTACATAGTTAAATGGCTCAGGCAAAAGAAAATATGGTATGGCATTGCGCTACTGTCGCTTATAGGAATGATGGCTGTAAGCATTACATTGTATCTTATTCATTTTTATCATCACTATTTTCCCGAAGTTAATAAATCGGAATATGCGGTTACCGATGATACTACATTAAAAGGGAATCATTATTACAGAAGCCTTGCATTCAAGGGTATTGAAAATGGCCATCTTGTGGGGAACTACGTCCAGCCAAATGAATTAGAAGATGCCTGGAACAAGCGCAGCAAAATTCCTTATGATAGTCTTGACCGTAAAGGAAACTTGTTGCAATATACGCTGGTCAGGTACCTTACATCAATGAACCTTCGCAAAGATTCAGCAGGATTGAGCAAGATTACTGATAATGACATTAAAGCCATTGAAAGGGGTATTCCCAATTATAATTTCACGGCGAGAAGCAGCATGGATTTCCGCATATACCAGGTGTTCTGGGAAATTGATGATTATATGCGCGGTGGCAATATCAGCGGACACTCGGTTATACAACGCCTCGAATTCTGGAAAGCGGCTGTTGGCATTATAAAACAACATTGGCTGATAGGAGTTGGCACCGGGGACGTAAGAAAAGCATTCGACAGGCAATACGATGTAATGCATTCAGCGCTGACCAAAAATTACAGGTTAAGGGCGCATAACCAGTTCCTTGAAATTGGAGTGGCATCGGGCATAATCGGTATTATATGGCTTATATTTTCATTGATTTACCCCGGCATAAAAACCCGGAAGCTATATACCTATATTTATGTTGTCTTCTGGCTGATTGCCATATTATCTATGTTCAATGAGGATACATTGGAGACCCAGGCCGGAGCTACATTTTATGCTTTCTTTAATTCCTTTTTCCTCTTTCTTGCCTAAGTCAAATCTCCCTCGTCTTCAAACTTCTCTTCCTCTATATTAATTATAGGGCGATGCTCTGTAAATTTCTTTCTCGACAGACTGTTTTCCATAGTCAGCATAAATGATGGCAGCAGTACAAGGTTTGAACAATAGGCCATAATAAGCGTTACCGATACCAGTGTGCCCATGGTTTTTGTGCCTCCAAACCCTGAAAAGATAAAGATAAGGAAGCCGAAAGCGAGTATAATGGCGGTATATATCATGCTGACGCCCGTTTCTTTTATCACCAATGAAATAACCTGCGAAACCGTAAGGTTCATGTTTTTTATCTCCTGCCTGTATTTGGTCAGGAAATACATAGTTCCGTCTGATGATATGCCAAAAGCTATACTGAAAATAAGTATGGTGCTGGGTTTTAAGTGAATACCCAAAAAGCCCATCAGCCCCAGTGTTACTATAAGCGGAATAAGGCTCGGCAAGGTTGCAATAACTACCATGCGCGGCGACATGAACATGAGATACATGACGAAAGAAACAAGTATTACAGCCAGAAAAACACTTTCAACCAGGTTGGTAACCATAAAATCGTTGCCGCGAAGAAAAATAAGGCTGCTTCCTGTAAAAGTAATTTTGCAGCGCTGGTCAGCGGGCAGCCAGGCTTTATCGGCATAGGAATAATTGAAAATACTATCCGCTCGCGGTTCGATGGAGGCCATAACATCTTTCATTTTTAACGAACCTACATCGGCCATTTCTATATCAATGCGGGTCATTTGTTTGGCCGTATCAAGGAAAGCCTTGGTAAGGTTTTTCTTATTCCGGGTGCCGGTGTCTTTGGTATATTGTACTATAGATGATAAGTCGCTTAGCGTAGGCAAAATATAATACTTAGGTTCGCCATTGTGGAAAGCCTGGTTGGCAAATTTAAGCGCGCCAATTAATGATATGGGCTTGGCAAAATAAGGATACTCTTTCATCATCCTTTCAAAACGGTCCATTTTATAAAGCACCCTGCCATTATCGGCAAACAGCCCGTTGTGTTTCCGGGTATCAATCTTTACTTCAAATGGCAATACCCCTCCATACTTGTTTTCGAAATAACGCATATCAGTATATATGGGATTATCTTTAGGCAAGTCTTCTATTACATAACCCAGGGCAGTTATTTTGGTAATACCATAGCATGAAATCAAAATAATTATTCCGGTTACAACATAAATCAGCTTTCTATGCTTCTGGGTACGTTTATCAACCCATGTTAAGGCATTAACTATATATTTCCTGTCAAGGTGCCTGAGGTGTGTAACATTGGGAGCCGGCAAAAAGCTGAATACAATAGGTACCAGGAAAAGCGAGATGGCATACGTTGCAAGGATACCTATGGAAGATACGAGGCCAAACTCCACCAATGACTGGCTGCGGGTGGAACAAAATACAGCGAAACCAATGGCGGTAGTTACGTTGGCAAGAAAAATAGATATTCCTATTTTCTCAACCATGGTATGCAATGCCTTCATTTTATCGCCATGTTTGCGGTATTCGGTGTGGTATTTATTAAGCAGCAATACACAATTGGGCACACCTATCACTGTTATCAGAGGCGGAATTATGCTGGTTAATACGGTAATCTGGAAACCGAAAAATGTAATGAAAGCTACCGACCAGATAACCCCGATAAATACTATAAGAAGGGGAAATATTACAGGTAAGACAGAGCGGAAGAAGAAGAAAAGTATAAAAGAAGTAACAGCCACGGCTATGTATAAAAACATGGAGAGTTCTTCGGTAATTTTGCGGGAAATAACTGTGCGGATATAGGGCATGCCCGAATAGTGCATCCGGATATGGTACTTTGACGCAAACGCATCGGCCCTTGTTTTTAATGAATCTACAATAGAAACTCTGCCGGATGTATTTATATCTTTATCGGTAAATGTTATGGCAATTAATGTGGAATTGGTCTTTCGGTTAAAAATATAACCGTCGTAAAACGGAAGTGAATAAATAGTTTTTTTAACACTGTCGAGTTCAGCCTTATTTACAGGTTTGCGCTTCAGTAAAGGTTTAAAGTCGAACTTATTCAGGCTATCGTTTTTCGATAATTGATAGAGCGATGCTGCCGACACCACATCTTTAATGCCATGTATATTTTTTAAGTCATAATACAAATCATACCAGTCATTGAATTCATTTAAGTTGGTAAACAAACTGTCAGTCTGCATGCCCATGAACATTACCGTACCATCTAAGCCGAATTGCTTTTTAAAGTTTTCATATTCAATACTGGCACTGTCGCTTACTGGTAAAAACTGTGTAAAGCTATAGGCCATTTTAACCTGTTTTGCCCTGTATGTCATGTAGCAAGTAACAAGTAATATACTGATAAGCAGTACTATACGATACTTAAGAATAAATTTTGCCAACGCTGACCACATACTATTGATAATTCAGGAGAATGCTGTAAAAGTAAACATTTTGAGATTGAGGGGTAAAATTGAGCCTGAGATTAAATATTGAGAATAATCAGATTCTTTAATAAAACATTGCTGTAAGTTTGGAAATACTAATTTTATTGCATAATATTGACGATATTTTGCTTTAACCTTCTAATCTTTTCACTTCATGAAAAAACTACTGTTTTTAAGTGCAGCTATTGCATACGTAATTTCTTTGCCGGCACAAACGCTTAAGGAAAAACATTATGCCGATGGCTCCTTTTACAAGCCATGCGCTTATGTAAAAGAGACCAAGCCTTTAAAAGAACTTATTGCGGAGCGCGACGCCAAAAGAAAAAGCGGGGTACTTGGCTATCCGCATCCTTCACCCGATGGCCCTGCACGTGAAAGATTCAATAATAAAAATAAGCACCAGGCCGGCGCTAATGTACAAACAACTGACGGAGCCCGCCAATCTACAGACGGAACAATAAAAACAACTTCCTCACTTATCCTGAACTTTGACGGGCAACCAAGTTTGCAAGGCGGTTACCCCATGGACCCTAATGGAATGATTGGTTCAAAGTATTATGTTCAAACGGTTAACAGCAGTTACGAAGCCTGGGATAAATCAGGCAATGTATATATTGCTCAAACCGATTTGTATAATCTTTTTGGTTCTATAGGTGCGGGAGATTGCGGTGACCCTGTTACCATTTATGATAAGGCTGCCGACCGCTGGATTATTACAGAATTTGAAGGTTGTACGAATGCCACTCAGGATATTGATACCCTTTTAATGGCAGTATCGGAGACCAATGACCCTGCCGGAAAATATTGGCTATATGCTTTTGTCCCGAACATAGGCAGTTTTGATGATTACCCGAAATATAATGTTTGGGGAGACGGATATTATATGACCTGCAATTGTGAAACCCCGGATATGGTTGTGGCTTACCAGCGCGACAGTATGCTTAAAGGAAGCAGCAATGCAGGTATGATAGCCATGCCCTGGAATAACGGGCCCTACAATACGGGCAGTTGCGGAGGCAACTTTTTCTGCCCCATGATGCTTGACTGCGATGGTAGCCTTCCTCCTTACGGCTCCCCTGAATATCTTTTCTATTACTGGGATGATAACTGGGGCTGCGGAGGCGCTGACTCTATTTGTATAGAACAAGTATCGGTAAACTGGGCCACGCAGACAGGGACAATTAATGGTAATTACCAACACCTCACTACTACAGCCTTTAATTCCAATTTCAGCGGCGGATTCGACGGTAATCTTCCGCAACCGGGCAACAATACCACACAATACCTGGCTTCGCTCGATGGTTTTTTCTCATACAGAATACCTTACTTAAGATGGTCAAGTTATAATTCGGCAGTAATGGTTAACCCGGTAAGTCTTGGTACGGCAGCAGCGCCGGTTTCAGGCTTGAGGTGGTACGAACTGCGCCAGGATACGACTACCAAGATGTGGAGCATTTACCAGCAATCTACCTATGGCCCCAATGATGGGGTAAGCCGCTGGAATGCCTCTATTGCCATGGACCAAAATGGCAATATCGGTTTATCTTATAATGTTACCGATCCTACATCCATTTATCCTGGATGCCGCTATACGGGCAGAAGGGCATGTGACCCTCTCGACTCTATGACAATTTCTGAGGTTACCGCGGTAAATGGAAATGCACTTGCTGTTACTCCGGAAAATGGCGGGAACAGATGGGGCGATTATTCCCACTTATCAGTTGACCCGGTTGACGGTATTACATTCTGGCATACAAATATGTACGCCAGCAGTAGTTTTTCGACTTTTGGTGAAAATATCGGGACAAGGATTTATTCATACCAGATTCCTAAATGTGTATCGGGGGTTGATAATATTTCAGGACCGGTGGCTACTCTTACAGCCAGCCAGAACGGAGAAACTTTGAATATCATTGGCAATAATTTACCGGAAAGTGAACGGGTAGTTGTTGAGCTATTTGATATCAATGGCAAAAGATTGATGCAGCAGGCTATGTTACCTTCAGGCAATGTACTCAAAACTTCATTTGATGTCTCCTCTCTTGCAAAAGCTATATATATTGTTCGCCTGGGTAATGACAGCTTCCAGAGGATTGTTAAAGTAGATATTCACTAAGTAATAATTTCGGTTTAACTAAAGAGGCTATCCCAAAAGGTTAGCCTCTTTTGTTAAATTTATAAAAGAATAATACCGTGATGAGGGCATATTTGGGAATAGGGTTAATCGGAGGCTTGTTGATTATTTCACCATGTAAAGCACAGCAGAAAGTAAATTCACCAACTACCGATACTGCAAAAACTGCTCAGTCAAAGTTACAGGATACCCTTATTAAAAAACCCGCTCCCAAACATTCGAACACATTTTTTGTAAGCGGCCGGGTATCTCACCGATATGCCTATACTGGCTGCGGCCCTGTAATTGTTACGGACAAGGTTATACATGGCGACACCCTTATATTTGACCCAATGCAGAAATTAAATGAATTTGATGTGGAAGGACTTGAAATTTCTTTTAATTACAGGCCTTTGGCTATTATGCACCCTAAAAGTTGCGGAAAAGCTCAACCTGTATATATCAGTAATGTAAAGAAGGTTACAAAATAATAATTGCAAAATGAGTTTTTGTCCCGGAATATTGCTGAACAATGAAATGATGTAATCTTTTTTTATCCTGTTTTTTAATAATATTTTTTACTTTGGCTGCTTCAATCCAAAAAATTTGAACGAAGTAGTAATATATACTGATGGCGCGGCACAAGGCAACCCGGGGCCGGGAGGAATTGGAGTGGTAATGATGTCGGGAACCCGGCGAAAAGAAATATCGCAGGGATTCAGGCGTACCACCAATAACCGGATGGAATTGTTAAGCGTAATTGTTGCGCTGGAATCGCTTAAAAAGGATAATTTGCACGTTACCATTTGCTCCGACTCAAAATATGTGGTTGACGCTGTAAACAAGGGTTGGGTATTCGGATGGAATAAAAAAGGTTTTAAAGGGAAAAAGAACTCCGATTTATGGAGAAGGTTTCTGCAACTTTACCCCATGCACAAAATTAAATTTGTCTGGGTTAAGGGGCATGCCAATAATAAAGAGAACGAGCATTGCGATATGCTGGCTGTTAAAGCCGCAAATACACCTCCTTTAAGCGTTGATTATGAGTATGAATTGCAGAAAGACAAGTGAAATAATGAATATCGAACATTGAATATTCAATGTTGAAGTAAACAGCCCAGACTGAAACCCAGGCGTTCATTATTAAATGTTCAATATTCTGTATAAGGCTTACTTCTTATCCTCGTCGGTAATCGGAGAGTCGCCCTGGTAAACTCCATTCTGATATACTGCTTTCTTCTGCAATATTCCATCGGAGTTGTAAATAAATATGGTGCCATCTATCAGTTTCCCATTATGAAAGAGACCATCTTTTGATATTTGTTTATTCGTGTTATAAAGCTTCCAATAACCTTCGCCATTGAATATTTTAACCGCAGTTGCACCCGGATTTGGCTGTTCAGCAGTAGTTACAACAGTAGTAGAAGCTTTTGGAGCCTCACTCTGCACAACCTGCGCAGGAATAACATCAACAGGCTTCTGGGGGGTTTTTTGTTCAAACTTCTGGGTTTTGGTAGTATCTAACTGGCCATCATTAAATTGTTCAATGGCTTTCACGGTTCCGTCATCATAATATTCGGTTGTTGTACCTGTTTGTTTACCATTAGTGCAATTCTCATCAATCATCACCTTCCCGTTAGGATACCTGTATATATTCCTGCCATCCCGCTTGCCATTGTCATTATAGTTAAATTCGTGCTGAACAACTCCATTTTCATAAAGAAGTTTATAAGGCCCTACCCAACGATTATTGGTCCATGTACCTTCTTCCTGTACATTACCATTTTCAAAATATGTTATGGCATAACCTTCAGGGCGGTTATCCTTGAATGTTATTTTGCTTTTCACAGCACCGCTGGGGTAATAAGTAATCCAAATACCCTGTTTCATATTATCTTTATAATCGCCCTCTTCCACTTTGGCGCTCTCGGCATAACCGGGTAAATGGCGCGTATCATTATATATTACCCAATGGTTTTGGCGCAACCCGTTAGCATCAACAGTACCTCCGTTATTCTGGCTGCCCGCTTTGGCAAAGCTTAAGTTAACAAGAAAAACTGCAATAAGCGTATAAATAAGTTTCATCGTCCGTAAAGTAAATATATTCATTTTCATTTGCCTTTCTGGTTAATTTGTACGGAAGGTTTTATGAAAGGTTTCATTTTTAGACCAGTAGTTAAATAGAGCGACTAAAACGGTTAATTTACAGATAAACAGTTAATAAAAGAATTACAATGCAGTGCGTTTTGAAAAACAACGTAAAATAAGTCCTTTTTTTGCATGTTTTTCATATTTTTATTAATTGATTATCAGGTATTTATTATTTATTTGTTAAAAAAATAGCTTCAATGTTTATAAAGGCTTGGCAATAATGTCAATAGTTCCTTTTTCAGGTATGTATTCCTTATGATTTTCAAGGGTAATCAGGGCAGTTGTACCTGAGTCAAACATATTGTAATTCAATTCTTTAAAATAATTACTGTAAAATGTAAAGTCAATTCCCTTTTCAGTCATTACATATATTCCGATTTCAAAAATTATTTGCGGCCTGTACTTTGAAATAGTCTCCCTGGCGCCCTGCAAAATCTCATATTCATGTCCATCAGTATCTATTTTAATAAAATCAAGCCTCTGCAATTGCCTGCTTTTGCAAAAATCATCCAGTGTCATTGCCCCAACACCTTCTGTTGACTTGGCGGCGCCTAAGTGTTCAGGATGCATATCAGGGGCCTTTTCATCATTTACCTTCCAGCTCGAGTAGGCTTTAATATTGGCATTTGCCGTAGATGTGGCCGAAAGAAAAGAATTAATAACCTCTATCCTTGAAGCTAAAGATGGGTTAAGCTCAAGGTTGCGTTTGAGCTTAGCAATGGCATAATGTGTAGGTTCAAACGAATAAACTTTCCCTTCAGGCGCAATTTGAGCAAATTGCAGGCTCATTACCCCAAAATTAGCGCCAATGTCAATTATTACAGCGTCTTTGGGCAATGACAGTAACTTATTATGTGTAACATGCTTCTGGAAACTGCCAAAAAGAAACAATGACAAATCTATTCCTTCCGATAAATCAACTTCGTAGTTTATGCCATTTTGGCTAATAAGCCTTGGCTTTTTGCCGTAAATTATACTCGCAAATACATAAAGAATTTTGGCAATGCCGATTTTTATGCGGGTAAGCGGAAGATTATGAATTATAAGTTTTCGGAACACAATTATTTAATTAATGCCATAAAAGTATATATAAAATAGCTTGCTGCATATTGATTTTGCACAAAACTACTTTATGGAATTTATTCATATTATTATTTCATTATTAAATATGAGCATTGGACAGTTAATAAATTAGAAATAGAACATCATTAAAATGCGCTTTAAAAAACCTTACATTTGCTTTCGAATATTAAAACGTTAATGGAAGCAGATAATAAAGCCCCCGGAAATAACCCCCCGGAAGAAAAAAGCCGTGAAAACCGCTTTCTGATAATTATAATCTTTATCCTGGCCATATTACTGGCACTGCTCGGCTGGCAATACTGGAAACAAAAGCAAGCTATGCTGGTACAGATTCAGACTTCTACCTCTACAACAGATTCGGTAAGGTCTAATCTGATTAATTTGCAGGCTGAATATGCCAACCTCAAAACATCGGACCAAAAAATACAGGGTCAGTTGAACAATAAGAAAGATACCATTACCATGTTATTACAGGAAGCCGAAAAATATAAAGACGACCCATATATTATTGCCCGGCTGAAAAAAGAAACAGAAACCCTTCGGAAAATTATGCAGGACTATGTGCATAGTATTGATTCACTGAATACACTTAACAAGCAGCTTACCGCCGAAAATACCCAGGTAACTGAATCACTTAAATCTGAAAAAACACATTCAGGGATGCTGGAAAAACAGAATTCCCAGTTGCAAAATGTTGTGGTAACGGGTTCTATGCTGGTAGCTACCGCTATTTCTGCCGAAGGTGTGCATTACCGTTTTGGTAAAAAAGAGGCAACAACTGATAAGGCTAAAAAAGCCGAAAAAATAAAAGTCGAGTTTACAATTACCGCCAACCGTATTGCTAAAAGCGGCAACAGGGACATTTACATAAGGATACTTACCCCCGATGGTAAAGAACTTTCGAAAACAGGCGACGAATCGAGTATATTCAGTTTTGAAGGCACCAAAGGTTATTACGACGAAGTGGTAAGCGTTAACTACAGCAACCAGGACATAAGCCAGGTAGCCTATTGCGAAAGCACTTCCGGTTTTATTCCCGGCAACTATATCATTAAGTTATATGCCGATGGCTCTGAGATGGGCGAAACTACGCTTACCTTTAAATAACAATAATGGCCAATCCCAATAAGCCAAAAGGAAAGGCGCCTGCTGCGAACCCTGTTAAAAAGAAGCCTCCCGTTTATAAGGAAGCGGCTAAAACATTTACTTTATTTGAAAACCTCGACAACTGGTTCGACAAAAGAGCGAAACCAATTGCAACAATCATATTTATATGTAGCGCTTTGTTTTCGGTATTGCTGTTCCAGGCGCGAATGGATATTGGCGGCGATGATTCAGCATACCTGCAACGGGCATACGATTTTGTTCACAAAGGCATTTTCCCGGCTTTCCAGGGGCCTTTATACCCAATGGTGCTCAGTATTTTTATTGCCCCTTTTGGCATCAATATTATATTGCTAAAGTCACTTTCACTTATTTTTAACATAATTGGGCTTTATTTCTTCTACAAAGCATTTAAAGGCCGCATTCCTTCCTTTATATTTTACCCGGTATTCTTTATCGCGGCAATTAATTCCTATATACTGAATTTTGCCAGCCTTACCTATAATGAAGCTTTTTTTATGTGCATACAGTACATATTTTTCTATTACTTCTTTATACTTATTGACAAGCTTAAGGAAGAGGGTGCAAGTTCAATTAAGGAAAATTACCGCAATTGGCTGATGCCCGGTTTACTGATATTCTCACTTATCCTTACCCGGAATATTGCCATAACCTGCCTGGGTGGTATTGTCCTGTTTTTTATACTGAACAAGCAATACCTTAATTCAATTTATATTGTCGGGGCATTCCTGGTTTTTGAGCTTCCTATGTTGCTGATACAGAAATTGCTGCTGCATTCCGAAAGCCAGTGGGCTTCACAAGGCGGTATATTGCTGCTTAAAGACCCTTATGATGCCAGCAAAGGCAAAGAAAATCTTTCCGGTTTCTTTTCCCGTTTTTTTCAGAATTGCGATATATATGTCTCCAAACGCTTTTTCGAAATCCTAGGATTCCGTTCTGAGGAGGGAGTAAAATCATATAAACCTTTTGAGCCAGACAATCTGAATTGGTTCGTTCTCTTACTGATAATATTAGTTGTATTTATTATATACCGTCTTGTTAAATCGAAAAATAAATACATGCTTGTAACATTCTTGTATGCATTAAGTATATCGGCCACTTCATTCTTTGTGCTTCAAACCCGCTGGGACCAGCCTAGGCTGATTATGGTATATGTTCCTGCTTTTCTGATGGCTATATTTTACGCTTTTTACGACCTGTTTAAAAAAGGTCCCTGGGGTTTGCAGTTCCTGCTGTTTGCTACTATCGGCGTATTTACGTTTGCGGGAGTGGGAGCTACATTAAGCAAGGCTAAAAAAAATATGCCCATACTGAAAAAAAACCTGGAAGGAGATATTTTATATGGCTATACTCCCGATTGGGTGAATTATCTTAAAATGAGCCGCTGGTGTGCCGATAGCCTGCCCAAAGATGCCAATATTGCCGCCAGAAAAGCTCCCATGTCATTTATTTACGCCAACGGTAAAGAGTTTTTCCCTGTTTACAAAGTTTACAGCACCAATGCCGATTCTCTGCTTGCTTACTTTAAAACCAATAAGGTTAATTATATCATGCTTCCTAACCTGAGGATTACTCCCGATAAAAACACGGGAGAGATTATAACCACCATGCAGTATATGATTAAACCCATTTACGACAAGTACCCACAACGGCTAAGATTTATTCACAGAGAAGGAACCGATGAGGTAACTGATTTGTACCAGATACTTTATTAAAAAACTATTGCCCCTTCTCTTGGGGCTCAACCGATTTCGGGCTGCGGTTGAAAGTGATACCGATAAATACTTCATTGGTGCCAATGGCATACTTCTGTATATCGGTAACCGGGTAATCATACGAATATCCAAAGGTCAGGTTCTTCTGGTAGGTATAGCCGATTAGCGCGTATGCTGCATCGGCTGTGCGGTAACCTGCCCCAAGCCATATCTTATCAAGGTAAAATACCCTTGCCCCTAAATCTAACTGGGGAGGCGTCGGATATACATATTGCAGGCCCACGGTCGGCTGCAACGTAAAATTCGAATTGATAACCCATTTATATCCCGCCGTAACATAATAGTGAGAAGCCAGCATGTTTTGCGCGTCAGAAAAAGACGTAAGCTGCAGGTGGCTTTCTACCAGTTGCGGGGCAGAGGCGCCAAAGTAAAAATTGTCTCCGTATAAATAAAAACCAAAGCCAATGTCGGGCACTAATACTGACATAAGGTTTGTTGAAAGTGCAGGGTCGGCAATCTCGCCTAAATTTATCTGTGACCCGTCAACTGAAAATTGCAATATCCCTGTGGTAAGCCCAAGCGATGCATTCAGCCAGCTATTAATTTTCATGTGGTATGAATATGATAAAGAAAAATTCGTCTGTCTTGTCGGCCCGGTTACATCACTGTAAACAAAGGCTCCGATACCAATATGCTTGCTGGTTAATGGCCCGTCAAAAGTAAGTATATCGGTGCGGGGGGCATCGGTAATGCCCACCCATTGGTACCTGCTGTCGGCATTTACTTCGTAATAAGTATTCGTACCGGCTATGGCAGGGTTAAGGGCAAAGTTATTAAGCATATATTGGGTATATATGGGCAATTGCTGCGCTTTCAGGCTTTGCATGCTTACCAGTAATATTACTGTAGTTACTATGTATTTTATACTGCGCATGGTGCTGTGTTTTAATTATCTCATTATAGTTACCGGCCCTGTATATGCATTCGGGAAACGGGTATCGTGCAGGTTAATGACATAATAGTAAGTGCCTACAGGCAATGGGTCGCCGTTATAGGTTCCGTCCCAGGGCTTGGAATATCCTATATCGGAGCTGAATACTTTTTCGCCCCAGCGGTTAAATACTTCAACGGTCGAATTCGGGAAATTACCCAAAGCCAATTGCCATGTGTCATTTATTCCGTCTCCATTAGGTGTAAACCCGCTGGTGGGAGTAAAGTTGGGTATTACCTTAATGGTTACTGTATCTGTTACAGAACAACCGGCAGAACTCTTTACTGTTACGGTGTAAATTGTTGTTACCGTAGGCGAAACCACAGGATTGGCAACGGTACTGTCTTTCATTCCCGTACCCGGCGACCAGCTATAAGTAGAACCGGCAGGCCCTGTAGGTGAACCGCCCAATGTAGCGCTGGTATATAAGTATATGGTTTGCATGCCTCCCGTTCTAACTATCGGCAGCGGGTTAACCGTAACGTTCACTGTCATGGAATCAGTGCATGTACCATCGGTTACAAGAAGCACATACTGGGTTGTGTTTGCAGGGGTAACAATAATAGTGTCTGTTGAGCCAACCGGAATTCTTCCCGGCATGGTGAACCATTCATAGGTAGCAGCGTTAACACTCATGGTTCCGTTAAGCGTATCAGAATTTGTAGCGCAAATGGCGCTGTCGTAACCTATTTTGGCAATTACGGTAGTATCTGCAAGCACCTTGGCTGAATCAACCAGCACACAATTTGTAGAGTCTGTCAGGGTAAGGGTGTAGGTGCCGGGTAGCAGGTTACTATTGGTAGCCGTAGTTACCCCGTTTGACCATTTAAAATAATATGGCGGCACTCCGCCTGCAGGGGTTGCAATAATCATACCATCATTGGTGGAGTTACAGGAGGCATTGGTAACAATATTGTTATTGGTAAGTACAGGCGGGTTGGCAAGTGTTATGCCGGTATCAAAGATACAGCCATTATTATCGGTTATCGCTATATAATAGGTGCCTGCACAAATATTGGTAATAGCATCATTTGTCTGTGCAGCCACACTGTCCCACATATAAGTGTACCCGGGAGTGCCGCCCGATACTGTAGCAAAGGCCTTGCCATCGCATGAATTATTGCAACTTATTATGGAGTCGCTGAAAGTAACCATCATGGCCGTAGGTTGTACAATAAATGCCGTATCAATAGCTTCGCAACCATTCGCGTCTTTTATGGTATCGGTGTAATTACCGGCGCACAAAGCTGAGATGTTTGAATTAGTGTTACCATTGCTCCAGCTATACGTATATGGAGGTGTTCCTCCACCATTCACAATTGCTGTAGCTGTACCGGTACAACTATCATGGCAAAGCGGATTGGTTGAAGTAAGGGTATCGGAGATAACAATATTCTGACCAACGGTAAATACCTTTTTAAAGGAACACAGATGAGCATCTGTCACTGTAACAGTATCGTTACCGGGGCATACCCCTGATGCCACAGGGCTGTTGGTTTGCCCGCCCGACCATTGATAACTATATGGAGGGGTACCGCCCGTAACTGCAACATTAATAGTTCCGTTGCAGATACCTATGCAAGTGGCATTGGTAGATACACCATTCACAGAAAGCGATGCCGGCTGTGTAATGGATGAAGTATCAAAATACTTGCACCCCAGATTATCAGTTACCACAATAGTATAAGTGCCGGGGCAAATGTCTGATGTATCATTGCCCAATGCCTGAACTCCGTTAAATGAATAGGTGTAAGGAGAAGTACCCCCTATAGGGCTCACGCTGATAAACCCATCGCAAAGGCCGTTACAACTGTCATTGCTTTCTGTCAGTGTAACACCTGTAGGGCCACCTGTATTGTTAAGTATAACAGTGTATGAAGCAGTGCAGTGGTGCGCGTCGGTAATGGTATAGGTATAAACACCCGCACAAATATTAATTATCGTATCTGTAGTTTCCGCGTTTGACCATAAGAAATTATATGCCGGTGTTCCACCGGAAGGAGTAACCATTATGGCGCCGTTGCAAACACCGCAGGTAGCGGTACTATCTGTATCAGTAGCCGCAAGTATGGCCGGGTTGACAAGTGTTGTAGCGGTATCGAGAACACAATTGTTTTTATCAGTAACAGTTATACTGTATGTTCCGGCACAAAGGCTGGTAAGTGAGTCTGTGGTAAGCCCGCTGCCGGCCCACAGGTATGTATATCCCGGCGTGCCCCCTGAAGCATTGGCGAAAGCCTTGCCATTGCACGAATCATTGCAACCGATAAGCGTATCATTAAATGTAACCGAAATAGCGGAAGGTGGTTTGATAAATGCAGAATCTATGGCCTTGCAACCATTCTGGTCTTTAACCGTATCGGTATAATTACCGGCACATAAAGCTGAAATGTTTGAACCCGTTGCTCCATTGCTCCAGATATAAGTATATGGCGATGCTCCCCCTATGGCGCTTGCAGTAGCTGTACCTGTACAGCTATCGTGGCATAGAGGGCTGGTAAAGTTGACAGATGGGGTGATTGCCACATTTTGCCCCACTGCGTAAACCTGTTTAAGCGGACATAAATTAGCATCAGTAATAACTACTGTATCATTACCAGGGCATAACCCTGCAAGAGAAGAACTGCTTTGGCCTCCGGACCACTGATAGGTATATGGAGGAACGCCACCGCTTGCTGTAACATTAATTGTTCCTGTACATATACCCAAACACTGTGCATTGGTAGCAGCGCCGGTAGCGGTAACCGCTGTGGCGGGCTGTGTTAATGATGTGGTATCCGTCAACTGGCATCCCGAATTATCTGTTACAACAATGGTATAGCTGCCCGCGCAGAGGTTCTTGCCCGTGTCGCTGGATTGCTGTAAGCCGCCGTTAAAAGTATAAGTATAGGAAGGCATACCACCGGTCGGGGTTACTATTATAGAGCCGTTGCAACTGTCAAAACAAGTGGCATTGGTATTACTAAATGCAACCGAAGTAGGGCCGCCCGAATTGTTAAGTATTACGGTAAATGAAGCCACACAAGAATTCGCATCGGTTACCGTATATGTATAAATGCCTGCACAAATATTGTTTACTGTATCCGCTGTTCTGCTGTCTGACCATGCAAAACTATAACCAGGAGTTCCGCCGGAAGGGGATACACTTATAGAGCCGTTACATTGGCCGCAACTGCTTGCCGCTGTAGCTGCCGATGCTGTAATGGGAGCAGGATTGGTGATAGTAACTTTTCCTGTATCGGTACATAAATTATAATCCTTAACAATTACAGAATAACTACCTGCACAAAGGCCTGAAACTGAATCGGTGGTAAAGCCGCCGGGCCACAAATAGGTATATGGAGGTGTGCCGCCTACCGGTGAAGAAGTGGCGGTTCCATCACAGGAAGTGGGGCATTTGGTGTTAGTACTGCTGATATTTGCCGATATAGGAGTAGGCTGGCTTATGCTGACGGAGTTACTTGCCGTGCATTTATTTGAATCGGTAATATTTAAGGTATATGAACCGGCACATAGTCCTGTGGCAGTATCCGTTGTCTGCCCGGGCAAAGTACTCCATGAGTATGTATAGGGGCTTGTACCGCCTGTAACTGTTGCAATAGCGCTACCGTTACAATCTGCGTTACAAGTGGCATTTGTGGGCGCTATTGAAATATTTATAGGGCCGGGCTGGGTCAATGTTATTGAATCGGTAATATTGCAATTGTTACTGTCATTAACTGTTACAACATAAGTTCCTACCGACAGATTTGTTATGGAACTCGTACTTAATCCATCTGACCACGAATATGAATATGGCGTTGTACCGCCACTGACTGTAATTAATGCAACTCCGTTGCTTCCCAGGTTACATGATACATTGGTATCACTGATAATACCGGTTAATACTGTCGGTTGTGTTATGGTTACATTGCCCGAAGTAGTACACCCGTTTCCGTCAGTTACATTTAGGGTATAACCCAGAGGGCAAAGACCGACATCTTTATTAAGAACTGCTCCGTTGCTCCAGGAATAAAGATAGGGAGGTGTACCGCCGCTTACAGTACCTTCTGCTTCGCCATTGCATAAGCCATGACAAAGCACATTGGTATATGTCATAGCGACTGAAAGCACATTGGGTTCAGTTACGGTGAGAGAGAAAATAGTATCGCAACCTTTACTGTCGGCAATGGTAAATGTATATACCCCGGGTGTTAAATTGATAGCCGAAGATGTTGTTGATGCAGGCGGGCTCCATGTGTAAGTATATGGGCCTGTTCCACCTGTGGTAGCAAAACTTATACTGCCATCGTCAGAGCCGTGACAACTCAGATTCTGAACTGTCGCGTTAGGATTTAGTTCATTCGGTTCCTGTATCGTATCCGCCTCGTTGGTTATGCAACCATTTTTATCGGTAACAGTACAAATGTATGGCCCTGCGCAAAGGTTTGAAATAGAACTTGTGGTATTACCCGTTGACCATAAAAATGTATAGGGCGCTGTTGTTCCGGTGACTATATAAACTGAATCATATCCATTGCATGAATTCCAGCAATTATCGTTAGTAAGAACATGACCGAGGGTAGGCCCGGCAATATTGCTTACAGGAATGGCAAATGTATGGCTGCAACCCAGGCTGTCGGTAATGGTTACCGAATAGGTACCGGCCGGAAGGCCTGAAATGTTCTCCGTTGTCTGTGCGCCGGGGCTCCATAAATAGGTATAGTTTCCCACGCCACCTGTTGGCGCAAGAGTAATGCTTCCTGTACTGAATCCGCAGGCAGGTGTTACCACCGTAGGGTTTGCAGCCAGGGGTGGCGCTTCGGTAATAGTAACGGTATCGGTAATATTGCAGAGTTTTGAGTCCGTAATTTTTACCGTATATTGGCCTACGCATAAACCGCTTATACATGATGTGGTTTCCCCGTCCGACCACAAATAAGTATATGGCGGAGTGCCGCCGGATGCCGTGTCACAAGCGGTGCCAACGCAACTTCCGTTGCAGCTTACATTAGTCTGCGAAGTAGAGCCCACAAGCTGCGGCGGATTAATAAATTGTACAGAATCGGTATTGGTGCATCCGTCCGCGTCATGTACATTAATAGTATAAGAACCTGCACAAAGGCCGGTAGCTGTAGCTGTTGTCTGCGGAGGAATGCAGCTCCATGTATAAATATAGGGAAGGGAACCGCCTGAAGCATTTGCAGTGGCTATGCCGTCGCATGAACCAAAACAGGCTAAGCCGCTGGCCGAACTTGTAATAGTTATTGTAACGGTAGGTACAATGGTTACCGATTGGGTTATTTTGCAGGAATCATTATCGGTAATATTAACAGTATATGTTCCGGCACACAGGTTGGCAGCGCTGTCGGTAGTCTGTTCAGGAACGGTTGTCCATTTGTAATTGTATGGAGGCGTACCGCCAAGCACAGTTACTTTTGCTGAGCCATTGCATGCAGTACAGGTCGAATTTTGGTGTGATATAAGAGTGGAAAGTGGGTTGGGTTCAGTAACGGTATAAAATTTAGTTGTGGAACACAGGTTGGAATCTTTAACGGTTACTTTACCGGCGCCGGAGCATACGCCTGTAATACTGTCTGTCGTTCCTATAACTCCGCCGTTCCACTGGTATGTATAAGGTACGGTTCCGCCGGATGCGGTGGCAAAAACTTTACCATTGCAGGAGCCATTGCAACTCACCTCATCAATATTCAGTGAAACACTTACCGGAGTTGGCTGCGTAAGCGTCTCAACCGTTCCTGAATTGGTACATCCGTTATGGTCGGTTACTGTTAATGTATATGTGCCGATACACAAATTACTGGCAGAGTCAGTTGTTTGCCCTACAGGGGACCAATCGTATGTATATGGTGCTGTGCCTCCTGAAGCGGTAGTGGAAATTGAACCGCTGCAAGCCCCGTTGCAGGGAGGGTTGACAATGGAATTAACTGTTACATTTATAGGATTGGGTTGGGTTATGGTAACAGAATCCTTTGTTGTGCAGCCATTATTATCTGTTACCGTTACAATATATTTACCCACACAAAGATTTGAAATAGCAGCGCTTGTATTGCCGTTATTCCAGCTATAGCTATAAGGGGCAGTACCTCCTGAAACGCTTGCCGATGCAGAAGCGTTGCAGTTGCCTGAGCAAGTAAGAGGATTATTGGTGGTGCTGATGGAAACAGTGAGTGGGTTAGGCTCGGTTATGGTAACAGTGGCAGAATCTTTGCACCCATTCTTATCTTTAGCCACAACCTGATATACAGTACCTGCTACGGTTCCGCAAAGATTAACGGCCGGATTGCTGGTTTCCCCACCGGGACTCCATGTATAGGTATATCCCGGTGTGCCGCCCGATGCAGCAGCAGATGCACTTCCATTGCATGCACTAAAACAAGTTACATTACTTTCCCCTGTAATAGTAACATTAACTGCTGTAGGGGCTATTATGGTTACCGTAGTGGAAGCAGAGCAACCGGAATCATCCACCGCTGTAACAGTATATGTTCCGGCACATAGATTTGTGGCTGTTTTGGTAGTTTGGCCTCCCGGGCTCCATGAATAGGTATATGAAGAGGTACCCGAAGGAGGGCCATGGCCGCCTTTTGCAGTAGCTGTTGCAGTTCCATTACAGTTTGTATTGCATGAAGGAGGGGTACTTGTAACTGTAACTGATACAGATGAAACTGCTTTAAGGGTTATAGGAGGAAATAGGCTACTATGACATCCTTTTGAATCCCTGATATAGATTCTGTAACTACCTGCACACAAGGAACTGTCATATAAGTAATTAGGGCAACCCGATGTGGCGCCAGAAGGCCCTCCTCCATACCAGAAATATGTATATGGTCCCGTCTCTCCGGAAACACAGTAATTTATCCAACCGTCACAGGCTCCGTTACATTTAGGTTCCCTTACCGAAGAGAAGCCGAAAGACAATCTATTTGGAGCTGTAATAGTATAATATTGAGGGGCAGAATATGAATTATCCGAAGAATCGTATATAGTGTAATATGTTCCGATAATATTACCGCATTGCCCGGTCAAGCTATCAGAGCCAGTAAAGATGCCCCCATTGGCGCTGAAGGAGTATGAATAATGCCCCGTATCGCTACTGTATATTTTAGTAATGAAAATCTTTCCATTACAAGTTGCACCAGTATCATTAATATTACATGTAGGAGGGGTAATAACGTAATGTGAGGAATCAACTGACATTGGGCGATGAGTAGCATGTGCAGTAGCATTGAGGCTATTTACTAAGTAATGCCTGTAAATTATTTTAGTATTATCAGAGGAGTTTATTTTGAAGTTGCCTGAATTTTGTTGATTTAATTGCTGCTCAATAAACAGCATGGAGTTGGTAATGTCAATTGTTTTCTTGCTATACCCGGTAATATTCAAATTGGTGCAGGCAACTTCAAATCCATTAGCAATTAATTCACCCGAACTTAAATTAAGGTTTGAAGCATATATGATGGCGCCAAGTTTCCACGAACCGCTTCCTTCAAAATATAAATTACCAAGCTTACCAACGCCAAGGTTAATTGTATTACCCTGTTGTGAAGATTTAAAATGTATGCTTCCCTTGTATTTAAAATCCAGGGGATCGAGTATAGAAGCTGAGCCATAAATATCTAAACTTGAAAGAGCGCTGCCATATAATTCAGCATAAGTAACATCAGGCATCCATTGCAAGCTATGGCATGCAGCTATCCCTGATATATTAACCTGCTCATAAGGATTGGTGAAAGAATTTTCATCAAAAACCACATCATCATTGCTTCCGGGAATTCCAGCGCCTCCATGCCCTCCGCTGCTATGCGACCAATGCCTCGGGTCATTCCAGTTACCTCCATTATCAACCCAATACATAGTACCCGCAATGCCATTAAGCGCAATCGCTGAAAATAAAGTAACAAAAATACGCGCAAGAATAATCTTCTTCCCCAACATCAATAAACTATTATAAAAATCAGTTTACGTTCATTTACAAAATTGGTTACAATACAAAGTTAATAAACATTGCTCTATTCACAACTTTCTAACAAAGATATGTTATTAAACCCCTTATTTTTACCAAAAATTAAATAAATGTATCGCATTGGCATATTTGCATCGGGCGAAGGCACCAACGCCCAACGGTTTATGGAATATTTTAAAAACCGCAGAGATATTTCTATATCGCTGGTTGTTACCAACAATGCAAAGGCCGGAGTAATTGAGCGCGCTAAAAAGATGAACATTCCGTATATGCTGATCGACAAGGATATTTTCTATAACACTGACAAAATAATAAACGAATTAAAAACCAGGGTTGATTTTATAGTATTGGCGGGCTTTATGTGGATGGTGCCTGAAAATCTTATTAAAGCATTTCCTCATAAAATTGTAAATATCCATCCCGCCCTTTTACCCGGGTATGGTGGAAAAGGAATGTATGGAATCCGTGTTCATGAAGCTGTGATAAAAAATAAGGAGAAAAAAAGCGGAATTAGCATACACTATGTAAATGAAAATTACGATGAAGGGGAAATAATCAAGCAATATGAATGTGGCGTCAGTGAGGCAGATACACCGGAAACCCTGTCCCGGAAAATACATAAGCTTGAATACGAACATTATCCCGAAACAATAGAAAAACTTCTGCTTGGGAATATATCCTAAATTTGCCCATCTTATGGTTAATAAATCTGATATAAAAAGGCCGATTCGCGTACTTGTCGCCAAAGTGGGGCTCGACGGGCACGACAGGGGCGCTAAAGTAATAGCTTCATTTCTGCGCAATGCAGGCATGGAAGTTATTTATACAGGCCTTCATCAAACCCCTGAAAGTATTGTTAATACTGCCTTACAGGAAGATGTGGATGCCATTGGAGTCAGCATATTATCGGGAGCGCATAACACAGCTTTCCCGAAAATAATGAAACTGATGAAAGAGAAAGGATTGAATGATGTATTGCTTACCGGCGGCGGAGTAATACCGGAAAATGATATGGCCAAACTTGCGGAGATTGGTGTGGGTAAACTTTTCCCGCCGGGTACCGATACCGGGGTAATTGTTGATTATATTCGCCAATGGGTGAAAGAACACAGAAATTTTTAATTCAGATTATTATATGAGCACATACCAGAACCTTGTCGCCCAAAGCAAAGACGGGATATTTTACATTACCGTAAACCGCCCCGATAAGCTGAATGCGCTAAACAGGCAAACTGTGCAGGAAATAGGCCAGGCAGTAAAACAAGCCAATGCCGATAAAAGTGTAACGGGCATAATTATTACCGGTTCGGGGGCAAAAGCTTTTGTGGCAGGAGCCGATATTAAAGAGTTTAATGGCCTTACCGGCGCTGAGGGTAAAACAATGGCAAGCGAAGGGCACATGGTTTTCCAGAGTATTGAAGATTCTCCCAAACCTGTAATTGCCGCTGTAAACGGTTTTGCATTGGGCGGCGGTTGCGAACTTGCCATGGCCTGCCACTTGCGTGTAGCTTCTGAAAATGCCCAATTTGGCCAGCCCGAAGTTAACCTTGGCCTGATACCGGGTTACGGTGGAACCCAGCGATTGGTGAGGTATATTGGCCGCACTAAGGCGCTTGAATTAATGATGACTGCCGCAATGATACCGGCGCAACAGGCATTGCAACTGGGATTGGTGAATTATGTTGTCGCGCCCGACGCGCTTATAGCCAAATGTGTTGAGTTGCTCAATGTCATTAAGACCAAATCGCCGGAAGCCATTGAAAGTGTTATAAAAGCAGTTAATGCTTATGATGGTACGATGAAAGGTTTTGAAGCCGAACTTACGCAATTCGGAAGATGTTTTACTACAGAAGATCTTAAAGAAGGCATTAACGCGTTTATTGAAAAACGCAAACCCCAATTTGTTCGCTGATTTATTCCCGAGAATAATTGAAACAAATAAAATCTTTAGCAGGACAGACGGTTGTTTATGGCCTTCCCAGCATTGTCGGCCGCATACTCAATTACCTGCTGGTGCCCCTGTATACAAGGGCTTTCTCCACCGCCGATTATGGCACCGTGACATCGCTTTATGCAGTTATGTCATTTCTTAACATTGTGCTTACCTATGGCATGGAGACTTCGCTGTTTAACTTTTCGCGGCAGCATGAGGATAAGCGTAAAGTCTACAGCACCATACTGACATCAGTAACAATTACATCACTGCTTTTTTTAACTGCAACTTATTTGTTCCGGGATGCTATTGCCGCTTTTGTAAAGGACCCTTCTCATCCTGCATATATTGTCTGGGTAGCAGTAATTTTAAGTACCGATGCAATTACATCCATTGCTTTTGCAAAACTCCGCGAGCAGAATAAGGCCCGTAATTTTGCCATCCTCAAAGGATTGAATATACTTACCAACATCGTATTCAATATATTTTTCATTGTCCTTTGCCCCAAAATACTCCATCACCCCGATAATATATTGTATGGCTTTGTTCAGCAGATTTATAACCCCGGCTTAGGGATTGGATATGTTTTCATTTCCCAGTTATTATCAAGCGCAATTACCCTGGTATTGTTGCTTCCCATTATTCTTAAAGCCGGCATACACTTTGACCTGGAACTGTGGAGAAAAATTATGCCCTACACACTTCCCCTGCTCCTGGCAGGATTTGCCGGAATGATTAATGAAACCCTCGACCGTTTTATATTGCTATACCTGATAAAGCCTGAAATTATTGCCAAGGAACAGATAGGTATTTATGGAGCATGTTATAAAATATCCATCATCATTACCATGTTTGTCCAGGCATACCGTTATGCCGCCGAACCATTTTTCTTTTCCACCGCCAAAGACCCTGATTTTAAGAAAACATACGCAGATATAACCAAGTACTTCATCATAATATGCCTGCTGATTTTCCTTGCTACCATGTTCAACTTATCGTGGATACAATATTTTGTCGGGAAGAATTTCAGGTCAGGACTTAAAGTAGTGCCTATACTGCTTTTGGCCAATTTATGCCTGGGAGTATTTTATAATCTATCCATGTGGTATAAGCTTGCCCATAAAACCATGTTCGGGGCTTACCTTACTGTTTTTGGAGCTATTATTACCATTGTAATTAATGTAGTATTCGTCAGGTACTGCGGGTACATGGCATCGGCATGGGCTACATTAATATGCTATGCATCGCAAATGGTTATTTCATATTTTCTGAGTAATAAATACTTTCCTGTAAAATTTGACATGCCAAGGATTGGCATATACGTTGCATTATCATTAATTTTGTACCTTGTCAGCGGGCAATTGCATTTTGAGTCAAATACAATTGTATTGGCAATAAATAATTGTCTTTTATTATTGTTTGCATTGGTTGTCTTTTTTATAGAAAGGCCATCTTTTGCAATTTTGAAAAAGAAATAACGTCTATCATTATATCATGAAAATAAAGGTCATTAATAAATCGAAACATCCCTTGCCGCATTATGCGACAGTTGCATCTGCCGGTTTTGATATAAGGGCAAATATTGACAAGCCAATAATATTGAAACCAATGCAAAGGGAATTGGTGCCTAGCGGCTTGTTTATTGAAATACCTGAAGGATATGAAGCACAGGTGCGCCCCCGCAGCGGGCTGGCATTCAAAAACGGGGTAACTGTTTTAAACTCTCCCGGAACTATTGATGCCGATTACAGGGGAGAGGTGAAAGTATTGCTCATAAACCTCTCCAACGAGGACTTTACCGTAAATGACGGGGAGCGCATTGCCCAGGTAATCATAGCAAAACATGAACAGGCAGAATGGATAGAGGTTGAACAACTTATGGAAACAGCAAGAGGCGCAGGCGGGTTCGGGCATACGGGGAAAAAGTAAATTATAAGAAACAGCTAATAGCTGATAGCTAAAAACAAAAAAAATATAGATATGAAATTGATTATTCCAATGGCAGGTATAGGCAAGCGAATGCGCCCGCATACATTAACTGTTCCCAAGCCCCTGTTGCCGGTGGCAGGCAAACCTATGGTGCAGCACCTGGTAGAGGATATTTGTAAAATGACAGGAGAAAAAATTGAGGAGATAGGTTTTGTTATTGGCAATTTTGGTAAAGAAGTGGAACAAAACTTATTGAAGGTAGCTGAAAAGACAGGCGCAAGGGGAAAGATATTTCACCAGGAAGAAGCGCTCGGTACGGCACATGCGGTGCTATGCGCATCGGAAATGCTTGAAGGGAAAGTTATTGTTGCTTTCTCAGATACGCTTTTCCGTGGCGAGGTTAAAATTGACGCTTCGCAGGATGGAGTAATCTGGGTGCAGAAAGTAGAAGACCCAAAACCTTTCGGAGTGGTGAAAATGGATAAACAAAATATAATTACCGATTTTGTGGAAAAGCCCCGTGAATTTATTTCAGACCTCGCAATTATTGGTATCTATTATTTTAAGGATGGGGCATACCTGCATAAAGAAATGCAATACCTTATTGATAATGACATAAAAGAAAAGGGCGAGTACCAGCTTACCAATGCACTTGAGAACATGAAGAAAAAGGGCACCAGGTTTACCGTTGCACAGGTAACCGAATGGCTTGACTGCGGCAATAAAGAAAATATGCTTTATACCAACAGGCGTGTTCTGGAAACGAAATCAGGAAGAAAAACAACCAAGCATCTTGAAAATTCAATCATAATAGAACCTTGTTATATTGAAGATACCGTGAGCCTGAAAAACTCAATTGTCGGCCCATTTGTATCAATAGGCCGTAACACAAAAATTGAGAATTCTATTATTTCCGATGCCATTATACAGGACCATACCACTATTTCAAATGCCAATATATCCTCGTCAATGATTGGCAGTTATGTTCAACTGGAAGGCAGGCAGCATAATCTAAGTATCGGCGATTATAATCAATACCGGAATTAAGCTGCTATACCCCATGCACAAGCCGAGTAAATATTACTTCTACATCGCTGCAATTGTTTTACCGGCCATTATTCTTTTGTCATGCAACGGACCGAAAAAAACTGCAACATCAGGTAATGCACCGCTTGTCCAAAAAAAACTTACCCAAAAACAGCAGGATGAATTCACAGCTACTTATTTTGAAGGAAGTAAGGAAAAAATACTTGGCAATTATGATAAAGCATTAGCCATTTTTAATCAATGCCTCGCCATTGACCCCTATAATGCCGCGGCTAATTACCAGATGGCAGATATATTGCAGAATTTTAAGCAACCTGATTCCGCGCTTGTTTATGCAAAACGAGCCGTACAGGCAGAGCCCTCCAACAAGTGGTACATTGACATATATGCCCAGTGCCTGCAGGAGACAGGAAAATATAAGGATATGATAGGCATTTATGAAGAGCTTATTGAAAAATACCCTGATGAGATTGATTACTATTACAAACTTGCCCTTGCACAGATAGAAAGCAGTGAGTTTGAAAAAGCTGCCGATACTTATGATAAAATTGAACAAAAAGAAGGCGGATACAGCGAAGAAATTACGAAGGAAAAAATAAAAATATATGAAAGAATAAAGAACTATGCGAAGGAGGAAGACCAGGTACGGCGGCTCATTGCGCATGATTCTACGAATATTGAAAATTACGATTTGCTGGGAGATGTATATGAAATGGAAGGCAAAAGCGATAAAGCATTTGAGTTATATAAAAAAATGGAAAATCAGTATCCCAATGAGCCTTCCATTCACTTATCGCTGGCTGATTATTACCGTTCAAAACATGATGAGAAGAAATCTTTTGAAGAACTATACGACGCTTTTAAGCAACCAACCATGGATATTGACACGAAGATTAAAATTCTGCTTAGTTTCTACTCATACAGCAATGGCCACGACAGTTTGCAAACCCAGGCGGAATTACTATGCGGAGCTATGGTTCAGGCTCAGCCCGATAATCCCAAAGCGCATACTATGTATGGTGATTTTTTGAGCCGTTCAGGAGATTATAAGGATGCGAGGGACCAATATAAAATTACGCTGAGCGAAGACAGCGGCAAGTTTATGATATGGTCACAACTAATGGCGATTGATATACAGCTTAATGATTTTGATGACCTTGCCAAAGTGAGCGCGGGCGCCATAAGCCTTTTCCCCAACCAGCCGGAGTCTTATTTATTTAACGGAGTAGCCTGTAACCAGCAAAAGAAATATGATGTTGCAGCCGCTTCATTAAATAAAGGGATTGAATATGTGGTAAATAATAACACCCTGCTGGTTCAGTTTTACGCTACCCTCGGCGATATTTATAATTCATTAAAAAGGTATTCTTCTTCCGATTCCGCTTATGAAGAAGCGTTGAAAATAAATCCGAAGGAGGACAATGTTCTGAATAATTACAGTTATTACCTGTCGGAACGCGATACCAATCTTGCAAAAGCAGAGGAGATGTCGAGAAAATCAAATGAGATATCTGTGAATAACGGGACATACCAGGATACATACGCATGGATAATGTACAAAATGGGCAACTTTAAATCGGCTAAAGAATGGGAAGAAAAATCGCTCATGAACGGAGGTCAAAAAGATGCGGCCATACTCGAACATTATGGCGATATATTATTTAAGTCGGGTGATAAAGAAGGCGCGGTTGAATACTGGCAAAAAGCAAAGCAGGCAGGGTCAAATGCTCCGTTATTAAATAAGAAAATACAGGATAAACAACTTTACGAAAAATAGAAACAGGTTGCGGATGAAGAGAATATTTTTGTTTTTACTCCCTATAGTACTGATAATATCCTGTAACCCCGTGCGAAAAATTCAGACATCAGAGACTGAGTATTATAATGCAACGGGGCTAAAGCATGAAAATGCCGCGCTGCTTTTATCGAAGCTGGAAAAACGCCGGTTCGATTATCGCTGGATAAGCGCCCATTTTTCATTTGAAATGGATGTGGACAGCTCACATACCTCTTTTGGAGGAACAGTAAGAATACGCAAGGACAGTATTATATGGATGACTATTTCGCCCCTGCTTGGCATTGAAGTGGCAAGAGTAATGCTAAATAAGGATACCGCAAAATTTATTGACAAACTGCACGACAGGTTTTTTAAAGGCAATTACGACTATATAGATTCATTGCTGGACGATGATATTGATTATGACCTTGTACAATCGGTTATGGTAGGCAGCAATATTGATTTTTATAAAGATACTGCCAAACTTAAAGGCTATTTCGACGGGAAACAATATTTGCTGAGCACGGTAACCCGGAGAAAGATAAGAAGAATACTCTTTCGTAACCGCAAAATCCGCACCAAAAGCGACGTTCAGTTTATATGGTTCGACCCCAAAGACTATCATATTAACAGGATACGTGTAGAAGATTTTGTAAACCACCGGACTTTCGATGCTTTTTATAGCGACTTTCAGCAGGTTGATTCGGTGATGTTTCCGTCGCATATTCAATATGTAATATCGGCCGAAAAGACCATAAAAATTGACCTTGAATACAAAAAGATATATTTTAAAACGCAGGAGCAAACGCCTTTTACCATCCTCCCCAAATATGAGCGCATACAGTATAAATAGAATATGTTGCATCATTTTACTGCTCGGTTTTTCCTGCACGCTTTTTGCCCAGAAAGACCGCAAAGAACTGGAGGAAAAGAAGAAGAAACTACAGGAGGAAATGGCAGCCCTTAATAAAATGCTCAGCAGCACTACCAAAAACAAAGAGATTACCCTGACGGAACTTATTACGCTTAATAAAAGAATAAGCGTACGGGAAGAGATAATAAGTACTATGAACAATGAGATTGATTTGCTGCAGGCACAGATAGATGAAGGGAATGACTCCATTGGAGTAATGGGTAACAGGTTAAACGATTTAAAAAGGGAATACGCGAGAATGATATATGACTCTTACAAAAACCAGGGAGCATATAATAAACTGATGTTCATTTTTGCGGCAAATGATTTTGAACAAGCCGTGCTGCGTATGCACTATCTTGAGGAATATGAACAATACCAGCATAAACAAGCGCTGCTGATAGACTCTACAAGGAAAGACCTGAATGCGCAGGTAGAGCGTTTGCAAAAAAAGAAGGACGAGAAAAAGGATTTGCTTGCCAGCGAGGAATCAGAGAAAGAGGAATTGACCCAGGAAAAGGAAGAACAGCAAAAAGCTCTTGTAAAGCTGCAAAGCAAGGAAAAAGATATTAAAAAGCAATTGGCAGTGAAGCAAAAAGCGGCGAAGAAATTAGATGAGGCCATACATAAGATAATTGAAGATGAGATGAAAAAGGAAACCGCCAATGCTCATCCTAAGAAGGGCGAAGAAATCAGCCTCACACCTGAAGCCAAAGCCTTGTCAAAAAACTTTGAGGGTAATAAAGGAATTTTGCCCTGGCCGGTTGTGGAAGGAGTTATATACAAGCAGTTTGGTACCTATTCCCCCATGACGGGAATTGTGCTGACTAATAACGGAATTGATATTGCGACTACGAAAGACGCTGTTGCAAGGGCCATATTCCAGGGTACTGTGACGGCTGTAACCGAAGTACCTCAATTGGGGAAAGTTGTGATTGTGAAGCACGGCGAATACTTCAGTGTATATTCAAACCTGAAAGATGTATTTGTGAAAACAGGTGAAACCCTGTCAATTAAGCAAACCATTGGTACTATATTATTTAATGATGAAGATGGCAAAACAGAACTTCATCTTGAACTCTGGAAGGAAACAGATAAGCTGAATCCGGAAGATTGGCTGCATAAAAGAGAATAAGGCAATTCATCATATTGCACTGAAATACAGCGATTTATGTATATACCAGGAAAAAAACCATGTTGGGTTCATTGTTATTAACAAGATTTAACATATATTTGTATTAATAATCACAATTAAAAAACAGACATCCATCGAGATAAACTGCTACTCTTTTTTTAACTTTAAAAAAGTAATCTCATGGAGCAGTTTATTCAAGACGACGAGCTTATTCGTCGCTACCAGGATGGAGAAGAAGAAGCAATAGCCGAACTTCTTGAGCGTTATAAAAAACGCGTTTTCACATATATTCTTAATGTAGTGCGCAACAAGGAGATTGCCGAAGATGTTTTCCAGGAAACATTTTACAAGGTGATTCGTACCCTGAAAAAGAAGCAATACAGCGGAGAAGGGAAGTTCATCCAATGGGTAGTGCGCATAGCGCATAACCTTGCTATTGACCACTTCCGCCAGAACGGGCGCATATCAACCATTAGCCGCATTGTCAGGCCCGACGGTAAAGTGGCCGATGTGTTTGACGTGGTTAAAATAGAAGACAGTTCCCATGAAGATACCCTTGTTAAAACCCAGATACGCAAGGACATACGTAAACTTGTGGAACACCTGCCCCAGGAACAAAAAGAAGTGGTGATATTGCGCCACTATTATGATATGAGTTTCAAGGAGATAGCCGACCATACCAATGTGAGTATAAATACCGCTTTGGGAAGAATGAGGTATGCCCTTATTAACCTGAGAAGGCTGGCAGATGAGAACCAGGTGGCTCTTTCTGTATAATACCCTTGAATTTGTTTACTTAAAACATCCCGCAATTTTGCGGGATGTTTTATTTTATGGCATTATGTAGTGGGATGCAAATAATTTTATATCTTATATACAATAATAGCAAAGATGTTGCGTTTAACATATACAAATTAACCAAAAACCTATAATGGAAAATGCAAAAAAATACTATGTCAACCTTACGTTCAGGAATGGATGCCGTTTCTTCAGCATCCGGAAAATCGTCAAAGAAAAGCAACAGGAAGCTTGCTGAACCTTCAAAACAAACTATTGAGAATATTTTAAACTTCTCAAAGGCTTTGCGTATTGAACCCAAAGCAGATGGAAAAGGCTTTATAGAGTACCTGGCTAACTGAGCGATGATTGTTCAGTTTAAATGATTGCCGGTCAGCTTAATAAGCTTTTCCGGTAATATTCTATCTATGAAGAAAGAGGAACTTTTCAGCCATATTATTGCCTATTTTGAGGAGCATCAGCCCAATGCCGCTACCGAACTTCATTATGGCGACCCGTTTGAATTGCTTGTAGCCGTGATACTTTCGGCACAGTGTACCGATAAACGCGTGAACATGACCACTCCGGCGCTTTTTAAACGCTTCCCTGACGCCAAAGCAATGGCCAATGCCGATATTGACGAAGTGAGAGAATACATCAGGAGCATCAGCTATCCCAACAGTAAAGCCGGTTACCTGGTGAACGGTTCCAAAGTTATTATGGAAAAATTCGGAGGCAAGGTTCCAGCAACGGTCGAAGAACTTACCACTATTCCCGGCGTTGGCAGAAAGACTGCCAATGTAATTGCTTCCGTAGTTTACAACCAGCCTAAAATGGCCGTAGATACCCATGTTTTCAGGGTAGCAGCCCGCATTGGCCTCACCACCAATGCCAAAACTCCTTTACAGGCAGAGCAGCAACTGATTAAATACATTCCGCAGGATAAAATACCATTGGCGCATCACTGGCTTATTTTACATGGCAGGTATATATGCCTTGCCCGCAAACCTTTATGCGATAAATGCGGCATTACAAAGTGGTGCAAGTACTACCATTCAAAAGTTAGCCGTTAGTGGTTAGCCCGAAGCCGTCAGCCTGGAATCGTTGGTGATGGTTGGTATTCTCTAACGACTTATAATATAAAAATTGCCGCAATAATTATTACCAGAATAATTATTAAAAATGCCCATAAATCGGCAGGGAAATATTTATTGTACTTACGGTATAATTCCGACAGTTTATTATTCATACCTCAATGCTTCTATTGGGTCAAGCCTCGATGCCTTTATAGCGGGATAGACCCCTGAAATTACTCCCACTACAAAACATATTGTAACTCCTGAAATTATTGCTCCCCATGGAATAATAAAACCTACGCCAAACACCAGCGCCAGCGCATTACCACCCAAAATGCCCAATATAATACCAATTGCTCCTCCAATCTGCGATATGGCCACGGCTTCAATTAAAAACTGGTTGCGGATAAAATTTTTTGTGGCGCCTATGGCTTTTCTTACGCCAATTTCCATGGTACGCTCGGTAACCGATACCAGCATTATGTTCATCAGCCCAATAGCCGCGCCCATCAAAGTAATGATACCTATTACCACCGCGCCAATGGTAAGTTTCGACATAAGCCCGATGAGTGTGTTGGCAAGGTCATCGCTTTTAAGTATGCCGAAATTGTCCTCTTTATCCAATGGCACATTACGTATTACCCGGAACAGGCCTTTGGCCTCGCTTATTGCCATGTCCATTTGCTGGGGGCTATTAACCCTGACGCTTATGCGGTAACTTACACTTGCCAGATCAGGGAAGGAGCGCACTACATTTATAGGAACCACGCAGGTTCTGTCGGCTCCAAGGCCAAAACTATTTCCCTTTGAGCGGAATACGCCTATTACTTTATAGTCGCCATTATCGCCGATGGTGATTATTTTGCCTATCGGGTCTTCATGTTTTTTAAACAAGTCGGTTACCACCTCATGCCCAAGTATTATAACTTTCCTGCCATTGGTTATTTCGTCGTTCGAAAAATTTCTTCCCGATTCCATGTCGTAGCCTTCGGTATGCATAAAGTTCTGGTCCGAACCATCTACTTCTATATTAGGGTTTGTTTTTTCGCCCTGGTATTTCAATGTTGCAATATCGCTGCCGGTGCTTGATATGGAGGCTATTGCGGGGAAAGAATATTGTTTTACAAAATCAGTGGCATCTTCATAAGTAATGTTCCTGTAAACTTTTGGTTTTTTGCCCCCATGCCCCACACGAATGTTTACATCGTGGTTGCGAATGGTAAACGTATTGGCGCCCATAAGGGAAAAGTTATTGTTTATGGCCGATTTCATGGCATCAATAGAGGTGAGTATGCAAACCAATGAAAAGATGCCAATGGCGATTATAAGCATGGTTAAAAAGGTACGCAGCTTCTGGCCCATTATAGAGCTCATCGCTATCCTTATGTTCTCTCTTACCTGAGTACCTTTCACTTTATTCTAAGAATAATACCCAAAGGTATTGATTTTTGGTGATCTTTTTTGTCATTTTGCATTTCTTAAACTAGTTCAAGATGAAATTGCCAAAGCTTTATCAATTTTGCCAAAATTTTAAAATCATTATTATGAAAAAAATAATTTTCCCTTTTGCAGCCGGAGCAACTCTTTTGCTTTCTGCATTTACAGCTTACACATCAACCACCTGGAAAATAGCAAGCGGCTATTCTATTAAATTCACCAGCAAAGACCCCTCAGGAGTTTTCACCTCGTTTAAAGGTGATATTGCCTTTGATGAAAACAATCTCGATGCTTCAAAATTTGATGTATCTATTGATGTTAATTCCATTAATACCGGTAACGGGATGCAAAACAACAAGGCGAAAGCAGCAGATTGGTTCGATGCTGACAAATACCCTGTTATAAAATTCACTTCCAGTAAAATCGCAAAAACAGCGACTGGTTATGAAACTACCGGAACATTGGACATGCACGGGGTACAAAAGCAAATAACCATACCTTTTACTTTTACCAATAACACATTTGCGGGCAGTTTCAACGTTAACCGTATTGACTATAATGTTGGAACAACCAAGGGAATGCAGGCACATGCTTCGACAGACCTGAAAATTGATATTTCGGTACCGGTTACCAAATAAAACAATAATGAAAAAAACATTTCTGCACGGGATTATTTCAGGTATAATGGCTGCAATTGCAGCCATTATGTACTTTAACATTTACCAGAATGCATTGGGTACCGGTTTTAATAAACTCATCAATATTGGGTCTATTACAGGTGTTTCAATATTTGGCTGCATGCTAATGTCATTAGGCTATTTTCTGCTTGAAAAATTCAATAAACAGAAACTGAAAGGTTTACTGAATATAGTTATTGCGGCTTTATCCTTTGCAAGCATAATAAGCCCAATCAGCATGAGTTTGCCATTGGATATTAAGAATCCTGAACTTTTCCCCGGCCTGGTTGTGCCAATGCATTTTTTCCCTGCCCTGGCATTTTTCTGTTTAGCCCCTTTTTTTAAAGACAACAGGCAGGCGTGATTCAGCCCTGAATGGGGCTTAAATCGTATAGGTGTCTCTAAAACAACATTAGAATTCCGGGTTGCAGGCACCGGCTATTTCCCCTGTGCCTCTTTTACCGTTATTCGCTTTTTGCCTTTAAAAGCGACTACAAAAGCGTCTTTATATCCATTATCGCGGAGCTTCTTTTGCAAATCAACGGCATCTTTCAGGCCAGTATAACAGCCGGCTGTGTATTTATATATTTTATTATCCACATAAAAATCCACATCGGAGAGATTATCAAAACGCTTATCGTTTTTAGCCAGCATGTGGTCAGAGAGAATAAACTGCACCTTAAAACATACCTTATTGGTATCAGAAGTATGAATTTCATTTTTAGGAACAGGCACAACCTTTTTTGGATGCAAGGCAACACTATCTGCAGCCTTTTTGGGTACAGGAACACTATCGGTTCTGTGAGGTCTGGGCGTTAAACCAGCTACAGTATCTGCCTTTTTGGTTGGCAGCATTGTATCAGCCTTTAGCCCTTTAATGGCATCTTTCATCCTCGACACTTTTACATTGTTACTGTCTTTTGATGCAGGATGTTTGATAACAGTATGGGCAACTGTATCTGTTTTGGGCTTCTCAGCAATAGTATCTTTCTCAATATGTTTTTGAGTTTTTGGCTGTTCTTTCTTTACGGTTGAATCCTTTACCGGTTCCTTTTTTATTTCCACGTTGGCGCTATCCTTTACAGTAGTAGGTTGTTGGGTTGTATCCATTTTTGCAGTATCTGCAATTTGGACAAAATACTGGTTGAATGAATAGGATTTAGGGTCATAAGCTATGTTTTCTGTTTCAGATTTATATTGTTCAAAGGCAAGAAAAATAGATTGTGCAATTTCATCTTCACCTTTTTGCGTACCCATAAATTTTTCTTCTTCAGGGTTGGTAAGAAAACCTATTTCGGTAAGCAAACTTGGCATGGCAGTCCGCCAAAGTACCAGGAAACCGGCTTGCTTTACCCTGTTATCTTTTCTTTTTTCTATATGCGCGTACTCATCCTGTATTTTAGTTGCTAGGTCAAGGCTTTGGTTCAGGTAGAGGTTTTGGTACATGTTAAATATAATATTGCCGGTAGGCGAATCGGGGTCATATCCCCCATAAGTGGTTTTGTAGTCTTTTTCAAAAAGTATGGAAGAGTTCTCCCGTTTCTCAACTTCCAGGTTTCCGTTCGATTTTTTCAGCCCCATAACATAGGTAGCCGAGCCATTGGCATCATGGTTGGGAGATGCATTTAAGTGGATGCAAATAAAAAGGTCGGCGTGGTTTTTATTGGCTATCTCAGCCCTGTCGTTTAATGAGACAAATTCATCGGTAGTGCGGGTATATACTACTTTTACGTTTTTATCGTTATCTTGAATATAATGTCCCAGTTTAAGCGATACTGCCAGCGCAATGTTTTTTTCCATGAAGTTTACTCCGTGGCAGCCGGGGTCTTTGCCCCCATGGCCGGGGTCAATCACCACCACCCATTGCTTTTTGCCACTGCCTTGTCGTTTGTTGGTAAACCCGAATGCGATAAGGCTCAGGCAAAAAATCAATATGTATGAAACCCGTTTATACATCAGAAAACATAATTTTGCCACACTTCACACAAAAATATCATATAGAATTGCGTCATAATAAGCGGTTTATACTTTTTTTTATCTTCTCTTTGTTAATAACGCACGCTTTGTTGGCTACAGTTCAGACACAAGTTACTGAAAATTCCGCAATTTTAGCTGATACAGGCAAACAAAAAAAGGCCGACAGCACCCATGTGAAGGTTATATCAAAAAAGGGGCCGCTTAACTCAAAAGTAGATTACCACGCCCGCGATTCGATAAGGCTGGATGCCAAAAAGCGCAAGGTTTACCTGTATGGCGACGCCGATGTAAAATATGAGGACCTGGAGCTGAAAGCCGCCTACATTGATATATCGCTCGATAGCAACATTGCGTATGCCAGGGGGATAAAAGACAGCAATAAGACAATCGGCAAGCCTGAATTTCACCAGGGCTCGGAAGTGTTTCATGCCAATGAAATACGTTATAACTTCAGGACAAAAAAAGGAAGGATAAACCAGATAACAACCAAAGAGGGCGAAGGTTATATACAGGGCCAGACGGTTAAAAAAGACAGCATCAATGTATTTTACATGAAAAATGGAATATATACCACCTGTTCTCAGGAAGCTGACCCTCACTTTTATATTGCCGCTACCCGGCTTAAAGTAATACCCAACGACCAGGTGGTTACCGGGCCTGCCATGTTATTTATTGAAGGTGTGCCTACGCCGCTGGCTACACCCTTCGGATTTTTTCCGCTTGCCAACGGAAGGCATTCGGGTATTGTTATTCCCGCTTACGGAGAGTCGCAGTCGCAGGGTTTCTTTTTGCAGGGCGGGGGATATTACCTCGGCCTGAGCGACCACTTCGATAACCTGATTAAAGGCGATATTTATACCAATGGCAGTTGGGCAGCGTATGATGTGATAAATTACGATGAAAGGTATCATTACAATGGGGTCCTTAAGGTGCAATACTCTGATACTAGGTTGCCCATACAGGACTCAGTGGGGTTTACAAAACAGAATAACTTTTTAATAAACTGGCAGCACTCACAAGACCCCAAAGCAAGGCCCAACAGCACATTTTCGGCAAGCGTAAACGCTGGTTCAAGTAATGCCATAGCCTATACTTCTTATAACCCATCGGAATTTCTGAATAATACATTGCAATCGAATATTGCATTTACCCAGAATTTCCCCCAAACGCCTTTCCATCTTAGCTTAAATGCCGAACATGAGCAAAATACACAGACCCAGGTAATAGATATTACCCTGCCTGAACTGACATTTACCGCTGACAGGATGTACCCTGCCAAATTGTTTGAGAGTACCCCGGTAAATAATAAATGGTACAGCATTTTTAATACGCTGTCCATTTCATTTTCAACCAATGGAAGGAATACAGTCAGCACAACCCAGTCGGAATTTACCAGCTTGGCTAATATTACGGACAAGATGCAAAACGGGTTTAATACCTCCATACCCGTATCATGGAATTTTACACTCGATAAATTAATACCCATTCCCGCCTTTAAATATATTAACATAGGCACGCAGGTTACTGGAACCATGTTAAACTATTTTGAATATACAAAGGAAAGCTGGAATACTGTCAGGGATACATTTAACGTAGATACCGCCCGGGGTTTTGAAACAGCATTGACCTATAATACTTCGGTAACTGCAAGCACCAATGTTTATGCCATGTACACCCTGGGGCTTAAAAAGTCCATCATGATAAGGCAGGTATTTTATCCTTCTGTTTCCTTTACCTATCATCCCGATTTCAGCGCTCCCGGCTTTGGCTATTACAGAACAATTGAAGATTTGCCGCAATACAGCCCCTACGCTTCTTCCAGGTATTCAATTTTCCAGGAAGGAATTTTTGGAGGGCCTACTCCGGGGGTCAGCAGGGCCTTGGGTTTAAGCCTCGGAACAAATCTTGAAATGAAAGTCCGTATGCAGACGGATTCGGGAGTCATTTATAAAAAGATTGTGTTGCTGGAGCGGTTAACAATCAGCGCCTCATATAATATGGCTGCCGACAGCTTTAACTGGTCGCCAATTACATTAGTGGGCAATACCAGTTTGTTTAAAAAGAAAGTGATGGTTAATTTTACCGGGAACATTGACCCTTACCAGACAAACAGGCAAGGGTATGATATTGACGCATGGGACTTTTATCAAAACGTTGGTATCTTCGACATTCCATTTGTGGCAAGGGATTTAAATGATTGGAACTTATACCAGAGCATAGGCAGGGTTACCAGCGCCAGCCTTACCCTAAGCACTACGCTTTCAAGCTCTTCAGGGCAAAATAAAACCCAGGGTAATTCTACCGCGACTCCTACAACGCCTGGCACTATCCCTTCAACCCAGCAGAACACAACAAATTCAGGCCTGCAATTAAGTTCGCCCAGTGAGTATTTGCATTACGAGCAGTTCCATCCTGCTTATTGGGAGCCGGTTGAAATTGCCCCCTGGTCGTTAACTATGAACTATATTTTAAGTTACGCACAGACCGGGTTGGCGTCAACCACAACACAAACGGTTATGTTTAACGGCAGCATGCAGATTTCGAGGTATTGGTATGCATCCGTTACTTCGGGCTACGATATTTCTACCAACCAGTTTACATCAACTATGCTTTCCGCCCGCAGGGATATGCATTGCTGGGAGCTTTCTTTTCAAACCATTCCGTTCGGTTACCACCAGATGTTCTCGCTTACCGTGCATGTAAAATCATCTACCTTGCAGGATTTGAAATTACAGCGCCAGAGAAGCTGGACCGATACGCAGCAATATACGCAGTAAAATAATATTGAATATCGAACATTGAATAATGAACTCTGAAGTTCAGAACGCTAAGTATTATTTATTATATTTTACTTCGATATTCGACATTCCTTGTTCAATATTCGATATTTAAGTAAGGGCTTTAAAGGCAACAAAAAAAGCAGGAAGTTTTTGGCTTCCTGCTTAAGTATATTTTGATTGGTAAGGACATAAAATTTTATGTCCCTGCAACTACTCCTGTGATTCAATAAATTTCTGGCGGAGAACAGCTTTAAGCTTCTTTTGCCTGCGAACAACGGATGGCTTATTGTAAACCTTCCTCGCGCGAAGTTCCTTTACAACACCAATGCGGTCGAACTTCTTTTTAAAAGCTTTTAAAGACTTTTCCAGGTTCTCGCCTTCTTTAATCTGAACAATAATCATAGTAAAACTTATTTTTAAGGGGTGCAAATATAACACTTTTTTCAATAAACCGACAAAAAAGCCGTTAATTTTAATAAACCCGCAATTAATAAACCGTTTAAATTGAGCTTTGGGCTAAAGCCAGTATCATTGATTATTACAGATAACTCCGCCTTTAAAGGCGGAGTTAAAAAAGCCGCATGCCCTGTTGGCTTTAGCCCTGAAAGCAGCCCATTGTAACTATATAATATGCAGGACTTATTCACCGTTATTTGTTGTAAAAGAATCAGACATTAATAATTGGCGTCTTATCCTTTTTGTAATTTTGACTTTTTATCAACCCAATAGCCCCAATGGCCAATAGTGAAAGGCATAGATTTAAGAAATACCTGCGCATTTTCTGGGCGCTGGCGCTTACTCCTGTATGTTTGCTGGTGTGTTGCGTCCTGGGAGCATCATCGGGCCTTTTCGGCAAACTCCCCACATTTAATGAATTGGAAAACCCACAGACCTACCTTGCCTCCGAGGTTATTTCTTCCGACGGGCAGATTCTGGGTAAATATTATGTGCAGAACCGCTCCAACATACAGTATAAAGACATAAGCCCTTACATGATAAACGGGCTTGTCGCGACTGAAGATGCCCGCTTTTACGACCATTCCGGCATAGACCTGAGAAGCCTGTTCAGGGTGTTTTTCAAGACTGTTTTAGGGCGCAGGTCCTCATCGGGCGGAGGCAGCACCATAACCCAGCAGCTTGCCAAAATGTTATTCCCCAGGGACCCTAAGGCAGGCAAGTTCAAGCTGATGTTTATGAAGTTTAAGGAGTGGGTTATAGCCGCCAGGCTCGAAAGGCAATATACCAAAGAAGAGATAATCACCATGTACCTTAACAAATTCGACTTTATCAATAATGCGGTAGGCATACAGTCCGCTTCAAGGATTTACTTCAGTTCCACCCCCGATTCGCTTAAAATTGAACAGGCCGCCATGCTGGTGGGAATGGAGAAAAACCCGTCTTTATTCAACCCTAAGAACCGCCCTAAGAATGCCATTGACAGGAGAAACGTGGTGCTTTCGCAAATGGAAAAATACAATTACCTTTCTGAGAAAAAGCGCGATTCATTAGAAAAATTGCCCTTGGGACTGCACTTCCGGGCTGAAAACCCCGACGAAGGGCTTGCCTCTTATTTCAGGGAATACCTGCGCGATAATTTTTTACGGAAATGGTGCGAAGAACATCTTAAGCCCGATGGAACAAAATACGACATTTATAAGGACGGCCTGAAGATATACACCACCATTGATTCGCGCATGCAGCAATATGCCGAAGAGGCATTGGAACAGAACTGCAAATACCTGCAACCCCAATTCTTTAAGGAATTAAAGAATAGGAAAAATGCTCCGTTTGATTTCAGGGTGACAAAAGACCAGATTGAAGACCTGATGAACAGCTCCATACACCGCTCTGACCGCTATATGAGCCTGAAACGCGAGGGCGCTTCGGAAGCGGAAATAACAAAGAATTTCCATACACCGGTGCCCATGACCGTATTTACCTGGAAGAATAAAGACCATGCGCTGGATACGGTTATGACCCCTTATGATTCCATAAAATATACCAAGAGCTACCTGGAGGCAGGCTTTGTATCTATTGACCCGCATACAGGATTTATAAAGGCATGGGTAGGCGGTATTGACCACAGGTTTTATAAATATGACCACGTAATGGTGGGAAAAAGACAGGTGGGCTCAACGTTTAAGCCCTTTATTTATACACTGGCAGTGCAGAACGGCTACTCGCCCTGCTACGAAATGCCCAATGTGCCTATTACCATTCCCAATGGCGACCAGCCCTGGACGCCCAAGAATGCCGACACCGAAGACGATGGCAGGATGATGACCCTGAAAAAAGCGCTGGCCTTATCTATTGACCGCATTGCTGCCGCATTAACTTATAAATTTTCTCCCCAGGCAGTAATAAGCATGGTGCGCCACATGGGCATAAGCGACGATATTGACCCGGTTCCCTCTATATGCCTCGGCACCTGCGAAATACCGGTAAGCAGCATGGTGGGCGCATATTGTACTTATGCCAATAAAGGAATTTGGGTGCAACCTACTTTTGTTACACGCATAGAAGATAAGAACGGGCGGATACTTGACCAGATAAAACCTAAGACCGACCAGGCGCTCAGCGAGCAGGATGCTTACGTAATGATGAATATGATGGAAGGGGTGGTGCAATATGGCACAGGGGTTAGGATACGCTACAAATACCATTTGAATAACGTCATTGGCGGCAAAACAGGAACCACGCAGAATTGCTCAGACGGATGGTTTATTGGCATTACGCCCGACCTTGTTTCAGGTTGCTGGGCAGGTTTTGAGGACAGGGCCATACACTTTGAAAACATGGAATGGGGGCAGGGCGCTACCGAGGCTTTGCCGGTTTGGGCTGAATATATGCTGAAAATATATGGCAATAAAGCATTGGGTTATGACGAAGACGCCGATTTTGAAAAACCTAAAAAGCCCCTCACCATTGAGTGCGATTGCCAGAAATACGAAAAACAACACAAAGATTTCTCGGGCGGGAACCCGTTTCAATAAGTATTTCTCGTGGCAGTTTTAGCCGATATTAAATTTACCCCAAAAACCAAATATTTGCAAGAATTTCGATGAGAAAACCACAATAATATATACTTAACTCCTCAACAAATTTTTATTTTTGTAATCTATTAATGAAATCTGTTATATGAAAATTCAATCACTCTTCACTCTAAAGTTTCTACCTCAAATATTTAAAAAATCCCATCATTTTAGTAAATATCTACTGTTTCTATTTTTTTTCTCCTATTTATATGGCTATTCACAAACTTGGGGGCAGAATAGATATAATAAAATGATGGCTCAAATCAATACTAATGACACAACTAACTATCAGGCACATGAAATTGATAGTACAGTAAGCAAAATTCCTGCATTACGCATCGGTATCGGAGTAGCTACAATCAATGTTTTTGGTTATATAAGCTATTTCAACCCCAAAGCCTGTATGGTAAAAGTCTCCTATGGAACAGAATTACCAGGGAATAAAATTTTTGGGGCTGAAGGCTGGATTCCTCTCGCTTCAACAAGCAAAATGAAATTAGACAAAGCGGTACTAAAACCATATATACTCCGTGGATACTATGGCTCACCCTATGGTTATAGTTCACATTATGGAAGCGTTGATTTATCCCGTTATACCCAACTTCCTTGTCAACATATCAGGTATTATGCAATACATGGTGGATACTTTACGCGGGATTTCGCAACTACACCGTCATATCCTGAAAATGAACCTAAAGCCTTTCCAGAATTAGCAATTGGAGGCTCTATAATTTGGGTAAGTAATATGAAATATATTGTTACAGCCCCTAACCAAACACCAAAAACATTCCGATATCAAAAAATCACATCGCTTAATTTCGATATACTCTACTACCCCACAAAACCTGTGCAAGACACTACAGGTTTTGCTGAAAACCTTTTGACACCAATACCAACAAATGGCTTTTCACCGATAGGAGTCCGTCTTTCATTAGAGAGTTTTCATAACTGGTTTTATTATGAATTAGCAGTTGAGGATAACACTTATGGGTTTGCCTATTTAGCAGAAGTTGGTATTAACCTATCTATATTAGAGAATAATTCATCAATGAAATAACTTTATTACAATATTAATAATTTGAAACGACGAATTCTTTTAAGCGTAGCTGCTTGTGTAACTTGTGTTCAATTATCCAATGCTCAAGGGGCCGGAATTCTTTTTAGATTCTCCGGGGATGACAGTAGTTGTGTTGCAAGGCAGAATATTGTTTATGGGGGGGCTGGTTTTTTTGGAGGGTATAACATGTCTTCGCCATATAATACATATGAGTATGCTACTACTACGGATGAAATAAAACTTGGATATGAAAGAGGGCTGAGTAAAAATTGGGGCATTGGCGCTATTTTTGATTATTCTAACATAGCTTTTAATTATAGTGGTACTGTGAATAATAGTTCAATGGAGTATCCCAATCCCCCTTATTCGTCGTATAATTTCTTAAATAAATATATATTAACTAATATTCGATTAGGAATTAGCTTCGCTATACACGATAATGTTGGTGAAAGGTTGGACCCTTATATTATGCTGATTTTTGGGTTTAATTCAATGATTGTAAGCAACCCTTCGATAGACCCAAATGCTCAAAGTGATGGAAACACTCCACTGACTATTATAAGCTCTAGTGGAATTATGTATGGAGGATATGCGGGATTTAGATATTTCTTTACAGGTCATATTGGTGCATGGTTTAACATGGGGTACGTAGGTTATGGAAGTTCCATAATAAATATTGGCATAACGGGAAAGTTCTAAACAATGCAAATTATGAAAAACAAACTCATAATATTAATCTCAGCCCTTTCAATCTCTTTTATGACTATTGGACAACAAGCTGATAAGGAAAAATACTTCAAAGAATTTAAGAAGACTATAGAGGATATTAAATTTCCATCATTTCAAGGGGGTAACCTTAAATTTAATGCGTGCCGGTTTGAAGTTAACCTTAACAACTCTAAGGATAGTTTAATTGTACAGAGAATTAAAATTCCTGAAAAAGATTACTCAGACCCCTCCAATGATAAGGAGATAAGGAGTGTCGCATTAAGTGATATTGATAAGGATAGTATTTCACTTGAAGTACATGATGATTTTTGCTTTTTTAAGATATTTTGCAAAAACAAATCGAAAAATATTAAGTATTCCTTGATTACAGGTAAAAATATTGACATTGTATATGATTCGAGTATGGGCATTGGCAGATTTTATAGAAAAGATTTTTCAAAAAAACAAATGGACCATTTGGTGGAACTTTTAAAGGATTACTTGCAATAAATATTTCCCATCCCCTTGCTCCAGCAAGTCTTAGCATAGTTAGACTTGCTGGCATAAATAAGCCAGATTTATAACCTGGCAACTCTTATAGGCGCGGTTTGCAATTAGTGCCTTAAATAAAATGTTCCATAGGGACGAAATATTAATAGAAATAATACCGCCCAAAAAAATATAGTGTCCCGCAGTACTGCGGGACACTATATTTTTTTATCTTATTTGTTTTCTATTACTATTTGAATCCTACGGATTCTTTGGGGAAATAAATCCCGCTATCTTGTTGAAAACTATATTAACTAATTTATTACATATAGTAAATAATTGTGTATATTTGCAGTGTGAATGGAACGCAGATGACGCAGATAATTATGATTAGCCAGGATTTCAAAATCATTTTTTATCATAAGCAACCAGCGTCATCAGCGTTCTATTGTAAAGTTCTTTGAAATGGTGCGCATAGAGGTATAAATTATGAGTTATGAATGCCGGAAAGATATGTTTTAAAAGTATGGTGATTCCGGGAAAATTGCACACAAGTTCCAGTACCCGTGTGCATAAGTGTGCAGTTTTTTTTGGGAAGTGGCGGATGAACCCTCCTAAATCGCCGCCAGGTTCCGCCACAAACCGCCACATTTAAATGAAAAATTAAGAATGAATAATAAGGAGTAAATTTTAAGCTGAAAATCTCATCAATTCTAAGAAATGTATTAATAACCAATTACTTAACTATGGGTACCACTTTTTTGGGGCCTGGTACCCATATTTATGTTGATAATCAATACGTTAATATGTATGGTACCCCCAAAAACTGGTACCCCCCTGGTACCCCAACCCGAAAATTAATCAGGATAGAAAAGTTGCAGCATTGAGGAATTTTTGATTATGGGAATAGCAAAGGCACGTGAGGTGATAATGAGGCAATGACACATAGATGTAAAGTATTGTGCCAAATACCGGTAAATAAAAACTGAGACTGCCGCATCCGCATGATAATTATTAATTTGATAGCGGATTAATGACGATAAATGTCATAACTGAATTCGCAGTGACGGAGTACTCATATTAGGAACAGTAACGGCACGTGAGGTGATAACGAGGCAATGACACATAGATGCTTAGTACTGTGCCAAATACCGGTAAACAAGTAATCTTTACAGCAGAGACGGAAACAACTAATCTAAATGCATTTCAGGGATATAGCCATCAATAATAAGCCGGCCCGCTGTCTTTGCCTTAATCTCTTCGGCAGTTACACCGGGAGTCCTTTCAACCAGCTTGAACCCGTTGGGAGTAACATCCAATACCGCAATTTCAGTGACTATGCGTTTTACGCATTTAACCCCCGTAAGCGGCAATGTGCATGATGGCAATAGTTTCGATTCACCTTTGGGATTGGTATGCTGCATAGCCACAATAATGTTCTTTGCGGCAGCGACAAGGTCCATAGCGCCACCCATGCCCTTCACCATCTTCCCCGGAATTTTCCAGTTGGCTATGTCGCCGGTTTCACTCACTTCCATAGCGCCAAGTACGGTCAGGTCAACTTTCCCGGCACGAATCATTCCAAAGCTTTCAAAGGAATCGAAGTAGGAAGCGCCAGGCAATACGGTTACGGTCTCTTTGCCGGCATTGATAAGGTCGGCGTCAACCTCTTCTTCCTTAGGATATGGGCCGGTGCCCAGTATTCCGTTCTCAGATTGAAGAATAATGGTCATTCCTTTGGGAATGTAGTTGGCCACCAATGTAGGAATGCCAATACCAAGGTTTACATACATTCCGTCGCGCAACTCCTGCGCAATCCGCTTTGCTATTCCGTTTTTGTCTAACATAATTTCGATTTTTTCATCATCAAATTATCAAATCACCAAATTATCAAATCAGGCCAAAACCGTCCGGCGTTCGATTCTTTTTTCATAGTTCTTGCCTTCAAAAATGCGGTGTACATAAATCCCCGGAACATGAACCTGGTCGGGGTCAAGCTGGCCCGGCTTTACCAAATGCTCTACTTCCGCAATGGTAATGTCGCCTGCTTTTGCCATAGGAGCGCTGAAATTGCGCGTTGTCTTCCTGAAAATAAGGTTGCCGAGTGTATCGCCCTTCCAGGCTTTTACAATAGAAAAATCGGCATGAAGCGCCAGTTCCATAAGGTATTTTTTGCCGTTAAACTCGCGGACTTCCTTTCCATCGGCTATTTCGGTGCCATAACCCGCTCCGGTAAAAAATGCCGGAATACCAAGTCCCGCCATAGCTACACGGGTTGCCAAAGTACCTTGTGGAATCAAATCAACCTGTAGTTCGCCTTGCAGGAATTGCCGCTCGAATTCTGCATTCTCGCCAACGTATGACGATACCATTTTCTTTATCTGCTTTGTCTTTAACAGCAGCCCAAGCCCGAAGTTATCAACGCCCGCGTTATTGGAAATACAGGTTAAGTCTTTCACGCCTTTTTTCAAAAGCGCAGCTATGGAGTTTTCAGGAATACCGCATAAGCCGAAACCGCCCAGCATCAATGTCATGCCGTCTTTAATGCCTTCAGTGGCATCATCGGCATTTTTATAAACTTTATTCATAATATTTAAATGTTTCGTTCAGTTCTACCTAATAAAATCAGGGCGAATTTAATGAAGTTTTTAGTTACCGTTCCGCAATAACTTTAATTCACATGGCTTTTTCATATTTGTATCTTTCGGATGGGTTTTGCGTATGAATTACTTTTCGCGTAATTTACAGATGATTATTACTTAATTTCAATCAGTTATATTTGAAATATTTTTAACAGATTAATGGCAGTATCATTAGTTACAGGAGGAGCGGGCTTTATTGGAGCACACGTAGTTAACGAATTGGTTAAACTCGGGCATAAAGTTGTGGCACTTGATGATTTGAGCGGAGGATTCAAAGAAAATGTCAATAATAATGCCATTTTTGTTCAGGGCTCAGTTACTGACCATGAGCTTCTTTCGCGCCTGTTTGAGCAATATAAGTTCGATTATGTTTATCACCTTGCGGCCTATGCCGCCGAAGGCCTTAGCCACTTTATCAAGCGGTTTAATTATACCAATAACCTGATAGGAAGCGTAAACCTGGTCAATGAATCGGTTAAGCACAAAGTAAAATGTTTTGTATTTACCTCATCTATTGCGGTGTATGGAGGCTTAAAACCACCCATGAACGAGGATATGACTCCTTCTCCTGAAGACTCTTATGGTGTGGCCAAGTACGCCGTGGAAATGGATTTGAGATGTACACATGAGATGTTTGGCCTGAATTATATCATCTTCCGCCCGCATAATGTATATGGCGAATACCAGAACATTGGCGACAGGTACAGGAATGTAGTGGGTATATTTATGAACCAGCTTATGCAAAAAAAACCTCTCACAGTTTTTGGCGATGGCTCGCAAACAAGGGCATTCAGCTATATAGCCGATGTTGCGCCATATATTGCCAATTCAGTAAATGTCAAAGAAGCATACAACCAGGTATTTAATATTGGCGCGGATAAGGAATATACGGTTAGGGAACTTGCTGAGGCTACCATGAACGCCATGAACATGAAAGAACAGGTACGTTACCTGGAGGCAAGGAATGAGGTGCTTCACGCACATGCTGACCATTCGAAAGCGAAAAAGATATTCAAAATAAAATCAACAATTTCATTGGACGATGGCCTGAAAGCCATGGCTGAATGGGCAAAAAAAGTTGGCATAAGAAAGAGTAAACGATTTACCGATTTAGAACTAACAGAGAAACTGCCGGCGATATGGCAGGAGGATTAATAAACTGAGGTAATTGAAGAAAATATTATTCATCACATCGCACAGGAGAAACAGGTCGCCGGGGCAACGCTTCAGGTTTGAGCAATATTATGAGTACCTGGAACAGAATGGTTTTAAATGCGATGTTTCCTATATTATTTCTGCCAATGATGATATATACCTTTACAGAAAGGGAAAGTATTTCAAAAAATTTATAATCGTTCTGAAGTCGATATGGAAAAGGTTCAAAGACCTGAAGAGGGCCAACGACTACGATATAATATTTATTTACCGCGAAGCGTTGCTCATCGGTTCCACATTTTTCGAAAGGCGATTCCGTAAGACGGAGGCAAAATTGGTTTTTGATTTCGATGACTCCGTCTGGCTCTATGATACTTCTGAAGCCAACAAACGCTTTGAATGGCTAAAGAACCCCGGGAAAACGGCCCGGCTTATAGAGCTTTCTGATATGGTTTTTGCAGGCAACCAATATCTTGCCGATTATGCGCTTCAATATAACGGCAATGTAAAAATAGTGCCTACTACCATAGATACTGAGGAATATAAACGGGATACAAGTGTTAAAAAAGAGGATTCAATATGTATTGGCTGGACCGGAAGTATCACTACCATAAAGCATTTTGAGTTCGCTGCCCCGATTTTGAGGATATTGAAAGAAAAATATGGTAACAGGATTTCCATAAAAGTAATTGGCGACAGGAATTATGTGCACAAAGGCCTTGGAATACAAGGCTTGCCTTGGAATAAAGAGAACGAAATAAAAGAACTGTCAACGTTTGACATTGGCATAATGCCATTGCCTAACGACAAATGGTCGAAAGGCAAATGCGGTTTAAAAGGGTTGCAATATATGGCGCTTGAAATACCAGCCATTATGTCGCCCGTTGGTGTAAATTCTGACATCATACAGGATGGGGTAAATGGTTTTTTAGCGGATACACCGGAGGAATGGATAGATAAAATGTCTCGTTTAATAGAAGACAAATTTTTACGTGAAAAGATTGGCAAAGAGGCCCGTAAGACAGTTATAGAGAAATATTCAAAAGAGGCTCAGAAAGGCAATTACCTGAAGTATTTTAATGAGATTCTTGCCCGTTAGTTTTTATTTGAAAAGCAGGTAAACTGCCAATATAAGACAACCGAATCCGGCTATATGATGCAATTGCAGGATATTGGTTTTAAACACTATAGCTGAAAAGATGACAAAAACCGTTAATGTAATAACCTCCTGTATTACCTTGAGTTGCAGTAACGAAAAAGGCCCTCCATTTTCACTAAAGCCGATGCGGTTAGCCGGTACCTGGAAACAATACTCAAATAATGCTATGCCCCAACTGATAAGAATTACTGCAAACAAAGGCAGGCTATCCATGCCTTTCATGTGCTTAAACTTAAGATGGCCGTACCAGGCAAACGTCATAAATGTGTTAGAAAGCACAAGAAACAGAATGGTTAATATTGCCTTTTTCATGGGGTTAATTTTATATTTCAAAATTAGATGAATAGGGTTGGTTTATGCAAATGGGAATTGAAAATATTTCAACAGGGATGAACAAATTAGTTCGATAATGGTGTTGTTTCCTGTATAACATTCTAAAAATATATACATTCGTGGTTCGATAAAAAGCAGCATGTATAGAAACAGGTCATTTTTTTTTCTGTTATTGGGTATTGCAATAATCTTCTGTTCGTGCAATAAAGGAGTTATGTACCAGAAATACATAAGCATCCCCGATAATACATGGCTGGCAAACAAGCCTGTAACATTCACAGTATCGGTGGATGACACTATTAACTATTATAATGTATTCGTCAATATCCGCAATGCAGATGATTACGATTTCGGGAACCTTTATCTATTTGTTGATATTACGGCTCCAAACCGGGTTACCGAGCGCGATACAATGAATTGTATTTTGGCCGATAATGCAGGCAGGTGGCTTGGGAACGGCCTTGGTGATATATGGGATAATAAAATATGGTTCAAAAAAAATGCGAGGTTCCATAAAGGAGAATATAAATTTACTTACACACAGGCTATGCGTGTAGATACCTTGCAGCAAATAATGGATGTCGGCCTGAGAATAGAAAAGGCACAGGCTGAAAAATAAATGAATTAATAATTGATATGAAAGTAATAGACCATCTTAAAAAATCTAAATCAACATTATTCTCTTTTGAGATATTACCTCCGTTGAAGGGTAAAAGCATACAGTCAATAAATGACAGCATAGACCCCTTGCTGGAGTTTAACCCTTCATTTATAAATGTTACCTACCACCGCGAAGAATATATTTACAAAAAGCGTGAAGGCGGTTATTTAGAAAGGATACCTGTACGCAAGCGCCCGGGAACAGTGGGTATTTGCGCCGCTATAATAAATAAGTATAAAATTGATACCGTACCTCATCTTATTTGCGGCGGGTTTACTAAAGAAGAAACAGAAAATGCGCTTATTGACCTTCAGTTTTTAGGGATTGACAATGTACTTGCCCTAAGAGGCGATGCAGTGAAATCAGAAGCCCAGTTTGTGCCTGAACCCGGTGGTAATGAACACGCGCTCGATCTTGTAAAGCAGATTGTAGGACTTAATAATGGCATGTATCTTAATGAAGAAGCCTCGGAGGTCAGCAGTAAGCTTGATTTTTGTATAGGGGTTGCAGGCTACCCTGAGAAGCATTTTGAATGCCCCAATATAAAGGCCGACCTGAAACACCTGAAAGCTAAAGTAGATGCCGGTGCCGAATATATCGTCACACAGCTTTTCTTTAATAATGAACGCTATTTTGAATATCTTGATTTATGTAAAGAGATTGGCATTAAGGCGCCTATTATCCCGGGAATTAAACCTATTTCAACCAAAAAGCAATTAGTGAGTTTGCCTAAATTCTTTCATATAGAAGTACCTGAAGAACTGGCTGACTCTATCGACAAATGCAAGAGCGATGCGGAAGCTAAAGATATTGGCATTGAATGGACAATAAAGCAATGCAAGGAACTCATTAAACGAGGAGCGCCCTGCATACATTTTTATACCATGGGTAAATCGGAATCGGTGAGGAAGATAGCTAAGGCTATTTTTTAAATCCCGAAAGGTATTCTACTACATATTTACCAAGCACATCATATTCTACATTTACCTCATCTCCGGGCTTGATGTTTTGAAAATCAGTGTGAGTAAATGTATAAGGAATAATTGCTACTGAGAAAGAAGTTGTGCCGGCATTTGCAATGGTAAGGCTCACACCATTAAGCGCTATAGAACCTTTCCCGACAATATATTTTCTGTCATTTTTACTGCATGAGAAAGTAAATACATGGCTACCGGCTAATTTTTTTACTGAAACACATTTTACAATACCATCTATATGGCCAAGTATAAAATGCCCGTCAATATGGCCATTAGTAGCCATAGAACGTTCAAGATTTATTTTATCGCCCTTTTTTAAATGCTTTAAATTAGTCCGGTCCAATGTTTCTTTAATAGCAGTAACCCGGTAAGTTTTTTTGGTCAAAGGTATTACTGAAAGGCATGCACCATTATGGGCAACACTTTCATTTAGTTTTAGTTTCGATGCAAATGAAGCCTCAATAGTAATGAGCATATTACCTTTTTCTTTTACAATATCTTTTACAATTCCAGGCTCTTCTATTATACCGGTAAACATACTGATTGCTTTTGCAGTTGCAAAAATAGGGTTTTAAATAAAGCATGCTGTTTTAGCCAACATTTAAGCTCCCTCAATTACGCTACAAATTTTGCCATACAATAGTGAGATAAAACCCTATTTTTGCACTAAATACTCATTGTGCACGCAATTGGAATAATACCGGCACGTTATGCATCAACCCGTTTTCCGGGTAAACCTCTTGTTGTAATACAAGGCAAGACTATGATACGCAGAGTTTATGAGCAGGCTTCAAAATCGAGGTCGTTAGCCTGTGTATTGGTCGCAACCGATGATGAAAGAATAGTTAAAGAAGTGGAAGGCTTTGGTGGTAAAGTAGTAATGACATCAGGCCATCATAAAAACGGGACGGAGCGCTGTGTGGAAGCATTGGAAAAACATGGCAAGGCAAATATGGATGTGGTGGTTAATATTCAGGGTGATGAACCATTTATTCACCCTGAACAGATTGATAAGGTGGTTGGATGTTTCCATAACCCTGGGGTACAGATATCTACTCTTGCCCGTTTTTTACAATCAGAGAGCGAATTGCATAACCCTTCAGTTGTAAAACTGGTCAGGAAGGCAAGCGGTGAGGCTTTATATTTCAGCCGTTCACCCATTCCTTTTTTACGCGATGCCCAGGGGGTTGCCTGGGTGAGCAAACATAGTTACCTTAAACATATAGGCCTGTATGCATTCAGAATTCCTGTAATTGAAAAAGTAGTTTCTCTCCCGCCATCTTCACTTGAACTGGCCGAATCGCTGGAACAATTGCGATGGTTAGAGAACGGGTACTCTATTTATGTTGAAATCACCCACCAGGAATCAATATCTATAGATACTCCTGAAGATTTACAAAAGATTAGTTAATTTTGAGCGTTGCCAAAACATAATGCAAATAGAAGAACATATAAGTGAGTTGCTTTTCGAACACGATTGTGTTATTGTCCCCGACTTTGGAGGTTTCATAGGCAATTATGCCCCGGCCAGAGTTGATGAGGTAAAGCATCTATTTGAGCCTCCGCGAAAGAAAATACTTTTTAATAAAGGGCTCGTACAAAACGACGGACTTTTAGCCAATCATTTGTCAATCTGTGAGAAACTTACCTATGCCGAGGCGCTCAGGCAAATTGCCAACGAGGTGAACCGTTACCGTAAAGAACTTAAAGAAGCCAAACGTGTAGTTTTCGAAAACATTGGTGTTTTATTTATAGACGAGAGCAGTAATCTCGTTTTCCAGCCCGATGAGAAAGCGAATTACCTGCCTGAAGCTTTTGGCCTTTCTGCTTTTTACAGTCTTCCGGTTGAACATGAAAAAGAGGAAGAGAAAGAAAGTATAGTAGTACAAATGCACAAAGAAAGGTCGCGTATCAGGCCGTATGCCATAGCAGCAGCAATTGGCGCATTGGTGGCTACAACTTTCTGGGTTACTCTTAATGAAACCAATATAGCCAATAACTACTCAAGCCTTAATATATTCTCAAAAAAAGATGCGCCTCGTTATGTATTTACGACCGACAATAATATAGATAAACTTAGCAAGCCATCTCCAAAAGATACTTTAACTCTTTTTGTAAAAGAATCCAAAGCAACTGATATTACTTCATCTCCATACCATATCGTAGCCGGATGTTTCAGGTTTTATGACAATGCCACGAATATGGTTAAGATTCTGCAAAAAAAGAATGTAGAAGCAGCCATTGTAGGTAAAAATCCGCAAGGGCTATATATAGTAGGATGCGGAAAATATGCCACTTATTCTGAAGCTGAAGCCCAACTCGATAACTTCCGCAAGAATGTTCAGCAAGAGGCCTGGGTATATGCGAAAGGCAACTAAACCCGAAACCTATTCTTTTACAAATTTCTTCACTGAATAACCTTTTTCTGTAAGTAGCTTTACAAAATATATTCCTGAGGATAAATTACTTATATCTATCGTTTCTTTATTGAGTGTGCAATTTACTTTCAACTCTGTTATGCTTTGTCCTAAAAGGTTATCAATTTCTATACACTGAACAGCTTCATCAAAACTTATCAGCAGTTGTTCAGAAGCAGGATTAGGATAAATACTTATTCCAGTGATGGGTTCCAGGGTATTGATTCCGGAAGGCTTACAGTTGATTTTTGCAATGGCTTTTTGTGTAAATATCCCAAGAGGCCCCAGTTGCATTTTAAACATATCGTTTTTTTGCTGCTTTTCTCCAGTGTCTGAAACTGCTGTTGCGCTTTGGGAACTATAAGAGTTTTGCCATGTAATGTATCCAAATTCGTCGTATGCAGGATAGAAGTTAACCATATCAATGCTCGCCAGTTGCGATAAGTTTATCACCGCCTGCTGAAACATGGTATCAATGCCTTCAAAGTAATCAAATTTATCACGCTCTCCATCCACATTTGCCCAATAACCGGGGTAAGAATGTGCATTATATTCAGAGTCAGAGTTTTGAAACAAATTGCATTCTCCTATTACTAATCGCTTGCCATTAGCTTTAGCGATAGAATCAATCTGGAAGGCTTCAGGATTAAACTCGGTTCCATTAGCCATAAACATGTGATAATCTAAATAATCAAGTGAGTTTGGGTAAGTTCCATTTTTAATGGAAGCATAATTTTCGAAATAAGTAAGGGCATCCCATGTACCCGCTCCCGCGCCAAAAAGTATATTCCCTTTATGTTTTAAATTAGTGAGAAAATACTCCAATTGCAGTAAAGTAGTGGAGGTATTAAAGGGCACAAGGTGTAACAAGTTTAAATTCATTGTTTCAGGCTCAACCTCAAGTGTAAGATAATCGGGCGTTAAGGAATCAATGACAGTCTGCTTCATCTGTGTCATTGAATAGAGAAAGCGTGAAGTATTAAGTGTATCATTCAGAATCCCATCGTAATTGTAATAGAAGTTCTTAACATCATTTTCCAGGTAAGAGTCTGAACCGGGATTTGTGACATTGGAAGCCCCGGTATGGTCAATAATTTTAAACCCCATTTTATGTGCCATAGTGTAAACCCGCTTATAAAAATCAAGATATACCTGGTGGTTGGGGAATGAATCACATAGAACAGGGTACCCTATACTTATTTCAAGTACTTTATAGCCTATGCTGTCCATCATCATAAGCATAGTGTCAACCTGTTCAAGCACATAGTTTTCATAAGCAGGGTTAACCGCAAGAGGGCTCGAAGGGGTTTTCATAAAGAGGGAATATCCAATATCGCTGATTACTAATTCTAAGTTTCCGCCGAAACTCGTGCAATTACCATTATAGCCTTGCAGTTTCCATAACGAGTCAGTTTTTTGAGTTATGAAACCTAACTGTGGAGTAAGTTCTGAGTTTATAACTGGCCACTCGTAAGGCACCTGGGCAAGTACTTTAATATTAATGAGAATGGTTAATGCTAAAATATACTTGTAGTATAGTTTCATTCTGGCAATTTGTAGTTTGACAAATTAAATTTATTTTGGTTTAATATACTCTTTCAAAAATACTTACAGGAAACACAAAATGAAATTACTCATTCCCAATTACTTATATCCAGGTATATAAAATAATTCAAAAATATTTGCGTAACCAATCGGTTTCTTATTATATTTGTAACCGATTAGTTACATAATATATTTTAAAAACGAGATATGAGAAGAGACGTGTTTCAAGCCATTGCAGACCCTAACAGGAGAGTTATATTGGGCATGCTTGCAAAGGAAAAGCTGACACTTAACGGAGTAGCCGAAAATTTTGACATAAGCAGGCCCGCTATATCAAAACATATTAAAATACTTACCGAGTGCGGGCTTATTACCATAAAGCAGCAAGGAAGGGAAAGATACTGTGAAGCCAAACTGGAAAAATTGCACGAAGTATCTGATTGGATAGAGCAGTACCGCCAATTCTGGGAAGAGCGGTTTGATGCATTAGAAACTTATTTAAACGAAATACAAAATAAGAATAGAAAAAAATCAAAAAGAAAATGAAAAACAAAACAAGCATTATTGCCGAACCAGGCAAACAGGAGCTATTTATTACAAGGGAATTTGATGCCCCCCCGAGAATTAGTTTTTAAAGCACATAATGACTCTGATATGTTGAAAGAATGGCTGGGTCCTCGTGATTTAATGTTGGAAATTGAAAAATTTGACGGGAGAAGTGGAGGTTCATATCGGTTTATTAATTGCAATGCAACCGGTACGCGGTATTGTTTTAACGGGGTTATCCATGAAGTAACTGCACCGGAAAGAATTATAAGGACATTTGAATTTGAAGGATTGCCCGAACGGGGCCATGTATCATTGGAGACAGCTACCTTTGAAACCCTTCCAAAAGGAAGAACAAAACTTACTATTCATTCAGTATTTAAATCAGTAGTCGACCGCGATGGAATGATTCAGTCGGGCATGGAACGGGGAGTGGTGGATTCACACGAACGCCTGGATGAGTTATTTGAAAAACAAAAAATAAATACTAAATAACATGGCAACAAAAAATCAAACCGTAAGCGACACGGCTGAGCGTGAAATTTCAATAACGCGCATACTGAATGCCCCAAAAGAGCTCGTATTTGAAGCATGGACCGACCCTAAACATCTGTCGCAATGGTGGGGGCCGAATGGATTTACTACAACAATACAAGTGATGGATGTGCAGACAAATGGCAAGTGGTTAATGACCATGCACGGTCCCGACGGTACAGATTATCCGAATGAAGCTATTTTTACTAAAGTGGTAAAACCTGATCTTATAGTATATGAGCACACACTCCCAAAGTTTACTGCTATGGTTACGTTTGAAGCACAGGGCAACAAAACCAAACTTACCATGTGTATGGTATTCGATACCGTCGAAGAGTACAATTTTGTTGTAAAAGAACATGGCGCTATAGAAGGCCAGGTGCAAACTATTAATCGTTTTGAGGAGCTTCTGGCAAAAATAATGGACTCTAAAGAGGTATCCATTACCCGCATTTTTAACGCTCCAAGGGAACTGGTATGGAAAGCATGGACAGAACAAAAGCATATTGATAAATGGTGGGGGCCGGACGGGTTTACTAATAAAACGCATGATATGGATGTGCGGGTAGGCGGAAAATGGTTGCTTACCGTGTATGGCCCCGATGGGAGGGAGCATCCGGACGAGATAATTTTTACGGAGATAGTAAAACCAAACCGTATTGTATTTAAGCAAAAAGCATTTGACTGTACTGTTACAATTAGCTTTGAAGCGATTGGCAATAAGACGAAACTCATCTGGAGTATGGTCTTTGATAACGCCGAAGCGCACATGGTTGCTATCAGAGAAGTTGGGCTTATTGAATGCCTGAAACAAACTATTGATAAATATGAAGAAGAGGTTTCAAAAATGTCAGGAACAAAAGAGCTGACCATTACCCGAACATTCAATGCGCCTCGGCAATTGGTTTGGAATGCCTGGACCGACCAGGAACATATTGAGAAGTGGTGGGGCCCAAAGGGCTTTACCAACCCTGTATGCCAATGGGATGCTAAAACAGGTGGCAAAATAAATATTCATATGCAAGGGCCTGATGGTAGCCGATATCCAATGGATGGCGAGTTTATTGAAATAAAAAAACCTGAAAGGATTGTATTTATAAGCGCTGCCTTGGATAAAAACGGCAACCATTTGTTTGAAGTGCTTAATACAATTTCTTTTATTGAAGAAGGAAACAAAACAAAAGTCAATTTTCATTTCACCTTTTCAAATATTATTCCTGAAGCTGCACCTCATATTGGTGGCGCTAATGAAGGTTGGAACATGAGTTTGGATAAATTGGCAGAGCTTTTAAAAACTATTAAATAATTAAAAATGTCATTCCAGGCATATATAGATAATATTAAAGCAAAGACGGGCAAAACTCCGGAAGATTTTAAAAAACTTGCCGGAGAAAGGGGCCTTCTTAAACCCGGAGTTAAAGCAATGGAAATTGTCAATTGGCTGAAAAAGGATTTTAACCTTGGGCATGGCCATGCCATGGCAATCTATGCCGTATTATCCGGGCACAAATCATCTAAAACAACATCAAAAACCAAACCAAAAAAATGAAAGCAACGAACATTACCTACTGGGTTTCTACAGTTCTATTTGCCTTATTTATAATCGGAACCTCAATTCCTGATGTAATAAGCAACCCCGATGCCATTAAAATAGTTACTACCCATTTAGGTTACCCGGCCTACTTTATACCCTTTATTGGGGTAGCTAAAATATTGGGTGGCATTGCTTTGTTAATTCCCGGGTTCCCACGAATTAAGGAATGGGCATATGCCGGACTGACTTTCGATTTAATTGCTGCCACCTATTCATCTATAGCAGTTGGCGATCCGGCTAAGAACTGGTGCTTTATGTTCATCTTTTTTGTAGTTCTGTTTACTTCTTATTTCTTCTACCATAAAAGATTAAAAGCAACTATTAAATAAATTACCTGATAATGAAAATCGAACCCATTATTATCGAACGGACTTTTAACGCTCCCATTTCAGCCGTCTGGAAAGCCATTACTGATATAAAAGAAATGAAGAAGTGGTATTTTAATGTCAGTGGCTTTAAACCTGAACTTGGTTTTGAGTTCCAGTTTGAAGGAAGAACTAAGGAGAATGCCATAAAAATACATTTATGTAAAGTGGTTGATGTGGTTGAAGGAAAAAAAATAGCGTATAGTTGGAAATACAAGAGCCATGCAGGTATTTCTTTTGTAACCTTTGAGCTATTTGCTGAGGGCAATAGTACCAGATTAAGACTTACACATACTGGTATTGAAACCATTGCAGTTAACGGGCCTGGCTTTGAAAAAGAAAACTTTGTACAAGGCTGGACCTATATTATAGGAACATCGCTTAAAGAATTCCTGGAAAAGTAAATTAATTCGAATTCCTGTTGGGATTGTTTGGCCTGTTGGGTGGCCTATTCCTATTTTGATTAGGACGATGTTGCCTTTGCTGAGGCCTTTGCTGCCTGCCTGGGGCCGGCGGAGGGCCTTGCCTGCCCACCACATAACCGACTTCTTTCTTTTCAGTAAATTTCATTTCTTCCAAATCAGCAGGCCTTTTACCGGTTTTGTTCATCTCAATAATATACTTCACCCTTTCTACACTGAGGGAAATAAATTTATCAGGTGCATCAAGGTAAGTATATTGTATAATGCGCCTGAAAATGTCAGTCTTCTGATGTATGGCTTTGCCTTTCTCTGTTTCCAAATCTATGGGTTGAGGGAAATCTTTTAGCGCATCCATGTAGCTGTCCAATTCATAATTCAGGCAGCATTTAAGCTTTCCGCATTGTCCCGCAAGTTTGACGGGATTAAGTGCAAGTTGCTGGTAGCGTGCGGCAACTGTGCTCACGGAGCGGAAATCGGTCAGCCAGGTGGAACAGCATAGCTCCCTGCCGCATGAGCCTATTCCGCCAAGGCGCCCTGCTTCCTGTCTTTCACCTATCTGCCACATTTGTATGCGCGCCCTGAACTCAGAAGCATAGGCTTTTATAAGCTCCCTGAAATCAACCCTGCCAGGTGCGGTATAGTAAAATGAAATATGTGATTTGTCACCCTGGAATTCAATATCGTTAATCTTCATGTCGAGCTTCATATCCGAAGCAAGTATGCGGGCACGGACAAGAGTATTGGTCTCCAATGCCTGGGCATCTCTCCATCTGTCAATGTCGGAGGCAGTGGCTTTACGCAGCACAGCTTTTATTTCCTGGTCCTCGCTGACCTTTTTCTTGCGCATCTGCAGCTTCACCAACTCACCTGAAATAGAAATAACCCCCACATCATAGCCCTGTGCAGCCTCCACCACTACTACATTACCAACCAGTAATTGCATGTTATTGCGGTTGCGGAAAAACTCCTTTCGGCTGTTCTTGAAACGCACTTCCACAATATCGAATGGCTTTTGCCCGGCAGGAAGCTCCATATTGGCAAGCCAGTCAAAAACGTTCAGTTTATTGCAGCCACCCTTGGTGGTACAACTTCCGCCACTACCGCATCCTCTGCCTGTTGAACAACCGCTACACGACATATCTTTTCATTAGGTGAAGAGCAAAAATAAGAATTAGATGGGACTATCAAAGAAAAAAGGGAAATGAAAATATTTCCCCTTCTTAACTCCCAAGCAAATTATATTTTATTCCTTAATAAATTTCACTACCCGCGTTGAAGTACTTGTTGCCACTTTCACAAAATATAAACCCTGGGCAAGCGAACTTACATCCATAGTAAATACTTTACCATTGCCGATAGTTGCATTGGTATTTATTATTTCTCTGCCAACTGCATCAACTATTATTATAGTAGCTGTTTCATCCGTTCCTGCTATGCCAGAAGATAGGTTCAGCGTATTTGCTACCGGGTCAGGGTAAACTGTTATGGAATTAGAATGCAATATGTTCTTAATTCCGGTCGCAACAGCAACATGCACAGTAAAGGAATCGATAGAGGAACATATACCGCATGAGCCAGTTACGGTATAAGTAGTAGTTATAGTAGGATTGGCTGTAACTGAATCTCCGGTAGTAATATTTAACCCGGTTGCCGGAGACCATTTATAACTACATGCGCCGGTCGCATATAATTTCTCATTGGCCCCCAAGGCAATACTGTCTGAACCGCTTATTTTTGTTACAGGTACTGAGTCTACAGTAATTGTAATTTTAGCAGTATCCTTGCAACCACCTGTCGCAGTATAGGTTGCAGTTATTGTGGGTTTAACTATTATTGATGAAGTTGTAGCCCCTGTGTTCCACATATAAGTTACACCGCCAGAGGCAGTAAGAATGGTTGAATCGCCAATACAAACTGAAGATGGATAAGCATAAGCTGTCAAGTCAGCTATATTAACTGTTACAATGGCATTTGCACTGCATCCGTTTGTATCTTTACCAGTAACGGTATAAGTTGTAGTAACAGCTGGTTTAACAGTTATAGTATCATTTGTTTGTCCTGTACTCCAGGTATAGCTTGTTGCTCCTCCTCCCACAAGCATTGCAGAATCGCCAGAACACAGGGCTGGAGTTGAAGTGGTAGCGGTAACAGAAATAGGTGTTGTGCCCACTGTGGCAGTGAGATGATAAACGGAATCGCTACTTGTTATAGTAACAGAATAAGTTCCAGCGGCAAGGTTTGATATGGTTTGAGTAGTTTGTCCGCCCGGGCTCCACAAATAACTGAGACTGTCTGGGGTGCCGCCACTGCATAGGAAAAGTCCTGCAGTAACAGAGCCATTATTCGCGCCGCATGTAGCATAAGTCGCTATTGCACTTGCACCGGCAGTTGGAAGTGGATTGCTGATAGCTTCCACAAAACCATTACCGCAGGTATATATGTTGCCGTTACCTATTTGCACATCATATACGGTACTGTTAAGTGATATAGTAGATTGAAGTGTTAAAGAAGAATTAAATATTTCAATAGAAGAGTTCTCACCTACATATACATTATCGCAGGCATCGGCATCTAACCCGCCCGAGGCATATTGAGTACCACCTGCTATAATAGTGGTTGCTATTACTGCACCGGTAATTTTATTTAATTTACTGAGTTTAGAACCATCATACAGATATAAAAAATTGGGGCTGGCTGCCATACCATTCATACCATTTGCATTGCCAAGGGTATTTTCAACATAAGGGATTGAACCAACTTCTTCAAATGTATATGGAACATCAATAGCATAATTAGCAGGATTAAGTGCAGGAATAGGAAGCGACATTAATATATCAGGATCAGCACTTGAGGAAGAACCGTAAGGGTAAGCTAAACCCATATAAACTGTGCTGCCAGATGGGTCCATGGCTATCAGGGCGGCATCATGGCAACAAGCAGTTGTATTTAAGGGATTTACCGGAACCATGTTCGCCATATTGGTATCAAGCATACATGCCTGTGTGTTAGGTGTATTTGTTCCACCACCGGCAATAACTATTTGGCGAGAAATTGTGCTATATGTTGCTCTCCACATTTCGAGCATCCCTGCATTGCCCGGAAAAGTACCTGACAGGGTGCCAAGAGTATTTACTTTTAAGGCTTTTGCCCCAGCTCCGGTACCGCCATAAAATCCTTCCGCTATATATGCTGTTCCTGTAACTTTGTCCACAGCAAAGTCACCATAGTATTGTTCATCAATTGTGGAAGCGTTAAATGTCCACTGCTGCACACCGGCACTGTTGAACTTGGTCAACTGGTAAGGGTTACCACTTCCATACGCGTAAACATTACCGGCATTGTCAAAATCAATATCATAAGCTTTATTGTAACTTGCGGTAAAATTCGGATTAGTTACCCAAGGGTCAATAATTAATGTTTTGGAATGGTCAACATTACCTTTAAGAGTAAATGATTCTTCATCACCTTGCAATTGGCTGATGGTTTCAAAACCTGGTTCTGCTGCATTTGCATTTCCATCAGCAGTTTTATAAAAACTAACCGGCGCATGTTCGGTTACTGTGCCAATTTCGCTGCTGAATACTAAATCTCCATTTATTTCCTTTCGCAGATTGGCACCATTATACTTCAACTTAACCAATGCAAGGTTAGCGCCCGGGTGAACAGTGATTGTATATTCTATCCCGCTTTTATTTTCAGGAAACTTATATTCAATATCAATACCGGGATATAAATTGCGATAAATAATTTTCTTAACAATATTTGCCTTAATAGTTCCGCCTGCACCAACCGGGTAAGTGTAATAATATGTTTGTGTTCCCTGGGTTTCAATAGCTGAATTTGCATTGGCGCCTTCCCATGTTGCGTTGAGGTAATGTAAAACAGGTTTTACAATTTCTTCATCAGGTTTATCTCCTTTTTCGCGTTTGGGGTATTCATCGTATCTGTAAATAATACCAGTTGCAGTAAAATACGCTTTTACATTGCCAAGCATAGCCATGTATAAAATCTTTGAGGGAGTTTGAACATCATTATCAAACTGCCCCTTGTTTTCAATAAACAATTTATGGTCAAAAGGAATGGCTTGCCATTTTGCAGTCTTTGTGGAATTCTTTGCCTGTGCGTATAAATGTCCCGCAAATAAGCAAAAGATTGCTACAAGCATTGTGTAAAGTGATTTTTTCATTTTTGAGAGAATTAATTTTATATTAATTTATTACCTGATAACCGTGACGTTGCCAATCTTTTGGTATGTGGTATTGAAATAGGTTACCGCAGTAATCATATACACATAGGTATCTTCCTGTACTTTTACACCGTTGCAGGTGCCATCCCATCCTCCATCAAGGGTATTCCAATGATATATAAGCTGCCCCCAACGGTCAAATATATAAACTTCTACGCTCTTATATCCTGTAAATTTTGGCTGGAATATATCATTAAGCCCGTCTCCGTTAGGGGTAAAGGCATTAGGAATATACATAGTAGGCATAACATCAATAACAACTGAGTCTATTGCAACGCAGCCATCACTGTCTGCAACATTTACATAATACTTTTTGCAACTGTCGTTCATGTTAACCGTCGGATTAGAGCAATCATAACAACTTAGGCCGGAGGAAGGATACCAGTTAAACGGGGGAGTACCGGTAACACCAAGAGTAACGGTTTGCCCGGGCAGCACCATCAAACTATCGGGTAAAGTGCGGATATAAGGCGATGGCCAAACTCTGACACGAACCGAATCAGTACTTATACAAGGCCCATTGGTTACCGTAACAGTATATTCGATTGAAGTGAGCGGCCGGGCCTCAGGATTATAAATATCATTCTTGTTGAGGCCGGTTGAAGGTTTCCACAAGTATGTATAATTGCCGCTATCTGCATGCAAATAGACAAACTTATTCAAACAAATTGCAGTATCTCTTTCAACCAGCGGAACTTGTGTGAATGCATTAATATTTATACTGTCTTCCCCTTTGCAACCTTGTTTAGTGGTGGTAAATACAAAATATGGTCCGCTGTTCAGAATGCGTATAGCTGAGGCTGTCGAACCCGTTGACCAGGAATAATCAGCAAAGCTGCTGTCTGTAGTCAGGCTCACCGAATCGGCAAGGCAAATATCATTGGTTCGCGGAATTATTCTTGTAACGTTTTTATAAACGCTGACGGTCAGGGAATCGGTAACGGAACAGAAACTGTCCTGCGCGGTAACATAATATGTGGTGGCTCCTAATGGCGAAGCTTTTGGGTTTGCCAGGGAATCATTACTTAACCCTTGAGAAGGAGTCCAGAAAAATGTGGCCGGAAAATTTGTTACGGTATTGAGAACAACGCTGTCGCCAATACAAACAAAAGCTGAAGGGGCGCTTAAGGTGAGAGGAGGCCCTACATGTATTATTTCATGAGCTGTATCGGTAATATTGCAGGTCAGCGAATCGGTTGCTACAAGCGAAACTGTATATGTACCCGGTGTCGGATAAATATGGGTAGGAGCATTAGACAGAGAACTATCCCCATCGCCAAAATACCATTTAAAAGTATTCGCGTTGGATGAATTATTGCTGAAGTTGGTTATAAAAGGAACGCACCCCGAGGTAATAGGGTTAATGATGAATGAAGAGACCGTTTCCAGTAATTCCATCTGGAATTTTACTACTGCATTGTTGCAATTAGAGGATTTGTTCTGACTCGACCAGGCTCCCGGGGTGGTAGGAATATCTGAATATCCTCCGCAACCTCCGCATATAGATTGATATATAACCCCTTTTTTATCAAAGCGGCTTGTACCGCCATCCACGTGGGCAAGGCTGCCATTGCCCCCTCCGGTGCTGCCAAAATATGTTGCGTACCACAGAGAAGATGCCTGTTTTTGCAACACCATAAAGTAAAAATCCTGTCCATTATTTTTGTTCCCGGTATAACTGTTATTTACAATGTTGGGTGTGCTACGGTAAGCATTTGCTGTTACCGGCAACCCTATAGTGCTGCTTGTACTATTATTATAGCCATATAATGCGCCCCCCCAGCCCGATATGTAAATATTCTCACAATCATCAACCAAAAATGCCGAAGGAGCAATATCGGGTGTGCCCCGCCCCGAGCCAAATTCCGTTGAAAATATAGTCTTTGAAAGGGTGGGGTTCATTTCATGTATAAACTGGCCGCTGTTGGCATTGGAATAAACTCCCGAAGGTGTAATAGGGTATTTCCCGCTGGTTTGACCATAAACATAAACGTTATTGGATTTGTCCGTTTGAACAAAATAGGCCTGGTTATAGCCTGAAGTACCTAAAAAACTTGATTGCAGCATAGACCCCGCGGTGGAAAGATGAACAATAAATCCGTCTATGGAATCGCTGAACACCGGATTCAATGTACCGGGAGTAGTAGGAAAATCAGGGCTGTTAGTTCCGCCAACCACGTAAACATCGCCTCCGCTGTTCAATGCAACATTGTATGCCGCAGTATAAGCGGAACCGCCCAGGTAAGTGCTCCAAAGCAAAGTGGTCAAACCCGAATTTATTTTAAAAACACAGCCATCCTGCATGCCTTTTAAGCCGGTTTGATATGCTCCGGCTGTTACCGGGAAATTGGAAGAAGAAGTGCAGGAAGCCACATAAATATCATTGTTATCATCAACATTTATATCGCTCCTTCCGTCATCAGCATAGTTGTATTTCAGTAGCCCAAGTGAATCCTCGAGCGCGGAAATATTCACTCCGTCATCTTCTGAACCTCCCACATAGGTGGAGGCAAGCAGTTTTCCCGCGGAATCGAATTTGGTAATTATCAAATCAGCGCCACCGCTGAGGGTTCTGCTATAAGCGCCTTTAGTAGTAGGGAAATTGGTTGAATAGGTACGTCCCAATACCAGCAGGTTGTTCTCGTTATCTACTATTAAGCTGAATGGTTCTTCGTTATTACTGCCGCCGAGGTAAGTAGAATACAATAATGTTGTGCCGGTAGGATTAAATTTAGATACTACAATATCGAATCCGCCATACCAGTTGCCTCCACCGGTGCCTCCTCCCTGGAAGGTAACCTCATAGGCCCCTGTTGTTGTAGGGTAGCCCTGGCCAAAACAAATACCTGATGTATAGGCATTGCCGATGGCATCGTATGTCGCGCTCATTCCCCAGTTATCCGCTTTAGAGCCGGTAAAGGTCGAGAAGACAAGAGTAGGGTCAATAACCAGTGGCAATGAAGCGTCATAATCTCCGCTTACTTCAAAGCTTACAATATCATCGTGCAAGGTAAATTGGCAATCCACATTTACTTTGCTGCCGTTTTTTTCCTGGTAGGCAACAGGGCGGGCCTGTGCAATATCGCCAATTTCTGTATGAATCATAAGCTTGTCTTCCTTCATAGAAAGGGAATTGTGCCCTGAAAAACGCAATTTTAACTGCGACAGGTTTGCATGGGGCTCAGCAACAATATCGTAACGGACATTGCTCATATCGCTGAATACTTTCACAGAAATACCGGGGTAGAGGTTATTATAATTTACGCTGCCAAAAGCCCTTGCTCCTGAAGCCCACCGGCGTGAATCGTTGCCGTTGAAATAATTGCTGTAAAATGTTTTTTTGTCTGCTCCTTCAATAGAGGCAGGCATGCTGTTCAGAAACTCCATGCGAACTGCCTGGAAGGTCATGGTGCAACTTCTGAAGTCTGAACGGTTGGCATTGGCGTGGGGGTGCATGCGTTCAGCCCCGCCGGGCGGATAGAACAAATATGTCAAAGCGTTTTTCTCCAGGAAGATACGGCCCCCGTAAAAATCACCCTGGTAAAGAACGGTATCACACCATTGGCCTTTGTTCTCAATATAATTTACATAGGCGTCGGTATTGGCTTCTGTCCGGGCAATGGAATTATTCAGGGCTACGGTAGATGGTTGTAATTTCTGCGCAACAGAATTATAATTACCCCAGGCAAGAGTGAAGAAAAGAAAAAATATTTTGTATTTGTTTATCATTTCATACAAAATCGGGTAGAAGACAACAAATAAAGATAGTAAAAATTATTGACATAACAGGTATGTTCGCCCATAATATTTACAGGCAAAAAAAACCTCATCCCGCAATAGTGCAGAATGAGGTCATAAAATTTTGTTGTTCAATAAATTATGCGAGAGTTTTCTCTTTGGTTTCAGCTATGGCAAATTCCTTTTTCAGGGTGTCAACATAGTCAAGTTTTTCCCAGGTAAAGGTCTCATATTTTTTACCGTTAATCTCCTTAATGCCGGGATGCCTTCCAACATGGCCATAGGCTGCTGTCTCAGAGAAGATTGGATTACGCAAGCCGAAGCGTTTTACAATAGCGGCAGGGCGCATGTCAAATATTTTGGCTATGCGGTGCGATATTTCTCCGTCGGTTAATTTTTTCCCTTCTTTGTCACGTACTTTGCACGTTCCGAATGTATCTACATAAATAGAGACCGGCTGTGCTACGCCGATAGCATAAGCTACCTGTACTTCCGCTTCACTGGCCACGCCTGCGGCAACTAAATTTTTAGCAATATGGCGGGCTGCATAAGCGGCAGAACGGTCAACTTTTGATGAATCTTTGCCGGAGAAAGCTCCGCCGCCATGGGCGCATTTTCCACCGTAGGTATCTACAATAATTTTTCTGCCGGTAAGCCCTGTATCGCCATGGGGTCCGCCAATAACAAACTTACCGGTAGGGTTTACATAATATTTTATATCATCCCTGAAAAGCTTTCTTACTTTGGAAGGAAGTTGTTTTTTTACACGGGGAATAAGAATGCCGATTACATCTTCCCTGATTTTCTTCTGCATGGCTTCTTCATCTGCAAAGTCATCATGCTGGGTAGAAACCACAATGGTATCAATGCGTTCTGGCTTGCCTTTATCGCTGTACTGAACCGTAACCTGCGATTTTGCATCGGGTCTTAAGTATTTCATTTTTTTGCCTTCCCTGCGGATAGCAGCAAGTTCCTTTACAAGCAGGTGGGCTATTTCAATAGCGAGAGGCATATAGTTATCGGTCTCGGTACATGCGTAACCAAACATCATGCCCTGGTCGCCTGCACCCTGGTCTTCTTCTTTCAGGCGCTCCACACCCTGGTTAATATCAGGTGATTGCTCATGTATGGCAGAAATAACACCGCACGAATCGGCGTCGAACATATATTCTGATTTGGTATAACCGATGCGGCGTATTACATCGCGCGCAATCTTCTGCACATCTATATATGCCTTGGTTTTTATTTCACCGCCAATAACTGTAAGGCCCGTAGTTACAAAGGTTTCGCAAGCTACTTTCGATGAAGGGTCCTGCACCAGTAAAGCATCAAGAACGGCATCGGAAATCTGGTCAGCTACTTTATCCGGGTGACCTTCGGAAACTGATTCGGAAGTGAAGAAATATGACATATTTTATAGTTTTTTCGAGTTAAAGAGTGGCGAATATATGCTTTTTTGGACATTTATATGGTTTTTACCACAAAAAATGGAAAATTTCTTCTGTTTTATTTTATATAGTTAAGTTTTTCATGAAGAGCCATTTTATTCCACCAGCCTTTGTTAATAAATAACCGCAACTATTACAGGGCGTACCCCGTATAAATACGCATAAATCATGAAAAATACAATCATGAAAACGAAATGGAGCAAATTACTAATATCACTTATTATATCAGCTCTATGCTTTCCTCTATCCACTATAGCTCAACAAAAATCAGACAAGAGTAAAAAGCAAACCAGAAAAGAGAAAAGAGCGGAAGCTAAGCTGGCAAAGAAAACCGCATTTGAACAACGGTTAGCTTGCTTCTGAGCAGAATGACGAATTCACAATGACGGAGGAAATAATTTGTAAAAATTCATTTCTGAAAATGAGGTGAATTTTATTTCAAATCCAACTTAATACCCAGTTCTTTTAATTGCTCCTCGCTTATGGTAGATGGGCTATCCATCATCATATCGCGGCCGGCATTGTTTTTAGGAAATGCGATGTATTCGCGGATAGACTCTTCGTTATCAATTGTCATAGATGAAAAACGGTCGAGGCCAAACGCTATGCCACCATGCGGAGGCGCGCCATATTCAAAAGCATTAAGTATAAAAGCGAATTTCTTCTCTGCTTCTTCCTGTGTCAAGCCAATAGTTTTAAACATTTTTTCCTGTTTCTTCCGGTCATGTATGCGAATGGAGCCTCCGCCAATCTCAACGCCATTTATTACAAGGTCATAAGCATTGGCGCGTATCTTGCCCATGTCGGTATCAAAGTAGTGTTCATCTTCCGGTTTCCACGATGTAAAAGGGTGGTGGCAAGCCATCCATTTACCTGTTTCAGCATCCTGCTCCAGCAAAGGAAAATCAAACACCCATAAAGGATTATACTTTTTCTTATCGCGCAGGCCGAGGCGGTTGCCCATCTCCAGCCTTAATTCGCAAAGGGCACGCCTGGCCACCGGCCACCGGCCACTGACAACCAATATCAAATCTCCGGGCTTTGCTTCTGCCGCATCCGCCCATTTTTTAAGGTCTTCGGAGGTATAAAATTTATCCACCGACGATTTCAATGAACCATCCTTTCCATATTTTACATATATCAAGCCTTTGGCTCCAATCTGCGGGCGTTTTACAAATTCAACCAGTTCATCGGTCTGGCTGCGGCTATATTCCGATGCGCCCGGAACGGCTATGGCACCTGCATATTCAGCATCATCCAGTACTTTAAATCCTTTGCCTTTTACCACGCTTGTTATTTCATGTATCAGCATGCCGAAACGGGTATCGGGTTTATCATTGCCATAGTAACGCATGGCATCGGCATAAGTCATGCGTGGGAAAACAGGGAATTCGATATTCTTCACTTTCTTGAAAACATATTTCACCATGCCTTCGAACATCTGCAAAATGTCTTCCTGTTCTACAAAAGACATTTCACAATCAACCTGGGTAAATTCAGGCTGGCGGTCGGCGCGCAAATCTTCATCGCGGAAGCAGCGTACAATCTGGTAGTAACGGTCGAACCCTGCTACCATCAATATCTGTTTAAATGTTTGCGGCGATTGCGGAAGGGCATAAAATTCTCCCCTGTTCACTCGTGACGGAACCACAAAATCGCGTGCGCCTTCGGGAGTGCTTTTGATAAGGAAAGGCGTTTCAATATCGGCAAAGCCTTGTCCGTCTAAGTATTCGCGCACAGCCTTAGCGACTTTATGACGGTTCAGCAAATTATTTTTTATGGTCTCCCTGCGCAGGTCGAGGTAGCGATACTTCATTCTCAGTTCCTCGCCTCCGTCAGTTTCTTCTTCCAGGGTAAACGGAGGAGTTTTTGAGGCATTCAATATTTCAAACGATGATACAATTATCTCAATTTCCCCGGTTGGGATTTTCATATTCTTATTGCTTCGTTCAACCACTTTGCCGGTTGCACGGATAACGTATTCGCGGCCAAGTGTATTGGCTTTTTCTCCAAGGGCTTTATCTTTATTGGCATCGAATACTAATTGGGTTACGCCGTAGCGGTCGCGCAAATCAACAAAGGTTACCCCGCCCATTTCCCGGTTACGGTAAACCCAGCCACAAAGCGTTACTTCATGGCCTGTATTTTTAATCGTCAGCTCTCCGCAAGTATGAGTTCGTAACATATTTTTTTAGTAAGGATGCGAAATTAATAATAAAAAGCCCATCCCCTCCCTTCCCAAAGGGAAGGGTGTTTACTTCTTTCGTGCTTTTCCTGCTTTTTAGTAATCTTGTAACATTGCTTTTATCCATGAAAAAGATATTCTGTCTCTGTTTAACTATTTTCTCCTCTGTTTGTTATGGTTTGCCGAAAGATACCATTTACAAAACCTATAATCTTAAAGGTGGTTATACGCTTGAAATAAAATCTGTCGGCGATGATTCTATTGGCACTGTATTGGTAAAAGGTAATGAAAGCAATATTCTGAACTCAGCGGAAACTAAATTGGGCCTTGATGTATTGGGCTATGTGTATGCCGATTTCGACAGCACATATATTATGATGACACATGTGGAAGCAGAGCCTGTAAAGTTTGAACTTATTGATAAAGCGCAGGGACAGACTATTATTTACGGTCAATCACCTTTTTACAGGGACACGGTAAAACAGTTAATGATGTTTGAAGGAATGTATGGTTTAGGACGAGGTAAACTGGTGCTTTACAATTTTAAAACCAACCACGCCGAATATTTTCCCGCACCCATTGATACGCCCTGCTTTTGTTGTTTTTGCTGGAAACTGGTTCAATTAAGCGATAAGGAAGTGAAAATTCAGTATGAGAATTTGAAGCATGAAAAGGTGGTGAAAGCTTATGAAAGGAAATAAGAAATGCACAAAAATCAAATAAACTACTTTGCAGTTACTTCCCTCCACCACATTTGCGCCGGATATTTTTCCCCAATTATTACAGGCTCGCCAATCATGGGTGTGGTTACTTCCACGTTCATCTCCGCGGCTTTTTTAGTAAGCCTTTCAATCGGCTCATCCCAGGGGTGGAGCGATAGTGAGAATTTTGCCCAATGAACAGGCAAAATTTTTGAGGCTTTAATATCTACACTTGCCTGTATAGTTTCTTCAGGTATCATGTGAATGCTTTTCCATGCATCGCCATATTGGCCTGATTCGAGTAAGGCAAGGTCAAATGGCCCATATTTTTTTCCTATTTCTTTAAAATGTGTATCGTAGCCGCTATCGCCACCCAGGTAAATGGAATGGTCTTTTGTTTTAAGGATGAATGATGACCAGAGTGTTTTGTTTCGTTTAAATCCCCTGCCTGAAAAATGCCTTGCCGGAGCAGCGGTAATTTTCAGGCCATTAATTTTTTCGGTACTTTCATTCCAGTCGAGTTCGGTGACCTTATTCATATCAAAACCCCAATATTCAAAGTGTGAGCCCACTCCCAGCGAAGTAATGATATATTTTGTTTTGTGGTCAAGTTTCATTATTGTTTCATAATCGCAATGGTCATAGTGGTCGTGGGTAATTAAAAGAATATCAATAGGCGGCATGTCTTCAGCGGAATAAACATTGCTTCCGGCAAAATTTTTAACCGATTTCATTTTCACAGGCGACAAATAATTGCTGAAGACAGGGTCAACAAGTATATGTTTGCCGTCAATTTTTACAAGGTAAGATGAATGGCCAAACCATATTACTACAGGATTTCCATCGGGCAGGTTTTTAAGGTCGGTTTTAACGGAAGGAAGAATATGGGAAGGCCGTACAGTTTTAGGTTTGCTGAGGAATTTTTTAAAGGTTCTGAAAAAATCCCCCTTTTCATTCATTACTAAGGTAATGCTTTGGTTTTGAAACTCACCGTCACGGTAATTGGGCGATTGCTGAATTTTCTTCAGCCGCTCACCCCAGGGATTTTTCCCTATAACTTTTAATACCCCCATACGTCCACCAAATATAATATGATAAGACGAGGCAGAGTGTAAATTGCTTCAAAGTATTGGTTTTATCATTAAAAACCGGAATTATTTCTGAACAACAAATTTTCCTTCAGAAATTAAATCTCCGGTTTCGGTAATAACCCGGTACAAATATATTCCCGGAGCATTGTTACTTATGTCTATTATTGTATTTGTAACATTAAGTTTTTCGGAACAAATCTTTTCACCCAACACATTATAAACTTCAACTGAACACTGAGGACTGATTACCGGCAACTGAACAGTGAACTTTCCATTATTGGGGTCGGGAAATAGTTTGACCAATTGTGAATTTGCAGCTAATTCATTTGTTCCCGAAACCTTATCATTAATACTGAAAATTGTTCCATAGCTAAATGCTCCTCCATATTCCGTCATTCCATATAATGTATTATCATAAAGTGTCAGGGAGCCTTCCGGATTTTGTCCGTCTGCACCGCTAAAGCTGAATATCTGTGTATAGCCGTTCCCACCGGTATCAATAGAGAAAATACATCCATTGTCATTCCCGCCTCCATAAGCCGTCATTCCATATAACAAGTTCCCTGACAGGGTCAGGTCACCGTATGGATATGCGCCGTTCGAATAGTTAAAATCAAGTAAGTCTTTATAGTTAGTACCATTTGTATCAATAGAAAAAATACATCCCTCCCCTTGGGTACCTCCCTGAACCATCATTCCATACATCATATTCCCGGAAATTGTTAAGTTGTTCAATGGACAACATCTGTGTGTTACTGACAAATCAAACAGGTCTTCATATCCCCCTCCATTGGTATCAATGGAAAAAATACATCCATACCCATTTGCTCCTCCTTCCTTAGGCATCCCATAGAACTTGCCCCCTGATAAGGTAAGGTCACCTGCAGGATACGCGCCGTCGGTATAATTAAAATCGAACAAATCCTTATAGTTACTGCCATCGGTATCAATGGAAAAAATACATCCGTAATCATTTGCTCCTCCTCCAAAGGTCATCCCGTACATAACATTTCCTATAAATGCCAGGTCGCCTTGCGGGTTTTGGCCTTTTGTGCTTTTAAAATCAAATAAATCTTTATACCCGCATCCATTGGTACTGATAGAGAAAATGCATCCATCATTATTTGCCCCGCCATTTTCAGTCATTCCAAATAGCCTGGTACCCAAAAGCCTTAGTGAACCTTGCGGAAATTGGCCATTTGCACCATTGAAATCAAATAAGTCTGTATAGTTACTTCCTGTAGTATCGATAGAGAAAATACATCCGCAACTTTTTGCTCCACCCTGTGATGCCATACCGTATAATGTACTACCGGAGAGTATTAATGAACCGGTTGGATTTGCCCCGGTGGTGTTATTGAAAGAATATAAATCTGATAATTGCGCGTTGCTCAACCCGATTCCCAAACACAGAAATATATAAATGGATAAATAATATTTTTTCATGATAATATCGCATTAATTATTGTTTAACAAAATTATATCATGACCTGGGGGAGAGCAATGCACAGCATCACTCATGGCAGTGAGATTAATCAATTGAAATTTTGAAGTGAACGGCCAAAAAAGCTATTGGCCAACAGCTATTAGCTAATAGCCATTATTTAACCCCCACCATTTTGCCCTGTTCCCTGTCCCAGACTTTTAAGCGCAGGCACTCGGCAATACCACGTGGGGTGAACGGCGTTACTTTAGGGTTTTGCAGTTCAGGGATGCCTTGCATGGCTTCGGGCAAGCGGTAAAAAGGTATGCGTGAATTAAGGTGATGTACATGATGATAACCGATGTTGGCGGTAAACCATTGCATAACAGGGTTCATTTTCATATAGCTCGATGATTCAAGCGCGGCTTTCTCATAAGCCCAGTCCTGGTTGTCCTCAAAGGTTGCACCGGGGAAGTTATGTTGTGCATAAAATAGATACTGACCGATAACACCGGGAATAAAAAATGGTATCAATATGCTGAAGAGCCATACTTTCCAACCTGCAAATACAATTACACAAACAGTCAGTATGGCGTGAATGATAAGGGCAATCAAAGAGTCATAATGCTTTTTGGGGTTATTCATATATGATTTCAGCGACATGCCGAGCATGAACATAGTAAAATACCCGAGCAGCATAAACAGGGGGCTGCGTGAAAAAAGGTATTCTCTTTGCTCCTTGCGTGAAAGGCTTTCATATTTCTCTTTGGTCAAAATCAGGAATGAGCCAATGCTGGTGGAATATAGTTTGGAGTTATGCTTATGGTGGTAGTCGTGCGAGCGCTTCCAGATGCTAACGGGAGCAAGCATAAGGATACCGAATACAGTCATGATAACGGTTGCGGCAAAGGACTTATCCAATATGGCATGGTGCTCAAAATCATGGTATATTACAAACATGCGCGAGGTTAATAAACCAGCCAGTATGCTGCAAATCAATTTGCCTTCCCAGTGGGGGGCTTCTATAGTTCCCACAAAAGCGCCTATAAGCAGAATAAGGGTGCTAAGCATATAATACCAGCTTTTTGCACGATTTTCTTTGGCATACTTTTTTGTGGACAGAATAAGCTCTTTTCCTGTTAACATTTTTAAAAAAAAGATTTGCGCAAAGATATAACAAAAATCACAAAATCATAAAACAGGTTTTTTATGTTTCCACCTGCGGTGCGACCACAACCATATTTCAGGTTGTGCAATAATATCCTGTTCAAGCCTTTGGGTGTGCAATTCCGAAATTTCACCATCGCTTGTGGCGGCAGGGTTCGCGCATATTATTTCAACAGCCATTTCATAATATCCCCTTTTGATTCTTTTTACAGAACCATATACCACAGGGTAATTTAATTTGCGGGCAATTAATTCCGTTCCTTTAAATACAGGCGTTTCCTGGTTCAGAAACGTTGTCCAGTAAGCCGCTTCGGGCGCAGGCGCCTGGTCGGCCACAAAAGCCGTTGCACTCACTTCATCCCGGTTGGCCAGCATTTGCCTGAAGGTATCGCGCATGGTTATAAGTTTTGTGCCGAAACGGGTACGCATATTATAAGTAAGCCTGTCGAAGTGTTTATTGCTGAGCGGATGGTAAATAACGTAAAGCTGCTGCCGGCATGCTATATTGGCGCTGCTGCAGGCCCATTCCCAGTTGCCCCAGTGCCCCATTACCAGCACAACCGATTTTTTTTCATCGGCGAGTTTATCCATTACCGCTTTTGAGGCCGGAGAAAAATTACAATGCCTGAGCATAGCCTCTTTGCTTATGGTGAGCGTTTTAAATGTTTCGAGGAAAAGGTCGCAGAAATATTGATAATATCCCTTACAGATTTTTTGAATTTCTTTCTCACTTTTTCCGGGAAATGACTTACGGAGGTTTTCGAGAACAACTTTTTTGCGGTAACCTATTACATGATAAAGTAAGATGTAAACTCCATCGGATAAGAGATAGAGCAGGGGGAAGGGCAATAAAGAAATAAGGTATATAAAAGGAAGAGCTATGTAATAGGTTATGGTTGACAACGTATAAAATTATATGCGGGCAAAGATAGGCAATTGGGAGTTATGAGTTATGAATGATGAGTTATGAGTGAAATGCAAAACTGTTAGCAGAAGTATTATAATTATTTTTTTGACATAATAAAATTATTTTATTAACTATTTTGTTTATTCCCGCAATGCTGCGGGGTTGGCAAATGATGAAAAAAACATCTTGTTAGTAAATAATTTGCTTAATATATTAAATAATTGTGTACCTTTGTGCCTGAAAAGGCGCAATTAGTAATTAATAATTAGTAAAAGTGGAACCAATATCTGTGAAAAACTGCGAAATTTGCGGTGAAATAATTCTGCTCTACAGCTTTGCAGGAAAAATCGGAAATGCAAGAAATTATAGTAATTCTAACGGGTTTACACGGGTTTACACTTTTCAGGTGTTTTTGAAAATTATATATTTGATTATCAGTATATTTTGTGTTTTTAGGGGTCAAAAAGTGTAAACCCGTTTTAAGTTATTGATTATGAAGGAAAAAGACAAAAAGAGGGATGAGTAGTAAGGGATAAGGAATAAGTAAAAAAGCAAGGGGGGGGATATAAAATGCCCAAAACAATGCCAAACAATGCCAAAAGATGCCAAATCATGCCAAAAAGCGCCAAAATCAATTACGGATTAAGACTAACGACTAACGACTGAAATGGCATTTACGTTTTCACATCCTGCCGCAGTTCTTCCGGCCAGGTTCCTGCCCGGGAAATATGTATCTATGACTGCCCTTGTGGTGGGAAGTGTTACTCCTGATTTTGAGTACTTTATACACATGAAAAACTATGGCCCTTATGGCCATACTTTACTCGGCATGTTCTGGTTCGATTTACCCCTTGGCTTTATCATTACATTTATATACCACTATTTTGTAAGAGACGGGCTGATAGATAACCTTCCGGGTTTTTTACGGAACAGGTTGGCCCAATTTAAAGGATTTGACTGGTTAGGATATGTAAAACAGCATTTTTTGATAGTTGTAATTTGCCTTATTGTCGGTATTTTCACGCATTTGGTATGGGATAATTTTACCCACAAATGGGGCTATTTTGTTGCCTTGATTCCCTGGCTAAGCCGGAATACCGAAATATTCGGTGTCTGCCATGTTCGTTACTATATATTGCAAAACCTGAGTTCAGTGGCAGGGCTTTTGTTAATTATATATGCAATATGGAGAATACCAAAAACAGGGCATACCGGAAAAAGCAGAACAATGTTAAAATATTGGGTTATATCTGCATGTATTACTTGTATAATTACAGTTCCCCGTTCAATCTTGTATAAGCATTACCCGACAGAAGAAATACAGGTAATACCGCTCAAGCCGCTGATGAATGATTTAACCATACCGCAGGATATAATAATGACAGCAATTTCAGCAATAATAATATCATTGATTATAACTCCCATAATAATAAAGAAGCGCAATTAACTATTACTCGCCCGTTTTTATTTTTGGCTTATGTGTAACAGGGAAATTACAGGAATTGGCTATATAACACTTTTGATGTGCTACCTGGTGCAGGTATTCCGCCATGCTCTCCATAGATTTTTCTTTAACGGTAACTATAGGGTTAAGGACTACCTCAGTGAATTTACCGCCGCCGTCAGCTTCTTCTTCCATAATGCCGGTAGCCTTGTCGCTATAGGCAGTTACAACCACTCCGGCATCGGCGCAAAGGTGGAGGTACCAAAGCATGTGGCAGGAGGAAAGAGAGGCAATAAGAAGCTCTTCTGGGTTGTACCTGTTGCCATCACCCCTGAAAACAGGGTCAGAAGAGCCCAAAATATCCTGTTTGCCTTTGGAAGATATAATATAATTGCGGCTATAAGCACTGTAATGGGTAGTTCCAATGCCATTTGCCTCATCCCATTGAAGGGAAGCCTGAAAAATATGTTTCTTGCTCATTATCAATAATATATATGAAATCTTGATTTATAAATCATGCCAAAAATAGACATTCAGTGACCCTATCGCAAATAAAAATCGGTTCAGCTTGAAAATTAAGCATTTAATGCTAAAATATGTGAAATAGTTGTTTCCTAATTGGATTTTTTTTATTATCTTTGCAAAAGTTTTCAGGTTAACAGGAAATGTTCTTATCAGTTAAGTTAAAGAAGATAATGGTGTTTATTTCGTCCAATATTCTATTCTCAATTAATTTTCCAACTAAATTTTTCATACTATGAAAAAAGCAAGGGTGCTTTATGTTTCCCAGGAAATATTTCCATATATGGGAGAGAACACAATGTCGAATGTAGCTCGCTTTTTGCCACAAGGCATACAAGAAAGAGGCAAAGAAATCCGCACCTTTATGCCACGCTACGGGTGCATTAATGAAATCCGCCATGGTTTGCATGAAGTAATCCGCCTTTCGGGAATTAATCTTATTATTGACAATGACGACCATCCGCTTATTATAAAGGTTGCATCCATTCAGCGCGCCAGGATGCAGGTGTATTTTATTGATAACGATGATTATTTTCAGCGCAAGGCTACCTTTACCGATGAACAGGGAAGGTTGTTTGAAGACAATGATGAAAGGGCCGTATTCTTTTGCCGCGGCGTTATTGAAACCGTTCGCAAACTTAGCTGGAGCCCTGACATTATTCATTGTCATGGCTGGATGACAAGCCTTTTCCCGCTATATATAAAGAAGGCATGCAAGGAGGACCCTCTGTTTGAAAACTCAAAGGTTATTTATTCTTTGTGCAATGATAAATTTGAAGGTTCGTTAAACAAGCGTTTTGCCGATAAAGCCATGTGGGATGGTATTGACAGAGAGGAACTTTCGGTTGCCAATACTCCTACCTACAATAATCTTACCAAGTTAGCCGTTAATTGGGCTGACGCTGTTGTAAAAGTTGACCCAAATGCTGATGCAGAGATACTTAAACATATCAAAAAATCGGGTAAACCCATGCTTACGCATTCGGAAGAGAACTACATGGATGCATATTCAGACTTTTATGATGAGGTTCTCGAAATGGAAGAAGTATTGGTGGATGAATAAATTTAATAATAGGTATTTTAATTTAAAATACCTGGTAATAGCCTGCTTTGGTGCAGGCTTTTCCTTTTTTACTTCCTGCTCACCCGATAGCGGCATTGGCGCCAATATACTGCCTACCAACAATTTGCTGAATGCCGGATTTTGCGATACCAGTACAGTTGTTACTTCACTGGTATTGGAGGATACTGTTCCGACCAATAATATGCCTTCTTACTTTCTTGGCTCCTATAACGACCCCTATTTTGGCGTTACAAAAGCTTCTATTTATGCACAATTAATGTTGCCCGAAGGTGATGGAGTAAATCCTTTTACTGCTGCCGGTGGGATAAGTTCATCAACTATTAAGGTTATATTAGATTCGGTTGTTTTCGGGCTTGCTTATGTAAACATCAGCCCCAATTATTACGGTGTTTTAGGTGCAAATACTGTACAGGTTTACCTGTTAAATCAATCTATGTACCCCGACACTGCCTATTATTCGGGCCATAACCTTTCGCATGGCATGCTTTTGGGTGAGAGAGTTGTTACACCTGACATGACTGCCTGGGATTCTATACGTTATCCTCCTTCCCTGCCCGCGATACCATCAATACCTCGGTTTACCATAAAATTACCCCATTGGTGGGGACAAAAATGGATGGACACTGCTTTAAATGGAGTGATTCCCAACAGCCCTGTAATGGGTCAAGGCGGAGATTCGATATTTTTAAACGAAGCCGCGTTTATCAGGAATGTTCCCGGAATATATATTACAACATCTGATCCAATGCAATTCCCTGGACAGGGCAGTATTTGGGATATTAATCTGTATTATTGGAGCTCAGGTATTTTCTTTTATTGCAGAATAATAAATTCTGATAATACAACCACAGATACAATTTATCATATACCCCAACTTGGTTTTAGTAATCTTAATATAAGTTACAGCCATTTTGACCATAATTACACCACCGCGCCGTTTTACGGGCGGGGACCTGTATCTCCCAAAAAGGATTCTGTCAATTCTCCTGATTTTGCTTATGTTCAGGGTTTTGGGGGAGTGAAAACCAAGATATCCTTTCCCAACATAATGAATTATGTAAAAAAAGGGCCTGTAATTGTAAACAGGGCTGAAGTTGATATACCGGTTGTAGCGCAGGATATTGGTTCTTACCCTCCGCCCAGCCAGCTTTATTTACTGTCAATAAATGACACTTCTACAGTTCCGACTGATGCTACTTACTCGCTCCCTGACCAGGGAACGGCTTATTATGGCGGAACGTATGATGCTTTCAACCAGATGTATGTTTTTGATATTGCTCAATACGTGCAATGGGTATTAGATAAGAAAATAGTTGATCACGGCCTTTATCTTGTTCCGGGTTCTTCATCCATAAGCCCTGGCAGGGTTGTACTGTATGGCGGGGCTAAAGTTCCGGGACGCAACTCAAACCAGAGGATACGTTTAAAACTTTATTCTACACCACTTAAACCCTGATGCGAAAGATTTACCTAACTTTGTAATAAACTTGCACCTATGTGTGGTATTGTAGGTTATATTGGCAATAAGGAAGCTTACCCGATACTGATAAAAGGCCTTCACAGGCTGGAATACCGGGGATATGACAGCGCAGGAATTGCACTGCTTAATGGTGGCCTGAATGTATATAAGTGCAAGGGAAAAGTTGCTGACCTTGAAAAATTTGCGAAAGACAAAAATAAAACCGGGAATATCGGCATAGCTCATACCCGCTGGGCAACGCATGGAGAGCCGAATGATGTAAATGCCCATCCTCATTATTCCCAATCGGGCGATATAGTTCTTATCCATAATGGTATTATTGAAAATTATTCATCAATTAAAGAAGAGCTTAAAAAGAGAAGCCACCAATTTCGCAGTGAGACTGACACAGAGGTACTTGTTCACCTGATTGAGAATATTAAGAACAATGAAGATGTATCTCTTGCCGAGGCTGTGCGTATTGCCCTTAACCAGGTAGTTGGCGCTTATGCTATTGTAGTGCTTTCAAAAGATAACCCGGACGAGCTGATTGCGGCTAAAAAGGGCAGCCCACTTGTGATTGGCGTAGGAGATAAGGAGTTTTTTATTGGCTCCGATGCAACTCCGATTGTGGAATATACCAAGAATGTAATTTACATGGAGGACGAAGAGATTGCTGTGCTTGCAAGAAATGGGGAAATAAAGATTAAGACCATTAAGAATAAAGCCAAGACTCCTTACATTGAAGAACTTGAAATGCAACTGGAAACCCTTGAAAAGGGTGGGTTTCCGCATTTTATGCTGAAAGAAATATATGAGCAGCCCCGTTCGATAAAAGATAGTATGCGCGGCCGCCTTAACCTGGTAAAAGGCACTGTAAGGTTAGGTGGTATAGCCGATTATGAACAGGCTTTGGTAAATGCCAAGAGAATAATTATTATTGGTTGTGGCACATCATGGCACGCCGGTTTAGTGGGCGAATACCTGTTCGAGGACCTTGCGAGGATACCTGTGGAAGTAGAATATGCTTCAGAGTTCAGGTACCGGAACCCGGTCATTCATGAAGATGATGTGGTAATTGCCATATCGCAATCGGGAGAAACAGCCGACACGCTTGCTGCCATTGAACTGGCAAAGAGCAAGGGAGCTATTATCATAGGCATTTGCAATGTAGTCGGTTCATCCATACCGCGTGCAACACATGCGGGCTCGTATACCCATGCCGGGCCTGAAATAGGTGTGGCTTCGACAAAAGCTTTTACGGCGCAGATTACCATACTTACCCTTATGGCATTGCAGATTGCCCAGGAAAAGGGCACATTGCCCCGCTCCAGGTTCCATGAGCTGATTAATGAATTAAGTGTTATACCGGATAAAGTTCAGGCAGTACTGGAACGCAATAAAGAAATAAAAGCTATAGCCGGGATATATAAAAACGCGCGCAATGCGCTCTATCTTGGACGCGGGTACACTTTCCCTGTGGCACTTGAAGGCGCGCTTAAGCTGAAAGAAATATCATATATACATGCCGAAGGCTATCCCGCGGCCGAAATGAAGCATGGCCCTATTGCCCTTATTGATGAAAATATGCCGGTGTTTGTTATAGCCACCCAAGGTACATCGTATGAAAAAGTGGTAAGTAACATTCAGGAAGTCAAGGCGCGGAAAGGAAAAATAATTGCCGTAGTAACCGAAGGAGATACTGTTGTAAAAGGCCTTGCCGACCATGTTATTGAAGTACCACAGGTAGATGAGAGATTAGTGCCTATTGTTGCGGTGATTCCTTTACAACTACTCTCATACCATATTGCCGTAATGAGAGGTTGTAATGTTGACCAGCCCAGGAACCTTGCCAAATCGGTTACCGTAGAATAAACCACTATTTTTTCTTTTGTTTGCTCCACATAAATAGCCTGGTATTGTGAGCATATGAATTCACATCCTTATTAATCACTATCAGCACAAAATCAATAAAGGGCAATATTCCTACCGAACCGCCTAATGTGGCAATATAGGCAAGCTGCACAGCGGCCGATGAACCAAGGTAAGCTCTGTGTAACCCCAAAAGGCCACAGGGAAGGGGAAAAGCCAACAGTGCCGCTACCAGCTTATGTTTACGCGGCTTCAGTGTATCTGCTGCTGCTGTAGTATCTGTCGGGTTGAATTCATGAAAAATGGCTCTGCCTGTAATATAGTGGATATTGTTTCGTGCCTCAGTTTTAGAAGAGATAACCAAGCAACTTAAGAATATTGCCAGACAAAGCCATCTTCGCATATATAACTACTTTGCTTTATCAAAGCGTGAGGCAACTTCATCCCAGTTAATCACATTCCAGAAATTGCTGATGTATTCCGGGCGGCGATTCTGGTATTTCAGGTAATAGGCATGTTCCCAAACATCCATACCCAATATTGGTGTGCCTTTGCATTCCGATACGTCCATTAAGGGGTTATCCTGGTTAGGTGTAGAACAGACAGCCAGCTTGCCATTACTAACACAAAGCCAAGCCCATCCTGAGCCAAAACGGGTAGCGCCGGCATCGCTGAATTTGGTCTTAAAATCGGCAAATGAACCGAAAGCAGACTTAATGGCATCGGCCAGTTTACCGCTTGGTTCACCGCCTCCATTGGGTTTCATAACCAGCCAGAACAGGTTGTGGTTATAAACTCCGCCTCCATTATTTCTTACAACGGGAGGTTGTTTTGAAATATTTTTAAAAAGGTCTTCCAGGCTCATGGAGTCTTCTGGTTTGCCTGCTATGGCGTTGTTCAGGTTTGTAATGTATGCCTGGTGATGCCTGGTATGGTGTATTTCCATAGTTTGTGCATCAATATAAGGCTCAAGGGCCTTGTAATCGTAAGGTAGTTTGGGCAATGTAAAAGCCATAATCAAAAGGGTATTTAATAGTTATAAATTGATAAATTCTGTATGTCAAATGTACATACTTTTTTATATCATAATCTGCAGATTAAAATTGCTCTAAGAATCACGGGGTTTTTCATTCAGATTTTTATTTCATGGGCAAAACATTTTAGGATATTAGCAATATTTTCTTCTTTTGATTTACCATTTTTATTGATTTCGTTAATAAACCAACTGATTACAAAATGGTATCATGAAAATTATACCTGAAACAGTTCAGGGCTGATTTTTTATCGTATTTTTATCATTCTGTAAGCTCATTTAATAGCTGTGGAAAAAACATGAAAGTTTCCATTTGGAGTTTTATTGGCAGGTTACTTGTTTTTTGAATTTGTATTGAATATATTTGGTTTTCGGTTTTAGTCAAAAATCAGGTAATTATTGCATTCAAAATTTATTATTCAATGAAAAAACAATTACTGTTTATCTCAGCTTTTGCATTTTTTGGCATGGGAGCAAATGCCCAAAACATCCTTGGTACAGATGTTTATCACGGCGATGACCCGATAACCTATTCGCAGGTATTATCGGGTGGTTATGCATTCGCGTGGCACAAAGCGACTCAAGGAACAACTTATACCGACCCTGATTTTGCGGGAGACATGGCAAGCGGCGAAGCGGCAGGAGTATATATGGGCGCATACGATTTTGCCACTCCTGAAAGTAACACTGCAGCCCAGGAAGCAGATTACTTTTTGAGCGTAGCTAAATCTTACATCAAAGCATGTGAGTTGCCACCTGCACTCGATTTGGAAGACCCGAGCGGTGGCCCGGCTCTGTCAAGTGACTTCACCAGCGCTCAATTAACGGCCTGGGTTCAGGAATGGATGGATACTATTCAGAAAATGACGGGAATTACTCCTGTTTTATATACCGATGGTAATTACGCAAATTATCTTGGAAGTTCATTAAATAAGTACCCGCTTTGGATTGCTACTGTGTCAGGAAGCCCCGGCACAGTGCCGAGCAGCGACCTTAAAGTATGGACTACCTGGACTTTCAATCAATATTCCTGGACTGCCACTATTCCCGGTATTCCCAGTAGTAATGGCGCTGCTGATGCTGATGCCTTTAACGGAGATACGGCTGCATTTAAAACCTTTTTAGGGTGTATCACCAGTCCTGTTACAGTTTATTTTACATCGAATGTTACATCAGGTTGTCCCGGTATGACAGTTAATTTCACCGACAAAAGCACATCTACCGGAACTATTACAGGATGGAAGTGGAGATTCCCCGGTGGTAGTCCATCATCATCCACCGCACAAAACCCAACAGTTACTTATAGCAGTTCAGGTACATACAATGTAACCGAAGTTGTAACTTCAACTACAGGAGTTGATTCAATAACAAGCGTAGCATATATTAATGTTATTGCATCCGGTACCTTGCCTTTGGCTGAAGACTTCTCCTCATCAACATTCCCGCCAACGGGCTGGACGTTGAATATTCCGGTGGCCGGTGACAGCACATGGGAATTATGCCCCACAACAGGTTATAACAGTACACAGTGTATGTATTTTCCTGCTAATTGTGGTAATGCGTCAGATATTGCGGGCGAAAGACAACAGATATATACACCCGTTTACAGTTTTGCAGGTGTTACAAACGCAGAAATGTCATTTGAAGTGGCTTATGAACCAAGCGACCTTACCAGCACACCTGCCTATAGTGATACTCTTGTAGTTTATTATTCAACCGATTGTGCAAGTACATGGACGCAGATATATTCGAAAGGCGGCGCTACGCTTTGTACTACTGGTAGTACAACAAGTGTAGGTACTGATGTGGTAGATAATTATGAATCGAGAGGAGATTGTTTTGTGCCTCCAAATGATGCTGCATGGAGAAAAGATTCTATCAGCCTGTCAGCACTCAATGGCGATGCAAGTGTTATGTTTTCCTTTGAATGCCGCTCCGGATGGGGTAATATCATGTATCTCGATAATATAAATATTTCAACCGGTACAATTACTTCTATTCCGAATCTTGTAAGCAGCGACGATGTGAAAGTATATCCTAACCCTAACAATGGTTCATTTAAAATTCAGTCGTCAGTAATCAGTAGCCAGTTGTCAGTTGAGATTTACGATGCATTTGGCCAACTGGTATATCATGCGCCCGTTGCTCCCGGCATAACACAGGTAAACCTTGATAACAAAGCTGTAGGGGTCTATTTTTACCGCGTAATTACCGAGACAGACGGCAGGCTTATTTCGGAAGGGAAATTGATGATACAGTAATAACTCTTTTTTAGGCCTGGGTTTCAAAAAGTTCCACTTTTCAGGGGTGTCACCTATATTAATTAATTGATTATCAATATAAATATGGGTTCCACCCCCCTAAAAAGTGGAACCCATCTAACGGGGTAACACATTTTTGTCTCATTAAAACATAAGGCATTGGTAACCAATAATTTTATTTTCAAAAACACCTGAAAAGTGTTTACCCGTGTATACCCGTTAGCTTCTCTTTATTTTTTTATTCTCTGCGTCCTTTGCATTGTATTTTTCCTGGCGCCCTTTGCGGTTAAATAATCAGAAGGATTGAAATTTTCACCGCAGAGTCATTGCGCTTCGGTTATGATGCTGACATTTATCGTCAGCAAGCGCAAAGATTTACGCAAGGTTGCTTCCCATTCAATTAGAGCAATCCCGACCTCCTTTCATCGGGGGCGCAAAGACTTTTTGTCACTCAATTTTGAGTTTTTTAGCCACAGATTCACAGATTTTTCATTTTAAATTCATTTCGCGCAAGGTGCGCTAAGATTTACGCAAATTGCTTCCCCTAAAATCAGAGCAATCCCGACCTCTTTTATCGGGGTGGCTTCCCCTAAAATTAGCGTTGCTTCCAACAATAAAAATGCAATCCCGTATCAATGCGGGATAATCCTGACCTCTTCTACCGGGATGTAATAATGCACACTTATGCACACGGTTCCCAGAAAAAGTGTGCAGTTTTTGTCCTCTTTTGATAAATTCTTTAGCATTTTTCCTGAAGAATGGCACACTTTGGTCCCGCAAGATCTGCGGGATGCCATTTTCTAATTTCCTGCTAATTTTTTTAGCAGTTCTAACTGTCAATTTTTTACTCATAACTTATAACTTATAATTTATAACTCTCAATACTATGTCAAAGAACTTTACGATGGAACGCTGATGGCGCTGGTTGCTTATGATAAAAAATGATTTTGAAATCCTGGTTCATCATAATTATCTGTGTCATCTGCGTTCCATTCACACTGCAAA
>JBKQUY010000089.1:0-6525 GCA_052325425.1 Bacteroidia bacterium | reverse complement strand
CGCCGCCCCTCCCAAAATGGACTCCATGAATGTGCACTGCACATTCGTGAATTCCGAACGAAGTGAGGAATCTTATTATTAGTTTCAAATTATTTAGGACAACATTGATTTCTATGTAATTTAAAATCTTGCAAGACTTTTTTAATATTACCGTCTAATTTTACATAACCATATTATTGATTATGGCCACCAACCTCCTGAAAAAAACTTCAAAAAGATTTTTTCACTCTATATTTGTAAGATGGTAATAATTACACCTGGGAACCTTTAGTATAAACAGGCTAATAGCTAACAAATGGAGAACACCCCAACATCATCGGAAAACGATAAAACAAAAAGCGGTAAAAAGCAAAGGCAATGTGGCGGCGTATATATTATTTTAGGAATTATTGGCCTGGCGTTTTCAATTTATTCAGTGGGATATGACCTTTTAAATATTGTCCCTTTATATGGAACGGTTATGGCAGGCGTGTTAATTGGAGCACTATCGATTCTCATTATTGTCTTTGGGTATAGAATCATTAAGAGAGATTATTAAGCCATTAAGTGAACCCCACTACCCCATCACATAAAAAGCCTGTATTACAACTAAACAAGAAGAGTTATTCTGCCACGGAAATAGCTGTTCCCATCGGGATATGTGTCATAACATTTATTTGCTTCAGTTGCACACTCAGCAACCACTTTTTATATTGGGACGATAACCAGTACATACTCAATAATATTAATATTCGCAGGCTGTCGTGGGAAAACATAAAATACCTGTTCTCCCACGAATTTGCCGCCAACTGGCAGCCGTTCACCATGCTCTCCTATTCCCTTAATTATTTTTTCTCCAAATATTCATCCTTCGGTTATTTTTTCACCAATGTATTATTGCATGTGGCCAATACAGCCCTTGTCTTTTTCGTAACAAGGAACTTAATGGCATTATTCCTTAAAAGTTCAAACAATAATAACAGTGCGTTAATGATTGCAGGAATGGTTTCCCTTTGGTTTGGTATTCATCCCATGCATGTCGAATCAGTTGGCTGGCTCTTTGAACGGAAAGATGTCCTTTATACTTTTTTTTATCTCTGCGGATTACTATCATATATAAAACATTTATCAGTGGTCAGTAGTCAGCGGTCAGTAAAAAACCAACATGTATCTACTGTTGTTCCATTCACAATTTACAATTCACCAGTTACAATTTACAACAAATGGTACCTGCTCACCTTCATTTTTTTCATCGCTTCCTGCCTTTCCAAGCCTATGGCAGTAGTATTCCCGGCATCATTAATTTTAATTGATTTTTTACCTGGCCGCAGGTTCAGTCCAAATGTTTGGATTGAAAAAATTCCGTTTGCCCTGTTATCACTCATAATCGGGGCGCTTACTTTGCATACCCAAAAAGAGGCCCACGCGTTCATCTATTCATTTTCTTTTTCCGACCGCTTCTTTATTGCCTCTTATAGTTTTCTCGAATATATAGTCAAATTGTTTTTACCGCTACACCTTTCAGGGTTCTATCCCTATCCCGTGAATCCGGGTGAAAGCCTGCCTGCTTACTTTTACTTTAAGCCTGTATTGGTTTTATTGATTACAGTCTTACCCTTGTATTTTACTTACAAGAAAAACAAAACATGGTTCAGGGTATTGGCCTTTGGCTTAGGATTCTATTTGGTCAATATAGCTCTTGTCCTGCAATTCCTGTCCGTTGGTTCGGCAATCATTTCCGACAGGTATTCTTATATGTCATACATTGGGCTGTTTTTCATACTCGCCTGTTTTATAAATGAATTATTTCAAAAGAGTTCTGTTCCGGTTAAAAATATGGTACTTATAGCAGGTATTTTGTTTTCATCCTGGCTGGGATACCTTTGCTACGAGCGCACAAAGGTATGGCACGATACGGAAACCATGCTGACTGACGTTATAAATCAATATCCTGAAAAAGTACCCCAGGCATATAAATATCTGGGTATATATTACGGCCAGAACAATAGGCCGCAGGATGCGTTTAACTGCTATGATGTGCTTATTAATAAAATGCACCTGAAAGATGCAGACGCTTATTGCAATATGGGTAGCGTATATATGTCGCTTAATAACTTTAAGGAAGCTGTAAAGTACCTTACTGCCTCATTGCAAATTGACAGCAATTTATTCATGTCGTACCGCAATCTCGGCATTATCTGCGCCGATACAGGCAATTATACAGCGGCCATGCAATATTACAACAAAGCCAAAAGTATTTATCCGTACGACGAAGGTTTGTATAACAATATAAGCTATGCCCATGTGGCGCTTAAACAATATGCCGAAGCCATTAACGATTACAATATTTTGCTGAAGCTGAGCCCCGATAATGCCCTCTATTATTTTAACCGTGGTGTGGCGGAATACAGCATGGGCAACATTGACGCGGCTACCGATGATTTTGGCAAGACCTTATCTATGCCTGTGACCCAACAGAATGCCCAATATCATTTGGATGCCAATGCCGCTTTTAATCTTTCTGTAATATTCAAGAACAAAGGCGATGCCCAAAAAGCATCTTATTATTCATCGGAAGCACAGAGGCTTGGGGGAAAGCAGTAATAATTATGAGTTACGAATGATGAGTTATTAGTTAGACTGCCACGTCCGCAATATTTTTTATGGGATGGCGGACTCGCAGTGACGGTGGGATACTCCGTCATTGCGAGGCTTTGCGAAGCAATCTCAGCGACTTTATGGATTTTTGCAAACTCATGTTCTTTCAGTATAAATTATAATTTCAAATACCAGGTTTTATATTTTCGCTAACAAGGTTGCGAAATAAATTAAGCATACTCCAAGAATAGTCAGGATGGTTACTAAAAAACCGGGATGCTTTTGATTGCTCTCGGGCAAAAGGTCGCTGGCGCCTATATAGAGAAAGAAGCCGGAAAATATAGCCAGTAAAATGCCAAAAAGGGCATCGGGTATTTTAAAAAACAGGGTTGAAACTACTCCGGCAATGGGAGCAGCAGCATCAACAATAAGCCATCTGTAGGCTTGTTTTCTTGTGCCGTTATCTTTCAAAATCACACTAACTGTATTTACCCCATCGGCAAAATCGTGGGCAATTACCCCAACTGTTATCAATATGCCAATTGAAACAGAAACCTGGAAACCCACACCTATGGCAACCCCGTCTAAAAAACTGTGTATGGAAAGGCTGCTTGCTCCAATACGGCCACGGTCGTTTGTAATTGTCTTTTGGTGATGCGCATGTAATATGGAAAGCCTGTCTAATACCATATAAAACAGAAACGCTGCCACAACTACAGCGCTTATAAGGCCAATGCTATATTGCTTTATGCCTAATGAAAAAGCTTCGGGCAAAAGGTCAAAAAACACAACCCCTATTACCGCTCCGGCGCTGAATGCCAGTATAACGGCAAGCTTACTGCTGAAACGTATGGCAAGCAACCCGCCAATAAGAGTTGAAAAGAAAGTGATAATGCTTAAAAGTACAGGCAATTTACTTTCTGGGTTTAGTTACAGGCAAAGATAGGGTAAAGTTTTGAATTACTCCGGACGAATGTAGCCTGAAAAACCGCTATTAGTGAAGGATTTCACTCTTTTTTAAAATAATAAACAGAACAGATTTTATCAAAGCGGGTATATACTCATTATACAGGCACATTGACCTGCATCAATTAAGCGCTAAATGTGTTTTTTTTTACGTATTTTTGTAATTGATAATTAGCAGTTAATACTTCAGACACCATGAAAAAAATTTTACTTATTGCAGTTTTATTTACCCAAATAACGTTATCCGGGCAAACTATACCCAATGGAGATTTTGAAACGTGGAATAATATGGGTAGTTATTATGACCCCCAGGGATGGTGGACAGCGAACGATTCGGTTAAATCAGGCACTTATTATCCTGTAACAAGGTCAACCGACCATTACCCGCTCTCTGTGGGGAGCTATTCCATCCGGATTGAAAGCCAGGAATATACAGCCTGGCCTCCACCCGAATGGCAAGATTGGGGTGTAGCGGGCACTGGGAACTGGAACGATATCATGAATAGTTTACCGGTATTCCCTGTTACAGGCCACCCGACATCGTTATGCGGATATTATAAATGGATTCCTCAAAACGGGGATACCATGGATATCGTTATCCGCTTATTAAAGAATGGAGTGGATATTGGCGGGGGACAGTTAGGGGATTCAACCTCAGCTCTCAATTGGACGCCTTTTCAGATTCCTTTCAGCAGTTATACCTCAGTGGATAGCGCACGTATGACGTTGGCATGCACTGCCGATAAAACTATGATTGCTCACGGTAATTCTGTTTTATATATTGATAATTTAAGTTTTGATAATTTTATAACCGCTGTTCCGGCAGTGAATAATTTATCCCCGCTCAATTTATATCCAGACCCTGCGGCAGAAGTTATTACTGTTTCCATGCCGCAAAAAAATCAAGGTAATGCCGATTTAATGGTGTATGATATTACAGGGAGAATTGTTATGGAAAATCATTTTATTATTACTGCTGATTCTTTCCCATTAAATATTTCGGCTTTACAACCCGGTGTTTATTTGGTAAGAATAAATACGGTGAAGGAGACTCTGCTGAATAAATTCGTGAAGAAATAATACCATTACTTATAACAAAACAGCCCAATGAAATTTTGTATAATGCCGATAGAGTAGCTGTTATAGGATCCCGCAGTATCCGGGAGATTATTAGGAATATCGGGAAATTTGGTAGTGTCTCAGTTTGAAAATAAAATCATTTACACCATTTATTAATAATACATAGTAAGGAGCATTCAAATAGAATGCCCCTTTATGCTTAATCTGATATTAAAATGTTTCTCATTTTTTACTTTTAGGCAATTTCACCTTTGCCAATCTTAACATTGCTTCTTCAAAAGACATATCTAAAGACACTCATCTATGATATTTACTTTTTGATTTAGAGGTTTTGCCCTTGGATTTTTTATTCTTTTTCATCCCTTTCTATATAGTGTTTTACCCAATTCTTATATCCTGTATTGCAAAATGGGTGTGCGAGTTGGTCATTTTCAAGATTACCATCTCCACCGCTATTTTTTTCTAAAATATGGTCGTGAGTTAAGACAACTGAATGAATAAGACAACCGCATATTTCACATTTTTTATGATTCTTGTTTTCTTCTTGAATAACTTTACTTGATTTAACAGAATCACTAAATTCTTTACCTGTTGTTCTTGTTAATTCTGTCTCGGCAGGATTCAGAAAATCCCATTTTTTCTCTTTTTTGAAAAAATCTAATATTTCTTGGTCATTCTTTTTATCTAATAACAACCTAATAACATTATCATAAAAATCTTTTAAATGAGGTAATGACCTTTTATTGCTTCCATATTTCCTGATAATTTGATTTATCAGTATTTTATTGGATGTAAGATAATTCTCAAATTTTTGACGAATTATGGTAAAAGAAATAAAATAGTCTTTTACTTTTTCTTTTTCAATTATTAGTTTTGATATTGCCAAAAATGTACTTTGTTGATGCTTACCTAAGTAAGCCTACCTTCTAACCTTGTTAGGGTATGGTCAAATATTTCTACATCTTTCATTTGGCGTGTATTGTAACGTTATGACAAAAGTTGCATTTGTGACTTGAATTTGCCCAAAAGGCAAACGGGGTTTTTGAAAACTTTTTAACTTTTTGTGCATTTTATAATAAATATTTTGTTTATTTTTGCATTGCCTTAAACAGGCAGGAATAAGGAGTAAGTTGTAAGTTGAGCGAAGCGAAATCCCGGCGTTTTGTATCGGGAGAATATGGAGCAAGTAAAACCAGGACTTATCCCTTACTCCTTAACCCTTATAACTAAATTAAAACCATGAGAAACCAGACAGAACTGAAAGCGCGTTTAAACGCGGTAGCGGAGAGCCTTGAACAGGGAAATTCGTCCGCTGAAATTATTTCAACCTACACCGCCCAATGGGATGCGGGAGAACGTACTATTGAGCGCTATATTGCGCTTGCAAAAGATATGGTGGCGGGGAGGCTGCAAAAACGCGATGCCGTAATAGAGGCTGTAAGATGCGAAGCAGTGGCCGAAGCCGCTGAAAAATGGCTGAAGAGCAACCTGGAACTGGAAGCGAAACTGTGTGAAATAGTTGACGGAAAATTAGAAGCCGAAAAACTTATTTATACCGGCAACGGGGTCCTTCACGAAAAATGCAAGCCTTCGCACCGCGATATTATTTATGCCATTGACAAATTATGGAAAATGCGCGGGTGCTACTTTGCGGCTAAAGGAAATGAAACCGGAAATCCGGGCAACAAGACAGTTACTTTTAATATCCCAACTGAAAAACAGAAGGATTTATTGGAAAAAGTCTGATATGGCGGTTATCCCCTTCGAAATCACCGCCAAACTCCGCCACGAACCGCCACATACACTACTTAATTTAAGTTGCGACCTATGAAAATTGGTAAGATTCCTCACTGCGTTCGGAATGACAGGATTCATAGGATATTGGGGGTGGGTGTGGAGGGG